>JALQVV010000114.1 GCA_023260255.1 Candidatus Saccharimonadia bacterium
GATACGGTCCGCCTTATCGTCACGGATCATCGGACGGTGCGTCGGGATATCTACCACATCAAGATGATATATTTTGCCAAACTCCTCGGCCTCGGTCATAGCCGTACCCGTCATACCCGATAGCTTGTCGTACAAACGGAAATAGTTCTGGAATGAAATCGTCGCCAAAGTCATGCTTTCCTGCAACACTGGGACACCTTCTTTTGCTTCGATTGCTTGGTGTAAACCTTCGTTATAGCGGCGGCCTTGCATCAAACGACCGGTGTGTTCATCGACAATAATCACCTCACCGCCATTTGTTACCACGTAATCTTTGTCGCGGTGGAACAACGTCTGAGCTTTGAGTGCCTGATCCATGTGATACACCGAACGAACGTATTCTGGCGTGTATAGGTTTTTAATACCGAGCATTTTCTGGACCTTATCAACACCAACATCAGTGAGTGCGACGGTGCGGCGCTTTTCATCAAGCACATAATCATCTGGCGTAAGCTTTGCGGCAACTTTTGCGAACTGTAGGTAGCTTTCTGGATTTTCGGCGGCTGGTGCGCTAATAATCAGCGGCGTTCGAGCTTCGTCGATCAAGATACTGTCCACCTCGTCCACGATTGCGTAGTGCAATTCGCGCTGACGTAGCTCTTCCAGTTCGTTGACCATGTTGTCGCGCAGATAATCAAACCCGAACTCATTGTTCGTACCATAAGTAATATCCGCAGCGTAGGCTTCCTTGCGTGTCACCGGACGCAATTTGCGCATACGTGGATCGTCGTGTTTCTCGTTATCGTAGTCAGGATCGTAAATAAATGATGCGTCGTTAATAATCACGCCAGTTGAAAGACCCAAGAAATGATACAGTTCGCCCATCCAACCAGCGTCGCGCTGCGCCAGGTAATCGTTGACCGTGACAACATGTACGCCCTTTTCTTCGAGCGCATTAAGATAGCTTGGTAGTGTCGCGACAAGCGTTTTACCTTCACCCGTTTTCATTTCGGCCACATTGCCGTCATGCAGTGCCATGCCACCAATCAACTGCACATCAAAATGTCGCATACCAAGTACGCGGTCGCTCGCTTCGCGTACCAGTGCAAATGCATCAGGTAAGATATCGTCGAGTTTTGCCCCCTTTTTCGCAAGGCGTTTCTTGAGTTCGGCAGTTTGCTGCTTCAACTCAGTTTTTTTCATCGCATGGTATTTTTCTGCAAGCGAATTTACCGACGCGACCTTTTTTTCGTACCCTTTAAGAATCCGCTTTTGCGGATCACCAAAAATTCTTGTTAAGACCTTTTGTCTACTTACCATAATAAGCCCTACTCCTGCCGTATAGTCTGAAAATCACTGGGTATTATTATAGCGCGTTTCACAGAAAAGAACAGGTGTTTTAGGCTGTTTCGCGGGCATAGCCACGTTTAAAGCGCGCCAGCATACCATGACGACCATTGTGATCGGTCGCAGTCATTTTATATTTATGGAGTTGCGTCGCAAGCTTTGCTTCTACAATATCAAGCGCAGCCAATATATTGACGGTTGAATCCTTTGCGGTCAGCGTTTTGTTTGGAACATGAACAATCACTTCCGCCTCATATTTATTACCATGAGCACGGTTGACTTCTTTTAGGAGTACTTCGGCACTTGCGGTCTTGCGTGCGTGCCTGGGAAGGTAACGATCCAACCGACTAATTTTTTTGATAACGTATTTCTTCGTTGCTTCATCAACATCGTATTTGACGCCAGTGATGCTTATTCGGTTGATCATATTGTGGGGTGCCCTCCGTCTATGTACTTCTTATTATAAACGATTTGACCACAAAAATAAATTCTGGTCGGGGTGATCCGATTTGAACGGCGCACTTTTGCTCCGCTCCCGGGCTAAAGCCCTGCCGCTGCGGCCAAGCATGGCTTCCTCAAACTGCCACTGGCAGTTTTCGCCTATCGGTCGTCCGTTCGATTTATATCTTGACCAATTTTAAAATACCCGCGAAGGGGTATCCTAAAATTGGTCGGGGTGATCCGATTTGAACGGACGACCTCACCGTCCCGAACGGTGCGCGCTACCGAGCTGCGCCACACCCCGACACTTCAAAAATTATAGCACTTCGCGGCCACCAAGATATGGGCGCAGAACCTCCGGTACAGTCACATTGCCATCTTTGTCTTGATAGTTTTCAAGGATGCCAACAAGCGGTCGCTGAGAAAACGCTGTCGCGTCGTTCGTGTGCGCTAGCTCAACAGTTCCATCGGCTCGGCGGACACGTGTTTTCATAGCACGTGTCTGGTAATCGCCTATGTAGTCCGCTGTATGAGTTTCGCGATACGTTTGTTGGCTCGGAAGCCAGACTTCAATATCGACGCCCTTTGCATTGGGTCGCCCAATATCAGCCGTACATTTTTCGAGCACATGATACGGCAGCCCGAGCTGCGCCATAAGATACTCCTGCAGAGCAACAAGGAAGAAATGCTCATCAAGCGATGTCTCTGCAGTCGTAAAGCTTTCCATTTCTAGCTTATTAAACTGATGCAGGCGAAAAATACCTTCAGTATCCTTGCCATACGTTCCTGCTTCACGACGAAACGCCGTTGTATAGCCAACATATCGGATTGGCAAATCCTTTTCATCCAAGATTTCGTCCAAATAAATTGGTGAAATGGTGTGCTCTGCACTGGCATTCAACCATAAGTCTTCATCCTCAATCTTATAGGTCTGTTCTTGCCTATTCAAACGACCAGTCGCCTCAAATACTGCCTGTTTTGCAACGGCAGGTGGCAATATTGGCTTAAATGGCTTTGCCGTTACTTTGAGACCATTGTCATCGATGATTTTTTGCAACACTTTTTCATCTGTCAGGACATCCATAGCATATTGCCACAGAGCAAATTCAAGCCGAACAAGATCTCCCATTGTGTAGACAAATCGTGCACCAGCAATCTTTGCGCCCCGCTCCTTGTCGAGCCATCCCTTGGCTTCAGCAATTTCCGCATGATTCTTTGGTTCAAAATCAAACTGTGGGATATTTCCAACTGTTTTGATGACCACATTTTCGTCTTCACTCGCCCCTACAGGAACAGTCGGAAGTGCTATATTTGGAATTGATTTCCAGAGTTTAAAGTACTCTTCCTCGGTTTCCGTCAAGTATCCTTCTCGTTCAGCAAGCTCAATTTTGATTTGCTTGCCTTCATCTATCGTAGTCTGATCAGGCTTACCGCCTTTCATTTTGGCGGCATTTTGATTTCGCTTTTCGCGAAGTTCATCAACCTGCTGTTGTAGTGTGCGTCGCTCGTCGTCCAGAGCAACTAATTTGTTCACATCAATATCATAGCCTTTGTTTTTGGCATTTTGCGCAACAAGTTCAGGATTTTCCCGCACCAACCGAATATCAATCATGACTTTCATTATACCAGAAGCACACCGAAGGTATGCGTGTATTGTATGCGCTTTGGCGAGTTGGAGAAACCTCCTATGAATTAATTTCAACTAGGAGATTGAAGGGGCTTAACCCCTACTCTGTCCTTAGTGCTTCGATTGGATCAAGTTTCGCTGCTTTTCGCGCGGGAAAATACCCTGCAACAACCGCGACAATCATCAGTGCGACGATAAGGAGCGCAATGGGTATTGGCTGGAATATGAGTAGGTAGTTCCCATCTCCAAGGCTTAGCTGCTCCATGATCCACGGGTTGAGCCATGTTCCAAGTCCCCAAGCAATCCCCGCACCGATAGCACCGCCCAGAAATCCGATCCACGCCGCCTCGTAACGGAATAATTTTGCAACATCTTTGCTGCGCATACCGAGGGCTTTCATCAGCCCAATCTGCTGTGTCCGTTCCAAAACACTGATGTACTGCGTGTTAATGATACCGAACACACTTGCAAACAACGCCAACACACCAAACCCGGTCACGATACCCTGAAGAATATTCACAATTGTAAAGAGAAGGTTCTGTAAATCTTTAGCCGTTCGAGCACCGAAGCCCGCCTTTTCAAGTGACGCTTTTACGTCTTCGGGCTTAAAATCACTTTTTGCTCGTGCCGTCACCCCTGTATACTGTTGGTAGGTATTCGTCCCGCTCTTCATAAAATCATAGAGCTGTTTTGCTTGACTATTTGCCACTAGCATCTCTGTTTGAGCCGTGAGGCTCGTCGATGCCTGCTTAGTCACTGCACTTATTGTATACGTGACCGTTTTCGTTTCGCCTGTCGTTAGTTTCGACAAGCCTGCTGTTCCTTCGGTCATCAAAATCTCTTGTATTTGCTGGTTCGTCGGCGCAGATGCCGCACGCTCTAAAACAATCGTTATCTTCTTGCCCACCATATCAGCCGCACTCATACCCAATGTTTTACCAAAGCTTTCGGGGACAACCACTTCTGTATCATTTATCTGCTTTTCGAGTGGCGGAAGACTCCCCGCGACCGTATCACTTCGAACACCATCGTTATAGGTTGATAGTTCCGCCACATATTTTTTATCCACTCCCTGCACCTGGAAATACTTCATTGATATGTTATATATCGGCTGAACCGCTTCCAGGTCAGACCGCTTCGTTAATGTATCAATGTCTGCTTGCGTGAGCTGCTTGACATTCTGCTGCCCCATTGCCGCATGCCCCGTAATCGTGTCTTCATCGTATTCAGTTACGCCTGTCGATGTCTGTGACCCCTCAAACACGGACTTATCTTTGACAATAAATAAAGCCTGAGGATTAATATTGCTTCCAATAAGTTTATCGGCATATTGGCGCGATCCTTCACCGGCCGCAATCGATATCGTAAGCGTAAAAGCCCCGACCGCGATAGCAAGGCTTGTCAGGAGCGTTCGCGCTTTGGCTTGGCGCAAGCTCCTACCTGCTCGACGAACAATATCACGTCGTCTCATTACTGCGCCCTCCTACTACTTACGGGAATTTTAGTAACTTTCGGTTTTTTCTGTTCGTTTACCTGACTCGCAATTTTGCCATCCTTAATAAACAATTGCATGTCACATTTCTTTGCGAGATCCGGATCGTGCGTCACAATAATCAACGTCGTCCCGTTCTTTTTATTGTAATCAAACAAAAGATTCTCAATTACTTCACCAGTTGTACTATCGAGGTTTCCTGTTGGTTCGTCGGCAAATAGAATTGTTGGTTCATTGACAATCGCCCGAGCAATCGCAAGTCGTTGTTTTTGGCCGCCGGACAAATTACGTGCTTTCGACTTTATCTTGTCACTCAGTTCCACGGCATCAAGTGCTTTTTGTACTTTTGCTCGACGCTCACGCTTGGGTACGCGCGCAATTTCGAGCGGCAAGCTGACATTGTCATAGCACGTCTCGTTCGCTTGGACAAAAAACGACTGAAAAATAAAACTCATTTTAGTAGCACGGAATTTATCAACAGCCTTTGCCTTGAGTTTTAGAATATTCTCGCCATCAATAACAACTTCACCCTCTTCGGGACGATCGAGACCACTCATTGCATGCATGAGTGTTGATTTACCGCTGCCTGATTTACCTAAAATTGCAACGCTCGCGCCATCTGGAATAGTAAAGTTGACATCGTCCAATGCGACGAATTTGTTCTGTTTTTTTCCGTATGTCTTTTTGACATGACGTACCTCGATCATTCAACCCTCCTGCTTATGTTTATGATAGCAGGCTTACCATAAATACACTAGGATTTTTGAACAACTATTCTATACACTTGGAACAGTTATCCAATCATCGCCGACCGAGTGAATATCCTCAACCGGATCTTCATTCCGCACCACAATACGCTTTGCTGTTATACTCCCATCGTCTTGCCGGGTACCAAAGATAATCACCGTATCTTTGACGGCAATATCGTTTTTGTCGCCACTAATAATTGTGTCCGTCGTTTTCTTTACCGTTGTCTGTTTGCCACCACCACTCACGGTTACCGTGTCGCCGTTTATCGCTGTCACGACACCCTGTGCGGCTCTCTCGCCCAGCCCCACAGATGAGCGCCCATGCCAACCGAACCGCTCATTGTCTCTTGCCATATGCCAACCTGGTTCATTGGCGACAGCCTCGCTTTGTCTGTTATGTACAACTGCTGCAACCGCCACCCAGATAACAACAAATATTGCCAGTACGACGACCGTCGCAAAAACACCTATAGTAATGACTGGCCACGGTGGACTACTTGTCACCACCTTGGCTTCCGTCTGCTTTTCCGGTGCTTCTTTCTGTTCCTTATCTTTATCAGCCATTTATCTACTCCTTGACCCCTATTATAACTCTATTACCTGACATTTATCTGAAAGGTATCATTCCCTCGTACTTGACTTTTTATAGAGGTTATGCTAATGTAAAAGTATAGTTATTTAAAAAAGAAAAATCAAAACCACCACCATGAGTATTGAAGCACCTTCTCACACACCACTTAACAACGAAACGCCTCTGGACGATCATAGCGGCGAGCAGCTCGAGTTCGACTATAACGAAGCTCAACCTGCCCCTCTCGATACCGATGATGAACTTTCCAGCTGGGAAAAACTTCACCAACTACAAGAGATCAATAACCTCGAGGCGCAGTTTGCTGCCCCTGAAACAACTGAACCAGGAGCAGAACACGAAGACGTATCAGCATTACACGAAGATATCCTTTCCCGCTTCCGCTATCATCTAGAAAATACAAAAGCAGAAAAAATTCCTGTATCTTCACCTGAGTCTGTCGCCGAACCAGTTGTTATCAAAACCCAACTGGGCGAAACAGCTTTTCAGGCAACAGCTCGTCATGACGATGCAGAATGGGACAAAAAAATGGCTCGTGAACAAGCATCGAGCGTAAAAGAAAAAGTAAAGCGCGGCATCGAAAAAGTTCAAAGTACCGAATACGACGGCATCGTCCTTGAAAAAGCTAAAGAAAAACTTACCGAAGTAAAAGAACGCTTCCTGGCTGCCAAAACTCGTACCGAGGAACGCATTGCTCACAAACGCGAGATCCGTGAACGCGCTCAAAATATTGCTCGTATCCAGCGCGAAAACGAAGCCGCAACCCAAGAGCAGATCCAAGAAAAAGTAGCTGACCAGCAAGAAAAAACCGAACAAGAAGGTCGCGAAATCGCTCGTCACCGCAAACCTGGCTTCTTCCGTCGCATTGGTCGTGCCGTTGCTCGCTATGCTCGTAACTCAAAAGCATATGTTCAAGGAGTTCACGAAGCCGGCAAAGCAAACGTCCGCGCGCAGAACGAATCAATTCACGGTATCCACGTCGAAGCGTAAGTAGGATACAATAGAACTATGCAAGACTACATTACGAAAGATTCATTAGTTTCCCTAGGCGTTAATCCTGACACCACTGATCTCGACGCAACATTGCAAGAGCTAAACGAAAAGGTCGAAGAACTAATCGGTGATGAAATTGTTAGCTCACTCACCAGCGGCGATGCCGAAGCATTAGAAGCGATGCAAGAAACCGCCAGCGACGAAGAGCTAGCCGAATGGATCATCGAACGCGTGCCTGATTATCAGGAAATCGTCCAGGACAACATCGATATTGTCCTCGGTCAATACGCCGAGACTTTACCCGAAGCTTCATAATAACCTCACTAAAACACCCTCTAGACCGAGGATGTTTTAGTTACCAGCCTCCGCCGCCGCCACCTCCTCCGCCGCCGCCGGAAGATCCACCGCCGCTGGAACCACCCGATGATGAACTCGTTGCGGTGCTGTAGCTATTCATACTCGTACTAAAATCATTCATCGCACTCGTAAATGCTGCTGCATTAAACACACTATGGCCTACGTACCAATCTGGTGACATATCGGCATTTTCATACCGCATTGCCAGTTGCTCATTCCATTGTTTTTCCTGACCGAACAGCACTGCATACGGGAGTACCCTTTCGTAGAGTCTCACGATTTTCTTATCACTGCCATCTTTAATTTTCGTGCCTGTCTTTTCGGCACCTTCAGGACTTTGGAGTGCTTTGATACGGTCTTTTTCCGCGAGCTCAATATATTGTTTCAATCCTGCAAGATATCTTCGGAGCTCCAACCCTTTATCAGTGAGTGGCCGCAAGCTATAGCCACTGATGGCGGCAACGATTGCTGCAATAAGTAATAGAGGCGAAATAGTCAGGATAGATGCGATAAAAAGCAGCTTGGAAGCTCGGTAAAACACCTTTGATGCAGCCGGATCTTTATCACGTAAACCATACTCACCCTTCACCGCCTTCGTAAGTTTGATCGTATTTTGACTCAGGTGGCGTGAAAGCGCATAGTTATTGTTTAATGTCTTTGTCTGGAGTTTTGTGCCTACCGCCTCGGACCCAAAAAGTGTTTGCACAAATTCTTTTTCCTCAGCAAGCAAAGTATCGAGTGGTTTTACAATTTCTAGCTCGTATTCTGCTTTTCGCCACATACCTTTTTCGCTGACCTGAGCGATTGTTATGTAGTGCCTCACCGCCAAATCGATAATCTGCGCCGTCGTAGCAGCACGCGCATCATCTCCAATTTGAGCAGCCACGAGTACACTTATACCTTTGGGTGGTATGTATTCAACAGGGACAGGATGCAGTTCGCTCTTCCGGTTGCTCGCCGCATAATACCGAAATGATAACCAGAAAATGGCAATGAAACCAATGAGTGATGTCACGACAAGTGATACAAGCCACACGCCAAGAAATCGCTCCCAAAATGATGGCTCATAGCCACGAAATGTCCCGAGCGTAAAACCAATGGCAACCGTCATGTTTTCATATGGCCCGAGCTCTGTTGCATGCGCTGTTATCACATTCCCACTCGCTGCAATCTCGCATGGCTCGGTCGAGCCTTCAGCCCCCTGGTAGCAAGCGATTTTCTTGGTAAATGTTGGCGTAATCGAATTCGACAGATGAATCCGGGCTGTTACATTACCAAAAGCCTGCGCCCACTGAGTGCCGTTGATATCCCAGTAAAACTCATCGTCTTTTGTATCTGCAAAATATTTCGTTACATCCCGCTGCGTGTATGAAATAACGTAGGTTTGAGTACCGTGGACATATGTATCAGCATCACCGATTCTCAGTACCTCATTACCACCGCTCTCATAGGTATGATAATCACGCTTGTTGCCACTACTATCGGTCACAGACTCAATATGAAGACTTGTTGTATGGCCGTCGTAGCTCCGTGGAATTGCCCGCTCAATACCATGATTTTGATCATAATCCGGAAACTCGGCTGTCAGTTTCTCCACCGTTCTGAGCGTCGAACGCCCCTCACTATCTGAACCAAGATAATAATCGGCATCAAATGATGTAAAGTGAAAATCATTGGGCGATGCTGCAGCGACTCCTGTCATGCCAACAAGAAGCAAAATACCAGCAACCATACCCTGAAGCGTGCGTTTCATGTATACATGATAGCACCTCAAGTCGGACCCCTTCGCGAAAACCCGCTAGCCGAGTTTTATATCGGGGTAGATTGATTTGGTGGTTTCGTCGATCTCGTGGCGGAGCTGTGGGAATGATACACCTTCGCGGGCACTCACCCCTTCGAGTGACCAGAATACGCGCTCCGAAAAGCCCAAGCCGCAGGCTGGCGGCATGGCATATTCCAGCGCTTCGACATAATCAATATCCATCATTTGGGCTTCATCATCGCCTGCATCACGCAGCTTTTGCTGCTCCAAAAAGCGATTGTACTGATCAATCGGATCGTTTAGTTCCGAAAACGCTTTGCACATCTCGCTGCCGCCAAATACCAGATTAAACTGTTCAGTCAGCTTTGGATTACCTGGCTGCACTTTGGCGAGTGGCTGCATAAATGTTGGCATATCGACCAAAAATACTGGCCCGGCAATCGTTTTACGATATTTTTTCCATAGTTTGTCCAAGCTACGCTGACGATTATCTTTCTTCTCTACCTCCAGGCCATTCTCTTTCAGTTTCGCGGCAATGTCTTCCATTGATGATTCAAATACATCGATACTATATTCGTTTTTCAGCACTTCAACAAAACTTATCCGCGGAAAATGCTCATCATCCTTACCAAAATCAACCTGCTTGCCATCTGACAGCGTAAACTGACGCGTACCCCACGTTTGGTCCACAATGTATCGGATCATTTGTTCGGTCAGCTCCATGCCCATTTCCCAATCGGCATAGGCCCAATACCATTCCATAGCAACATGTTCGGGCAAATGTTCCTCGCTGTAATTTTCGTTGCGAAAACGCGGTCCTATATCAAACACTTTTTCATACCCGGCGACTAACAAACGTTTGAGCGGTAGTTCATGACTGATACGCAGATAAAAGTCCTGATCCAACGCATCCATATGTGTGACAAACGGGTTGGCGTCGGCACCACCCGCCGTTGCCTCAAGTACTGGGTTGTTGATTTCAACAAATCCACGTTCCACCAGAAAGTCTCGTGTTGCTTTCCAAAAATGGCTACGGCGTACAAAACGCTCACGCACATCCTGATTGACCGCCATATCAACGTAACGGCGACGCAGGCGTTGTTCCTTATCCGTCAGTTCCGCCGGGAGTGGTCGCAAGCTTTTGGTAAGTAGGCGGAGGGTTGTTACCCCGACCGACACTTCACCAGTCTGGGTTTTAATCACCTCACCTGTTGCTTCAACAAAGTCGCCGCTATCAAGCAGCGGCAGTTGTTTCATGCCAATGATACCCTTTGGGCCGTCAGTCTCGGCAACATCAGGCGCATGCAAAAATAATTGGACCTGCCCGCTCTGATCGCGCAGAACAATAAAGGCGAGCTTGCCAAATTTGCGAATGCCCATAATCCGGCCAGTCACCGTGACGGTCTGCCCCTGCAGCTCATCAAATCGACCGACAATGTCGCTTGTCATATGGGTCCGATCTGCTCGAGCAGGATATGGATCAACGCCTAATGCACGCAGTTCTGCGAGTTTTCGTAGTCGTTCATCTCTATAGTCCTGGAGTGTTGCCATACTTAGGAGCATTATACACTATTTTGCTTGATAACAGAGGTGATTTGTAAAAACTGTAAGCATTCTTACATTTTTATAACTCATAAACGGTATAAAGGTATTGCTTTGAACCATATGCGGTGTTACATTGGAGACAGAACAAATTTTTAACATAGCATAGATGGTATCGAAAATGGCAAAAACATCTTTCAAAACAACGCAAACCGCCAGCACAACCAACTCTACTGCTCGAAGCCCCCGCATCCACAAGATAGCGGGATTTTTAATACAAAAATTACAGGGAGTATCACTATGAAAAGCGAGTTTGCCTATTCACCACCAGAAGATTGGAGTGATACTATTCGCCCACAGGGCTCTACTGTAGAATCCGATGCAGATACTGAGAGATTTTATATTCCCACCGATCTCGAAGCAATCGCCTATACTGTTGAACCCCGAGAGGCTATAGAGTGTTTTCAGAATCGCTATCCTCGCGAAGCCATTGTCGCAGGCATGGCAAATCCAGAAGATGCAACTGCAATGCTCGTAGAGATTTGCGATAAATATGGTGACATGATGACTGCCGAACAGCAAGCGTTCGTCAAATATC
>JALQVV010000076.1 GCA_023260255.1 Candidatus Saccharimonadia bacterium
CTCTCTGTCTACGCTTCAACTCCTTTGGTTGTTGTGAGCTCCCATTCTTCGTGCTCCATGAAGTCATGGGGTTGGCGGTATACGGGCAGGCCCAGGTGCTTACAGATGTTTTCGATGCTGGCGAACAGCCATTCTTGTTCGTTGTGGGTAAAAGAGCCCTTAGCGAACATGATGACGGTCACGATCTTTGCAATGATGAGTGGGGTGAGTCCCCATACCCATACTTTGCTGTAGAAGATGTAGAACACCTTCCCCCACGTCGACTTCGGCGAGATATCTCCGAAGCCGACCGTCATAGCGACCGTATCAGACCAGTAAACACCGTCGAGCAGATCCTTGGAGGTGTAACCAGGCTCTATCCAAACAAAGAGCAGTCCACCAAGTAGCAGGCTCGCTACGTAAAGAACCGCGAGGACCATCATGTGGTCTGATAGATACAGCAGTGCTCGCTTAACGAAACCCGTCGGGACTTGGCGAGTAGATGTGGAAGGACGCATTGGTCTCCTTGTTGTGTAGGCGGCTAAAATGAGTCATTAATATAATAAAATATAATTTAATAAAATACAATAGTCACTACAGAAATGGACTTGCTATAATAGATGTAGTAATCTGGAGGAAACATGAAAATAGCTATTTCTGGCCTGGGGCGCATGGGCGGACAAATTGCGCGCAAATTGCACGACAATGGACATACGGTGGTGGCGCACAACCGCAGCGCCGAAAAGGTTGATGAAGCCAAAGCCTATGGTGCAATTCCGGCCTATGCTGACCAAGACGTGATTGATGCGTTCGAAGGCGACCCGGTCGTTCTGTGGATCATGTTACCTGCTGACGTGATCGATAGCAAAATCGACGAGTGGCTGCAGATTTTGCCCAAAGGCAGTGTTATCATCGACGGCGGTAATAGTGACTATCGTGGCGATGCGGCCAGGGCTGAAAAGGTCACCGCTGCAGGCGGTATGCTGCTCGACATTGGCACGAGTGGTGGTGTGTGGGGGCTCGAAAACGGCTTTTCAATGATGGTTGGTGGCGACAAATCAGCGTACGAAACGATCATTCCCGTGCTGGATACACTGGCACAGCCGCGCGGTGGACACGCATACTTTGGCACCAACGGTACGGGGCATTTTGTCAAAATGGTCCATAATGCGATTGAATATGGCATGATGCAAAGCCTGGCCGAAGGCTACCGTGTACTAAAAGAAGGCCCCTACCCTGAGCTTGATCTGGCAGCTGCTGGTGATGTCTGGCAGCAATCAAGCGTGGTGACGAGCTGGCTCAACGATCTGACGCGTCAGGCGCTCCACGAAAACCCGAATCTTGATGGTATTAGTGGTGTCGTAGCTGAATCTGGCGAAGCGCGGTGGACACTGGAAACCGCCAAAGATTTGGGGATTCCAATGCCTGCTATCCAGGCGTCATTTGACGTTCGCCTGGCATCGCAGCAAGGACAAGTCGACTTTTCGACTAAACTACTTGCCGCTATGCGCAACAAATTCGGTGGCCACGACATTAACGGTAAACAGTAGTTCGAACTACTTTATCGAGGCACTTCAGCTTCGGCAGATGGATGAAGCACCTGTAGTCTCTCATTGATAGGAACGGCGCTTGTCGTGTTGCTTATATTATCGTGAAGGATAAGAAATCCAGTGTAGTCACATGGTGGCTCGACGACGCGGGCAACGGCGACACTGAATATATTGCCAGAAGCAACTTGAGGAGGCTGCTTTTCGTTATCGGAATGCCCGATAAACGTTACTGCTGATATTTCGGGTTGATTTTTGCCGATGTACTGCTGGCTGTAGTAGTGGGGCGTGCTCAAGAGTAAAAATGTGCGTTGCGATAATAAGGGCCTTAAGCGATCGGTCATTATATCAGTAGTTTCCAGTATGGCAATACTCTTATCAAACTCGTCGAGCTCCGTAATGGCAGTAGCGCTTAGCTTGTGTGATACGGTGTGGCCTAGGTCTTCTAGTTCATCTGGCAGCATTAAGGGGTCAATGACTATTTGATCGATCAGGTCAAATTGCTTGAAGTCATTGACTGGTATGACGCGAGAACCTATTGCTGTCTCGTGTGCGGATGGCGCGAATCGAACGCAAACACGAAATTTACTATTAATTTGTGCTACGACCAATCGATCTATAATAAGTGATTTTTCTGACAAACGTTCAAAGCCGATGTAGGCTGGCCCACTCCCCCTCTTGCGGGCTTCTTCCTCTTTATTCTTTGAAACGACGAACACATTGCCACTGACAATTGCATTTTGGCCTGGCAAGCCTTGCCAGAACGTTTCATTCAAAACCGCCTCTTTTTCGGCAATCCAGGGTCCTTTATTCGGAATGCGCTGTATATCTTCTTCTATGTCGAGGCAAAATCGTAAGAGAGAGAAATTCTGGAGCATCTCAACTCCATCCATCGCCCTATAGATGTTTGTCAATATTTGCTCACGCTCACTCATAGGCGTATTTTCTTTTCTTTTGACGGTTTATGCAAGAGTAAGCGGTTAGAACTGATTCCAGAGATACTGGTTCGTGACTTCGTGGTGGTAGAGTACCTCGGCATCTTTGACTGATGTTCCTAGTTCGCGCGGGTTACGGTGTGCGACTTCGACTTTCCAATCGACATATTTGCCTTTGGCGCTCTCGCCGAGTAGCTCTGTCATGTAGTCACTCGCTTTGAACAAGCGAATCGAGTCATTGATAGTGCCTGGCAGGAAACGAAGCCGTGGACGTTTGTCAGACTTATCGTCCTTTGGTAGGGCGTCGTCAATGCCAGTCTTAAGCAGACCAAACAGTGCAAGGTACGGGTTTGAATCTGGAGCGACCGATCGTACCTCAATACGCGCAGTCCGTTCGTTTGCAAGTGGTATGCGAATCATTGACCCGCGGTCATTTGCTGAAACTTTGATCTGATTTGGTGCCTCAAAATTTGGGTCTAGTCGACGATATGCATTAACGCTGCTGTTGATGAGCAAGCAGAGTTCGGGTGCGCGGTTGAGAATCTTGTTGATGAATTCCCAGCCAACCTTTGACAGCCCTTCTTCGCCATTTTTGTCATGGAATATATTTTTGCCATTTTTGGCGAGCGATATGTTTGTATGCATACCGCAGCCGTTAATATTCTGCTGTGGCTTGGGCAAGAATGTTGCGGTCATACCGAGCTGTTCAGCGACCTGGCGGCAAACTAGTTTGTATAGCAGGATTTGATCACAAGCACGGACGACATCTGTGTAGCTGAAATTAATTTCAAATTGTGATGGTGCAACTTCTGCATGGTCTTTTTCGTTTTTGAATCCCATGGCCCCAATTGCTTCGGCGGTGCGATCGATAAAGATACGCAGATCATCAAGTGGCAATGAGTGGTAATAACCACCGGTGCTGACTAGCGTAAAGCCAACCTTTTTGTCGAATGATTGTTCTGCATCAACGCCAGCCATTAAAAATCCTTCGATTTCAGGTGCCATAAATGCTTCGAGGCCCTTGGATTTTTTGATGTCGTGCGTATATGCTTGCAAGCGCCCACGGAAGTCTGATTCATAGGGTATCAGATCGCGGCCGCAAATATTGGCAAATACAAGTACCTTACCAGGCCCAAAGATATCGGAAGGCAGAAACGTAATACTTGTCCAATCAACGACCAGGCGCAGGTCAGATTCGTGGAGTTCAGAAAAGCCACGGATCGATGAACCATCAAAAGTAAGATTGTTCAGAGAATCAAGGAAAAACTGCTTGTTATAGTCCAGCATATGCAATCTTCCCTCGATATCTGAAAAACAGACAGTGACTGCTTTGATCCGCGCTTCACCTGAAAGGTACTTGATATGTGCCGCTTCAGCTTTGGCTGGATCAGTAATCGATCGCGCTTTGGTGTTCATTTCCTCGAGCTCTTCATAGGTGAGCTCGAGGAAATTTTTGAGTGGTGTGGTGTTCATGATGAAATACTACCTTTTTCGCTTTGACTTTGGTGCGACTACAGCGACCTTTTCTTTGACAGGAGCAGGTTCAGCAAAGACATAGCCGTCTTCTTCGTGCAGACCTTTGTCAAGTCCCATGACTTCTTGATCCGGACTGACGCGCAGGCCGATTGTCATATCAATTAATTTGAGCAGTATCCAGCTTGCGACAAAGGCGAAGGCCACCGCTGCTCCTACCGCAACAGCTTGGTGGCCAAGGAGGGTCAGTCCCCCACCGTAGAAAAATCCGTCGGCACCGGCAGGATTGACTGCTTTTTCGGCGAGGAATCCGATGAGCAGTGCACCGACAATACCACCAACGGCGTGTACGCCAACGACGTCTAGCGCGTCGTCGTAGCCGAACTTGAGTTTGAGCCCGACTGCGTAGGCGCAAATAACACCTGCGAGAAGCCCGATGATGATAGCTGACAGAGGACTGACAAATCCAGCGGCTGGCGTAATAGCGACCAGACCAGCGACGGCACCACTCACGGCACCGAGCGATGTAACTTTGCGGTGGCGGATGTAATCAACAAGTGCCCACCCAAGCATAGCAGCACCGGCGGCAACG
>JALQVV010000031.1 GCA_023260255.1 Candidatus Saccharimonadia bacterium
ACCATTTGCGATTAAATCATTAATATGCATTTTTTTCGGTTGATTTACTCCATGTTCATCAACAGTCAACAAAAACTCATAACCCAGCTTTTTTGACATCAACCAACTTGCCATTTGGTTCGTTCACATCAACACCAAAGCCTGGTTTGGCTGCTTCTACCTGCGCTAGCAGCGCTTCGCTATTCAGGCCAGCGTTGGCAGTGATCAGCGTAAATGGTACGCGTAGCGCTGCTTTTAGGATCTGACGACCGGCAGCAACGCTGTCGGAACCATCGGTTTCAATAGTTGCAGCCAGATTGACGAGGGTAACGCCACCACCGGCAACGATACCTTCGGCGAGTGCAGCCTTGGTCGCTGCCACAGCATCATCGACACGGAATTTCTTTTCGTCGATTTCGGTTTCGGTTGCGCCACCAACTTTAATAACAGCAACTTTGCCGCGCAGCGCTGCCGCACGCTTTTCGTACTGTTCTTTGTCGTATTCACTGCTGGCATTGTCTGCCTGAGCAACAATTTGCGTAATCCGCGCATCAACATCGGCTTGTTTGCCGGCGCCTTCGATAATCGTCGTCGCGTCTTTGCCAACAATCACTTTGCGGGCCGTGCCAATCACATCGAGTTCGACGTTTTCAAACGTCAAGCCTTGGTCTTCGCTGATCACTTGGCCACCAGTCAGGATGGCAATGTCCTGCAGGATTTCTTTGCGACGGTCGCCAAATGCAGGCGCCTTGACGGCGACGGTGTTCAGCACACCCTTTAGTTTGTTCAGGATCAGCACGCTCAGTGCTTCGCCTTCAACTTCATCGGCGATCAGCACGACGTCTTTTTTGCCAGCCTGGGCTAATTTTTCGATCAGTGGCAGGAATTCAGACACACTGGAAATCTTTTTGTCAGTGATGACAATTGCTGGTTTTTCGTACACTGCCTCTTGGCGAGCGGCATCGGTGACAAAGAATGGTGACGACCAGCCCTTGTCCAGGCTAAAGCCTTCGACGACTTCTGCCTCAAGTTCCAGCCCCTGGCCGGCTTCGACAGTGACCACACCATCTTTACCAACCTTTTCGATCACACCGGCAATCAATTTACCAATCTGCTCGTCACCGGCACTAATAGTTGCGACTTCCGCTACACGGTCGGTTTTGCCCTCGATACTTTCGGCCAGTTTATCCAGCTGCTTGATGATATCGGCAGCCGCAGCTTCGATACCTTTTCGCAGTTCCATAGGGTTGTGGCCGGCGGCGATCAGACGATTGGCTTCTTTAAGGATATTGTAGGTCAAGACCGTCACCGTGGTTGTACCGTCACCAGCAACCTTGTTCAGCTTGCTGGCAGCTTGTTTGATCAATTCGGCACCAACTTTATAACCCAAAGTTTCGTAATCGTCTTCAGGTAGATCGACCGCTTCGGCAACAGTGACGCCATCGTGGGTCACCGTTGGGCCACCATAGCCTTTGGCAATGACGACATTGCGGCCTTTTGGACCGTAAGTTACCTTCACTGCATCGTAGAGTGCCTTTGCACCGGCGAGTACGCGCTCGCGAGCGTCATCATCATAGAATACTTTTTTTGCCATCAGTAAAATCCTCCTAAACCGTCGCGAGGACGTCTTCTTCTTTCACAATCAAATATTCTTTGCCATCAATCTTAAGTTCGGTTGTTGAGTACTCTTTAAAGATCACTCGATCGCCCTTTTTAATACCCTTTACATCAGGGCCAACAGCTTCGACAACTGCATAGGCAGGTTTTTCTTTAGCCGTATCAGGCAGGTAAATACCACTCGCAGTCTGGGTTTTCGCCTCTTCGCGGACGGCAACCACACGGTCAGCAAGCGGTTTAATAGGACTACTCATAATTTTTGCTCCTCCGTGTTTCTTATTCTACGGATCCATTGTAGACAAAAAAATTAGCACTTGCAAGGCCCGAGTGCCAACATTTATTCCTCTTACGTATATATTGACTTTTTGACAAATTTATAGTATATTCAATCTATAAATTCTCAACATAAACATGGCACCTTACGAGCGAATCAACAGAAAAGAACTGAACCCGGCCAGAGAGCTAGAGCGGCACTTGATTGCTTTTGGCACAACGCAGCAGTCTATTAAGAACTTCCGTATGGAGCATAGCGATACATCAGTCCGCAGCAACTTAAGCATGCATGATCCACGGGGTCGTCACCAGTTTGCCGATTTTGCGGGGGCATTTGCTGATTCAATCGATGCTCGTCGCGATCCAGAGACAAAGATGTATGCCAGTATCCTCGCCGTGGTACCCAACACGATAGGTGCAATACATGCGCTCGAACACCGTGATGAACTCGAAACAAAAGATTATCATGCTGCCATTCACATGATTGAGTTCAACCATGCACTTCGAGAGATTATTGAAACAAACCCGTCAATCCAGCCAAAAATCGTCACCAACCTTATCAAGTCAGCGACGCTCCGCTATGGATATGGTGCCGATGCTGTCAATGCAATCGTGGATCAAACACATGAAACACTGTACGGCATTAAGCATGAACAGGCATTCAAAGCAGCTCTATTTTACTTGCCCGAAGGGTATGAGCTGGTCGAGGCAAGCAGTGAAGAGGAAGAAACTATACTAGACAAACACGGTACGGACATAAGAGTGCGTTGTCCAAACGGTGTCATTGTTTCCATCGATGTCAAATCATCTCAAAAAGGTGTTGAATATGCCAAACTAAAGCAGCAACTTTACAAACAAAAAGGTGGCCAGCTCAGACCTCATGAAATTACGCTTTACTCTGGATTTACAAGTGAAGACTTCGACATGAATAGTCCATGGCAACCAAACCAAGCAGCAATCGCCCGCGTTGTTCCACAGATTGAACAGGAACTGCGCCGAGCGTCTCAGCGCAAGGGTACTTTTGCGCGGGAAAGGATAGGGCGATAAAATGAACCCACGTCCTATGAGCCACGAATACCGCGAATACTATGTCCGGACCGACAATGTCGAACAGCTTAAGAGAGAGCTTGGTTCATTAGCCGCAGTCAATGCCGAGACGGCTCTGATCGTCACTGGCACACGACGAGATGGCGAAGCAGTGACTGACTACCCTATCACTTTTCGTGTCGCGGAGACATCAGGCGAGGGGGCTTTTCTTACACGTGGCATTATCCTACCCCAGGGCACCGAAGCGACAATCCGTAACCTCCATTCAACCAGTGGTGACGAGTATCTTGTGCTCGACGGTGATCTCAGCGACACTCCCGAGGACCAGACACCTCAACCCTAATGCTGAATGATACTGCCCTTTTCGGTTGCTGGTATAAAATTACCCGCATCAACTAGCTGATCGATCTCGGCCAAGCCTGTTTCGGCAGTCACAGTTGAGCCTAAAGCATCAAAGAGTGTGATAATTTCGATATTCTGCAGTTGGTCGTGCGTTATCAGCACGCCACCGGCCGCTTGTTTATCGCCGATAGCAGTGACGACGGCTTGCTGATCACCCTGACCCCCATCGATCACATTCCGCCCTTGTAGCAGCAATCCCTCAATCAGTGCATGAACGGTTGATTCATTTGCGTCAGCACTACGGACAACGACAATACTACCCTGCTCTGGCAGCCATTCGGCCGCGGCTTTGCCAACGTTCCATGCATGTTCAGTTGTCAGTGTGTCATCGGCCCGGCCGCGAATATCATTGGTCGAAAAAGTAATTCCCATATGCCACCAGTATAAATTGTCTGCCCCTGCGATGCTATAGTAGAAAGATATGGACATACGCTTTGCAACCGATGCTGAGATTGCTGACTGGAATAATCGAATTCTCGCTAACCCAGATGGTGGAAACGTGTTTCAAGGTGCCGAATTTGCCGAACAGAAAAAGCTGGGCGGATGGACGCCACGGTATATTGTGGCGGGTGACATTGCACTCACGGTACTCGAAAAATCAGTATTTGGCCTTGGCAAACTATGGTACGCGCCAAAGGGACCGGGCGTAAAAAGTGTCGTGCAGCTTGGTGATATGTTACGCGACCTACAAAAGTTTGCCGTCAAAAACGGCGCATTTGCCATCAAGGTTGAGCCTGAGCTAGAAAAAACAGACAGTGCGCTCCTGGCCCTTAAAGAGCTCGAATTGATTGCTGTTCCTCCGATCCAACCAAATGCTTCGACTGTACTCATTGATCTATCGCCTAGCCTCGATACGATCATGGCGAATCTGAACCAAAAAGGCCGCCATGCAATTCACCGTGCCGAACGTGATGGTGTGACGGTTAAGCGCGTGGAAACAACCGACGAAAACTGCAAGATCTTCTACGATCTGCTGGCCGATACGGCCATACACCAGGGATTTAGTAGTAGCCTGCGTTCGTACGATTACTACCGTGCATTTTGGCAGCGCTACACGGCTGCAGGGCTAGGACAATTATTCTTTGCCTCATTTGATGGCAAGGTCGTTGCCGGGGCATTCGCCATTACATTTGGCCAAAAAAGCACCTACAAAGACGGTGCGAGTAGGCGTGTTGACGGTGCATACGGCGTAACTCACCTACTGCAGTGGCATGTGATCGAATGGGCCAAAGAACAGGGGTCGTTACTTCATGATCTATGCGGCGCGCCACCAAGCGATCGAATTGATGACGAAACGCATCCACACTACGGTATCGGGCGGTTCAAAACGAGCTTCAACAAGCACGTGACTGATTATGTCGGTGCCTATGATGTGGTGGTCAAACCGCTGCAATACAAGTGGTGGACACAGGTTGGCGAACGCGCGGCGAAGAGTCTGTGGTGGCGAACACGTCACGAATCTTGGTATTGATATTTTATTGAATTTATGTTAAAATAATAGGGTGAACATTCCCAATTTGGTGGTTCGTTTCGCGGGAGTAGCCATTGCCACTTCCGCCGCCCTTGGTCTCTCCGCTTGCGGAGAGACGACTGAAGCAGCCCAGCCGACCGGCGAAGCTGCAATCCCCTACGTCAGCGACAACCCGTCGACTTGGCTGACTGACCAGTCATTCGCCCCCTCCGTACATGGATTGGACGGCGTCCGGATGGATCTCAAGATTCCAAAAGAAGAGGTACTACAGCAGAAGCAGGCCGACGCCGTCGCTCGGTACGGTGAGATCTGCACCGTAGTTCTCACCAAGGAATATGCCAGTCAGATTTTCGGCCACTACGGTGTGTTCATTTACGCACCGATGGTAAACATCCACGTCACCGATGGCACCAACGACGTCAAGGTCAACGCCGGCCCGCTGGAGCGCAAGGGATTCCGCTATGACCAAGACACCGACGGTATCAACAGCTTCGTCAAGGAGTTCGACTCCACCTGCTGGGCGACCATCTGACACCACCCGTTCACGGCACCACCTCTCACTCGGGAGGTGGTGCCCCTACCAAGTTTATTTATCTTTATCCAATAATTCCCTGACGACCTCTGCGTCGTTCCAGGGGATTTTTTTGCCGTTTTCAACACGAAACTTTTCGTGGCCCATACCGGTAATCAGCACAATGTCGCCTTTTTTAGCAACACTCAGCGCCTTTTTGATCGCTTCGCGGCGATCGGCGATTTCTGTTGTTTTGGCGGTGCCTTTGGCTGCTTCGATGCCCTGCATGATTTCGGCACGAATCGCATCGGGATCTTCGTTGTAACTCTCTTCGTCGGTCAAAAATACCCGGTCAGCTAGGCGCGAGGCGATTTCGCCCATGATTGGACGTTTGCCTTTGTCGCGGTCACCGGTTGCACCGAATACCAAAATTACACGGTTTTTGGCGATCTCTTTGGCTGCGGTGAGGAATTTTTCCAAAGCATCTGGCGTATGCGCATAGTCGACAATCACATCGTACTCCAACCCCTCGACAACCCGTTCAAACCGTCCTGGCACGCCCTCCAAATTGGCAACGCCCTCAATAATGTCATCTAGTTTGACGCCCAACAAATATGCGGCGGCGGCGGCGGCCACCATATTGTAGATATTGAACTCACCCGGCAGTGCCGTCGCAAGATCGAGTTTTGTCTGATGATCGATAACGACCGTTGCCTCGCTGCCTTTGCGGTACAGTTTGGTGTATTCAATTTTAGCCTCGGCCTCATCGTGCTTGCCGTAAGTAATCTTTTGCGCGCCGGCCGCGTACTGGTCAAAATACTCAAACCATTCGTCGTCGCGGTTCAGTACGATAAATTCCGGTTCGCCCACAAATAATTTTGCTTTGGCGGCCGCATAGGCGTCCATTGTCTTGTGATAGTCCAGGTGGTCCTGCGTGAGATTGGTCATGACAGCCGCCATGACGGGTACACCGTCGAGTTTGTGCTGATCGAGCGCGTGACTGGTCACCTCAAGTAATGTGTAGTCAACTTTGGCACGTTTGGCATCACGGAAAAAACGCGTAATCTGATCGGTTGTTGGAACGGTCGCGTTCAAATCATTGATTTTGCGATTACCTGCAACCTCGATCACGGCAGTCGTGAACATAGCGGTTTTATACCCTGCTTCTTTCAAGATCTCATTGATAAAGTTCAATGTTGTCGTTTTGCCGTTCGTCCCTGTGACGGCAATGACTTTCAGGCCCTTCGCCGGGTTACCGTACCGGGCTCGCACCAACCGCACGCGGTTCTTACGATACCCTTCCTCTAGCCTTCGCACTGTGCTCTTTGGCAATACCTTGCGCACACCTTTCACGAGTCGCTGTTTCATGCATCCAGTGTAGCATGCTACAGTGGTAGAAATGAGAGTTTTAGGAATCGAAAGCAGTTGCGATGAAACAGCGGCTGCGGTTGTCGAAGACGGCCGCAAGCTGCTGAGTAATGTCGTGCAGACACAGATCGATATTCATGCGCAGTATGGTGGCGTCGTGCCAGAGGTAGCGGCGCGCAGTCATATCGAGGTGATTAACCCGGTTATCAACCAAGCACTTGCTGATGCTGGCTGCACCTGGGATGACATTGATGCCATTGCTGTCACCTATGCGCCAGGCCTGATCGGTAGTTTGCTTGTGGGTACCCTCGCCGCTCGCACACTTGCGCTCATTCACAACAAACCGTTGTATCCAATACATCATGTAGAAGCACACGTTTACGCCAACTTCATCGTCGACAAGCGCGAGAGCCAGTCCACCAACCTTCCGTCTGCCGACCTGACCCCGTCGACAC
>JALQVV010000061.1 GCA_023260255.1 Candidatus Saccharimonadia bacterium
TCTATCGTGAACTGTTTGAACTGATCGACAAAAATTACGATCAGATTAAAGCTGCCAAACCAAAGGTTAGCAAAAACTCAACCGGTTATCGATTGTGGGACGTATGGGACCGCGAAACCGGCATATTTGATCTGACCCAAGTAATTATTGGCGCGCAAGGAACGCTTGGATTTGTGACTGAGGCGACGATGCAACTAGTGCCACGCCGCGATCATTCCGGTCTGCTGGTGCTTTTTATGCACGATATTGATGCTTTGGGTGAACTGATACCAAAAGTACTTACCCATAAGCCAGCAACGTTTGAAGGGTTTGACGATCAGACACTTTGGTTGAGTATTCGATTTATGCCGAGCTTCCTTCGGTTGTTGGGTCCTGTACGCTTCATCAAACTATTATTTGGCCTGATCCCAGATGGGTTTCAGTTACTCCGAGGTATACCTAAACTGATCTTGATGATTGAATTCAATGGCGAAACCGAACAAGAGGTCCGTGACAAAGTAAAAGCACTCCACAGAGACTTGGGCCATATGCGTGCTCGTTATGAAATAAATGGGTTCGAGGAACTACCGACAGAGGGCTCTAGTGAGAAGTTTTGGGTTATGCGTCGGCAGAGCTTCCAATTACTCCGTAGTAAGGTCCACGATAAGCACACAGCACCGTTTATCGACGACATGATCGTGAACCCTGAATATCTGCCGGAGTTTTTGCCACGTATTCGCAAAATTATTAAAAAATACAAACTATTCGCAACGATCGCTGGCCATATGGGCGATGGCAACTTCCATATTATTCCGCTGATGAAACTCGAAGACAAGCGTGACCGTCAAAAAATCATGCCTGCCATGAAAGAGGTTAATAACCTGGTGCTGAAATACAAAGGTAGCCTATCCGGTGAGCATAACGACGGTTTGGTCCGAGGCCCCTGGCTAGAACAGATGTATGGCAAAGAAATGGTGCAGCTATTTCGTGATACGAAAAACATCTTTGACCCGCAGCATATGTTCAATCCACACAAAAAAGCCAATGCGACGTGGGACTATAGCTATTCTCACATCCGCGATCATTTCTAAGATTATTTATCGAGCCTCAAACTATAAACGGGGATTGCAAGAAAATCCGAGGGGATATCTGGATGTTCCTCAGCAAGCGGAACCTTACTTAGAAATTCAGAATTTTCAAAAGTTAATGACAATGTTGGACGGTCGTACACTTTGCCATAGATAAACTCTTTAGGTGTGCCATTGATGATATGAATGCCATCAAAGTCAAACATTGTAATGTCGTTTTCGGCCTTAACTTCGAGAATTGCGAGAGATTTTAGTGCAACAAACGAAAGGGACATCTCTTCGGGTTTAAGCGTACGTAAGCGTTCGTCTAGTATGTATGCTGCAGCCCTGCCTAGTTCCTTGGTTCCCTCGCTGGAAAGATTAAATTTGCGTAGGTCACCTTGTAATTCGTGCGCATACTGCATAACGCCGTGAATTGGACTAAAATCAGTAAGGGGGATTGGCTTTCTGCCCAGAGGCCCACTGCTAAATTGCTGTTCAAGGTTTTCAAAGAACGAATCATTTATTTCAGCCATGCACTTCTCCTCTTTGCGGGATATCATACGCCTGTTTTTGTATGAATGCAATATATCAAACAAAAAAGCGAACCATGAGGTCCGCTTTTTTGAAAGGTCTGTGTGATTAGTCGACGACTTCGACGCCCATGCTGCGGGCGGTGCCGGCGATGGTTTTAACTGCGCCGTCGAGATCGATAGCGTTTAGCTGTTCCATCTTGCTGTTAGCGATTTCTTCGAGCTGCGCACGAGTGATCTTGCCAACCTTTTCGACATGTGGTTTGCCACTGCCCTTTTTGATGCCAATTTTTTCACGAATTGCATCGTCAACTGGCTGGCCGAGACTTTTCCATTCAAACGTACGATCTTCGTATACTTTGATGTGGACGATAACGTCTTTACCCATATCACCTTTGGTTGCGTCGTTGAACGGATTGATAAAATCCATCATATTCAAGCCCCATTGACCCAAGGTTGAGCCAACTGGAGGACCTGCGGTCGCGCGACCAGCAGGAATACGCAGTTTTAGATTACCGATTACTTGTTTTGCCATAATTTTTCCTTGTACTAAATATAAATTGAAGCGTAATATTTAGTGCGTAACTTGATTAATATAACAGATCAGAGGCAAATTTTCAAGCGGAATCCTACGCGGTAGGTTGATATTCACCATAATGTGCCACCATGGGTTCTGATGTGCGCCATCGCACAAATGATTCATGCTGGTCAAGTGCATGTGCCTTTTGAGCAAGCAGAGCCATAGCATCACCAATGATTACATCGTTGAAGTAATCACAAAGTTTTGGTGTTTCTTCTCTGACTTCTTCAAACTTCTTCGATAGTACTTTGACATGTTGTTCTGCCATGGCCATTGAATGGCCAATGAGATAAATTCCTTGATCGTCATCGTCATTGTTGCGAGCAAGAACATTGGCGCAAAATACTGCTAGATTTGCCGCGAATATACCGGTGCGGGCAGAGTTAAGATTGTGTGCAATTTCTTGGATTGAATGAGCGTTTGTATACTCGCTTCCTAGCCCATGAGTGCGATGGCCAACCAGCGCTGATATAATTTCTCTCATCTCCGGATCAAAATAGTCTGCGAATTCTTCCGCCAGGATACTTTCTAGTATTTTTCGCTCTTGCGCTCTATCTGCGGCTGTTTTTCCTGTCGTTGCTGCAATATCTCCTACCGTCTCGCCTGTTTCAACGATGACGCCAGGATGTTCATTTTCACCAATGTCGTGGAGCGCCATGGCACTTCGGGTGAGGTAGGTTGCGTAAGGCGAAAGAGTGTAAGGAGAGTGCTCGCCTCTCGCGAGGGTTTCATCGAGCATGACAGAAGTTCGGATCATATAGCCTATAGGATGGAGATCGCTCGCCTGCGTGTCGCTGGGCTCGTGGATGTCGCTCGTATCAAACATAGGAAATCGTGTTTCTGTTGTGCTTGGATTATCTTCGTGTATACCGTTTAAATGACCGATTGCTACAAAATTTTTTAGCCACTCACGGCCAAACTTCTGAGGCTGATTTCGAAAGACATCGGGAACGACTGAGTCTGGCATATCTTTGTGAAATTTGGGGTATCGTGGTGTTTGCTCAGTGTGCCACTGTCCTAAATGAGATTCAGAATAGTGAGTTAAGAGTGTGCGCGAAGATGCAGTAAATAGATCTCTCCTTTGTGTAATTTCAGCCGGGGCATCTTGAAGCTCACTTATAATGTAAAGTTCCAAAGACTGCTTTGGATTATAGGGTTGCGGATAGGCGAATGATTTGTTGGGAGAATATGGCATAGTTGTTCTGTAGTTATACTCCCGGCCCTGGGGTATAACGGTGAAAGCGGTAGAACCGCCAATTACTCTTTGTCGTGAACCTGCGGTTCGGCTTTTGTCCACTCATCGAGCCTTTTTAGGAGGACAGTGCCTCCAACGAATACGAGTGCAACTCCTAAGATATGAAAAACAGTTTTCATAGATTCCTCTCCGGGCCGGGAGTGAGGGTTATTATACAATATTATCTAGTATATTGCACTAGGTAGTTACTTTGAAGATGTGCTTTATGCGCTCCAGCGATATGCTGTCGAGCGGAGAGCGTTGCCGCCAATAGTCTGTGTCCGGTAGACGATATGATTTTGCTGCCGCTCAAGCTTAGGATCGCGACGATCGATTTTGCCGTAGTCGGCACTGTCGGTAACATCTTTTACTATTGCATGCAGGGTGCCTTCATAGGTGCCATGTTCGGCATGGTCAAAACGCATTGTAGGACGGTTGCCCTCTGTGTCGACGACGAATCGACTACCATCTTCGTGAGGTATGTGAGCTTGAACGTGTATGTGGTCGGGACTGATCATTATTTTTCCTTATAAAAAAGAAGTCCGGATGACCGGACTTCTGTGATTGCTAAACTTTTTTGACCTGGAGCGCGTCCAGCTCGACAGGCGTATCGCGGCCGAACATGCTAACCATAACACGGATTTTGCCTTTTTGAGTGTCGATTTCGCTGATTGCACCATCGAAACCTTTGAATGGACCATCGGTGATGCTGACCACTTCGCCCTCTGAGAAGTCGATGTGGTGTTTTGGATCTTCAACGCCCATACGCTTTTTGATCTTGCCGATTTCGGCGTCAGACACAGGTGTTGGTTCGGTACCGCTGCCGACAAAGCCGGTGACACCTGGCGTGTTACGCACGATGTACCATGTTTCGTCGGTTAGTTTCATTTCAACGAGTACGTAGCCTTGGAAAATTTTAGTCTCAACGACTTTACGTTTGCCGTTTTTGATCTGGATTTGCTTTTCCTTTGGTACCATGACGTCGAAAATCTTGTCGGCCATATCAACGGCCTGGATACGCTGACGAATGCTGTCAGCTACCTTTTCTTCGTAACCGCTGTAGGTATGAATAGCGTACCATTGACGGGTGCTGTCATATCGATTTTTTGCCATGTATGATTCCTTTTATTTACCTAATATCAATTCGAACAAATATTTAAATCCCGCGTCCAACAGTAGGACGAGAACAACGAAAAATGCACTGTACACCAATACGGCTCCGGTCAGACCCCATGTTGCGCGGCGGGTTGGCCAGCGGACCTGACGTAATTCAACCCATGCACCTTTGAAATAAGCACCGATGGCAGCAAATGGTCTCAAGATACCTTTTGCGCTGCGCTTTTTCCTTACTTTCGGTTCGGTAGCCTCTGCTTTAACGACTTTTGGCTCGCTCGCGTTGGTTTTTACCTCGCCTTTTTTCGGAGCGGAGTCACTTGCTTTGATGCGAACAACAGTACTGTCGCTCTGCTTTGTTTTTTTACTGGAAGATTTCTTGGCCACTGCTCTCTCCAAAATTAAAAGTCTGCTGCTGCAGACTGTCAATAGTAAGTATACGGTACAGGGATGAGCCTGTCAAGAAGCTAGTTTGATGACTGGATCGCTA
>JALQVV010000070.1 GCA_023260255.1 Candidatus Saccharimonadia bacterium
TATAACACCGCGCGACCCCGAGAGCTATCTCAGTACTAGCCCATGGCAAATCATGGATTTTACTAGTGAAGCCCACTACAAAGCAGCTCTGATCGAGGAGGCGTTTGAGCTGCATGATATTGTACTACCTGGAGCAATCGAAGTATGGAGCGATGGCCGCGAATACGAATACCGCAACAAAGTGGAATTCAGTTTTTGGTACGATACCGATAAACGGACGTTAGATTTGGCCTTTTTCCGCCGGGGCAGTCACGGCAAAATTACCGTACAAGGAACCAGTCTGGCTGCACCTGTTATTAACGAAACAGCTCATAAAATCCTCGAGGTACTGCGCACATTACAAATTGACGGCCGGTCACTCAAAACTCTACTAATCCGCAGTAACCGGACAGGGCAAGTTGCCTGGCAGTTATACGTTAAAGACGAAGATTTTGACCACGCACAACTCGCAGAGGCCCTGGGCGAATTGGCAAATAGCGGCGAAATCATCTATTCCAACCCGCAGTCGCCAGCAAGTGTCATCACCAAACGCCTCGTGAGCGGTCCTAACATCGTTCTCGAAGACACTATCTTGGACGTACCATTCCGTTACGCCACCGAGGGATTTTTTCAGATCAATCTGCCTGTATACGAACAAGCACTACGTGACATACAGCAGTGGATCGAGCCACACAAACCAGTTGTTGATCTCTATAGTGGTGTCGGCACCATCGGCCTGACCATCGGCGGCGATAATGTGACGTTGGTCGAGATCAACGAGCACGCTGTACGCGAAATGGTGCGCAATATTGCCGAGCACAGTAGAGAAGGTGAGGCAAAAGCCGTTTTAGCCGCCAGCGAAAATGCGCTCGAATACATATCGAGCGATGCAACGATAATCGTCGATCCTCCACGTGCTGGGCTACACGAAAAAGTCGTCGAAAAACTGCTCGAGGCAGCCCCTGAGCGCATCATCTACCTCAGTTGCAACCCCGTCACCCAAGCCCGCGACGTCGCTAGACTCGCCGAAAAATACGGCATCCGCCACCACCAAGGTTATAATTTCTTCCCACGTACACCCCATATAGAACACTTGGTAATACTTGACAAAATCTAGTTTTCATGTAAAATATACATAAGAATACTCTCGATCCACCCCCCGATCAAAGGAGAAGCGGATGTATCGCCCGTCGAGAATCGCGAGAGGTGTTCTCGCACTTTCTGTCCTGTGCCCAAGTCTGATAACTTCATGCCAGAAAGCCCAAGAGTTCTCTGGACTGGACCCGGCCAACTTCAACAACTACGCGCTCATTACCGAGTGCCCGACGCAACACCAAGTTAACACCTTGACGGACATACCGATTTCGCTTACAACGCATTCATGCGGCGAAAAGGAGTCAAGGTCGCTGCCGGACAACTTGTTCGTCTCGTTCAGACGAGAAGCAGACCCGTGCACTAGTGTGACGGGATCCTGCCCCGAGAAACACTATGTACTGCAAAGTATCCCGGTGCCGACAAAGGCCGTCACGATGTATCCTCGTGATGCCGACTGTGGTTCCGCGATCAGCTTCTCGTTCCCAGACAGGCCAAATCCGGATGCGGAGTGGCTGTTTGTCCAGCAAGAAGGCATGCATATCACCTCGGCCACCATCAGCATCTGGGTCTCAGACGACCAGATCCAAACCCTCCGCCGATGATCTGACCGATCACCGACACCACAAACCCGTCGATCATTCAATGGTCGACGGGTTTTCAACTTGTCTTAATGCGCCTATAGGCAAATTTGGCAGCGGCGCGCCATCCACCGTGCGCGTCGGCGTCATATTGGCGGATTTCGCCATCGGGAATCTCGTTTATCTGTACCAATGCAGGATTGTAGGGGGCAAGTGTCCGGTAGTAGATCAAATCAGTATCGGTAATGTTCGTTTTACCAGGAAACACTGCTCGCACATGCTCACGACCAATATCATCAAAATAGTTCGGGCGACCCTTTGGCGGCACGTACAGCTCAGGCTTTAGCCCCATGCGTGCAACCAGTTTCTTGACATCAGCAAGCGTGAGATTGGACTGCGCAGTAATATGCGCAAACAGCTGCTTTTTCTTAGTCAGATACACCGTTGCAACCGCGGTTCGGCTCACGGGAATCTGCCGTACAATTACATTGTCGATATCCACATTCAATCCAAATTGCTGTTTTGCAATCTGCTCGAGTGCCATATCGTCATAGATAGTATCCATAATTAGGGTCAGTATAGCACAGCCTTGTCTGAAATCATAGACAAATTGTAACTTTTATGCTATAATACAGGAAAGATTGTGAAATATTTTACAAAAGCGCTTTGTAGGACTATACTCACAATCACAACGGGTTTGGACAAAGCATGACACGTAATATTGAGTTCGGACTTCCAATACCAGATGAAGAATCAATGGGTTTTGTCGTGCCCGATATCAATCCAATTAGCCTCTCTAAGAGAAAGCCGGGCGTCGTAGGCTTACTACTCGGAACTCACCCCGAAACAGTTGCCTCAAATCGACACGGAAGAATTGAGGCGAGGACTGCAACAACAGCCGACGGCCTTCGTTATGATGTCTTTACAGGTGTGCCGAAAATGCCAATAACACGACTTAGCGGCGTTTCGTCACCAGCGTGGTTTACAGCTATCGATGATGGGCACAATATGCGCACTCAAAAGCGTATGCTCGCAGCAGGAATACCATGGAACTTTGTCTCTATTGAACGTAATCCGCTTCATCGCATGGACATGACTAAAAGCGCTTCAAATTTACTTGACATCCATCTCGCGGCGGCACTTGAATACGGTCATGATACCGAAAACGTACTGCTAAGCGGTGTTTCACAAGGTGCTATGAAAGCACTCGGAGCCGGCGCGATCGCACCATACCGTGGCCTTAATGTTATCCACATTGAAGCAATAGCCCCCTGCTGCGCAGAGGAAACACCACTACTGCCAAATAAAGAGCAGGCGAAAGAAGTGCTTGCAGCAGAGCAAGAATCGATACGCCTTCTTTTTGCTATGAAAAAAGCAATCCTCCTCCGCTATCCAGGTACACTTGATAAATCGCTCGTCAATATAACAAATAGCATCCTCAATCAGTCTGAACTACGGACGGGCAAAGCTGGGCTTTATGCAGCCGCTCTTCCGCTTTCACAACAAGGTCATCACGTCTATCCAAAAGGTGACATTTGGCTCGGTCAAGGTGAGGTATTCGCTGAGATTTTATCAGACCATAAAAACATGACCAGCGAAGGCGTTGAAGTAGGCGGCCATCTTGGGTGTGTCGTTGATGAAGTCAGTGACAAGCACAGAGATCGCGTCGTTGCAGTCGTTAATAATTTTGAAGCTCACACTCCAGCTGCCTAGTTACCACCACCGGCGTGGTTTATAATAAGATTTAATGGATTTTGAGGCGCGCTATAAACAGCTGAATAACGACCAGCGAGATGCTGTCGATACGATCGACGGGCCAGTCATGGTTATCGCCGGGCCGGGGACAGGCAAAACCGAACTACTGGGCATGCGAGCAGCCAATATACTGCGCCGCACTGATGTTTTGCCCGAAAATATTTTGTGTCTGACATTCACCGACAGCGGCGCAGCTGCTATGCGCGAACGCCTGACATCTATCATTGGTCGTGACGCGTACAAAATCGCCGTCCATACATTTCATAGTTTTTGCACCGATATTATAGGCCAGCACCGAGCAGATTTTTACCGTGGTGCCGAGTTCCGTCCGGCCGACGAATTGTCGATATACCAAATCTTGCGTTCCGTATTTGAGGAGCTTGATTATACCAACCCACTGGCTGTTATGATGAACGATGAGTACAGCTATTTGCGTGATACACTTCGTACGATTAGCGAGCTCAAACGGAGTGGCTTGACCAGTGCCGAACTGCTCAAAATACTTGATCACAACGACCAAGCGGTCGAATTTGCCGAAAAGCAACTAGCGCCACTTTTTGCCGACCGCATTAGCAAAAAAACCGCCGAACTCATCGCTCCACACATTGAACCTATCCGCACACTCCAACCAGACAATCCCATGCCAGGCACGCCACCACTCGGGCGCATCCTTGCCGACAGTTTACAGCAGGCGGTGATTGCCGCCACCGAAAGTGGTTCAACCAAACCACTGACTGCTTGGCGCAACCAATGGTTCGAAAAAGACGAAGAGGGCAATTTCATCCTGACCGCGCGTAAACGACAGGCAAAATTACGTGCCGTCGCTGTTATCTATGATCAATATCTTGCACGCATGCAATCAAACAGTCTGTTCGACTTTGACGACATGATCTTGCAGGTTGTCCACGCGCTCGAACACGTGCCCGATCTGCGCCTCAATTTGCAGGAACGCTACCAGTACATCATGGTCGATGAATTCCAAGATACCAACCTGGCGCAATTACGCATCCTGACAGCCCTGACAGATAATCCTGTCAATGAAGGCCGGCCAAATGTACTGGTTGTGGGTGATGATGACCAAGCGATTTTTAGTTTTCAAGGCGCCGACATCGGTAATATTGTAGGATTTCAAAACTTATACCCACTCACCAAACTCATTCGCTTGGCCGAGAATTATCGCAGCAGCCAATTGATTCTCGACCGGTCGCGTCACATTATTACCCAGGGGACAGACAGGCTCGAGGATCGTATTCCTAGCCTCAACAAAGACTTGCACGCTAACCGCGATGACACCGATACCGCCGTCACACTTGTCGAGACTCCAGCGGCAGCCGACGAGCGCGCCTGGCTGATCGAGTCAGTCCAAAAGCAGCTCAAAGCCGGCACCAAAGCATCTGATATCGCAGTTCTAGCGCGTCATCACCGCGAAATAAGCAAGCTATTACCATGGCTTGCCGATGCCGGTATTCACGTTAACTATGAGCGCCGCGAAAATGTGCTCGAGCTTGATATTATCCGTCACATCGAACTCGTGGCCCGACTCCTCATTGAGCTGTACCAATCACATCATGATCATGCCAATGCGATGCTTCCAGAACTATTAGCACACCCAATGTGGGGTATCACACCCATCGATATCTGGCGTCTGGGACTTCAAGCCAACAAAGAGCGCCGAACATGGATGGAAGTCATGAGTGAGACTGCCGCCTGCCTGCCGCTGCATCAGTGGCTGATCGAATCGGCACAGAAGGTAAGTCAACTCCCACTTGAACAAATGCTCGATGTTATCATCGGCAAAGACCAGCCGGTGGGTCAGTTTCATTCACCGATTTTCGACTATTATTTCAGCAAGGAAAAACTCGAGGGTTCACCGGACGATTATCTGACGTACCTCGAAGCACTGCGAACGCTTCGTACCAAATTGCATGACTATTTGGGCACTGAAACCGCATTTTTGCCGGATTTCATTGAATTTGTTGACCTTCATCGACGCCTAAACAGCACTATTGTGAGTGGACGGCCAGCACTCGATCAGCCAGATGATGCCATCAACCTGATGACCGCACACAAATCAAAAGGACTCGAATTTGATACCGTCTACATTGTCTCGGCGGTTGATAGTACCTGGGGAGAACGCGTCCGCAACCCGTCGAGCCTGATTGGATACCCGGCTAATTTGCCACTGGCACCAGCGGGGAATACGTACGACGAGCGACTGCGACTCTTTTTTGTCGCCATGACCCGTGCCAAACGCCAGCTGTTCATAAGCTACAGCTCGGTTGACGATAGTGGCAAAGGCACCCAGGCTGCAAGTTTTCTGGTGGGTGATAGCCTGCCGGTGACTACCTGGTCGCCCGCACATACAGTGGCAACTGCTACAAAAGTTGTTGAACTCGATTGGTACCAGCCACTTGCATCGATTGATCATGGCGATATGAAAAAATTGCTCGAACCAACCCTGCAGCACTACCGCATCAGTGCCACACACATCAATCATTTTCTCGATGTCACCCGTGGTGGTCCCAACGGATTTTTGCTCGACAATCTGCTGCGTTTCCCAGTTTCTGATACACCCCAGGCCGCCTACGGCCGCGTAATTCACGCCGTACTGCAGCGGACACATGCCCACCTGAGCAGCACCGGACATCAGCGGCCACTCGAAGATATTTTGCATGATTTTGAACGCACACTTAGTAGTCAACAACTTGCCGAAGCCGATCTCAACACCTATCTCCAAAAGGGTAGTGCCGCC
>JALQVV010000041.1 GCA_023260255.1 Candidatus Saccharimonadia bacterium
CTGGCCAAACAATCATGTCAGGAATGGGTGAGCTTCACCTCGATATCCTTGTCGACCGTATGAGCCGCGAATTCAACGTCGAAGCAAACATTGGTGAACCACAAGTTGCTTTCCGTGAGACGATCCGTGGTATGGCCGAAGCACAGGGTAAGCATGCTAAGCAAACTGGTGGTCGCGGTCAGTATGGTGATGTTTGGATCCGCTTTGAGCCAACCGAAAGCGGTGAAGGCTTTGAATGGGCCGATGAGATTAAAGGTGGCGTCGTACCACAGGAATACCGCCCGGCAGTTGAAAAGGGTGTACGTGATACCTTGGCTGGCGGCGTGATTGCTGGCTATCCAATGATTGGTGTCAAAGCAACTCTTTACGATGGTAGCTACCACGATGTTGACTCATCTGAACTTGCCTTCAACCTTGCTGGTGTTCTGGCGGTTAAAGAGGGTATTCCAAAGGCGAAACCAGTCCTGCTCGAACCTGTGATGAAGGTTGAAGTGACGACCCCTGAAGAGTTCATGGGTGATGTGATCGGTGACCTTAATAGTCGTCGCGGCCGTATTGAAGCTATGGAAGACCTCCAGGGCGGAGCCAAATTGGTTCGCGCCATGGTTCCACTTGCATCAATGTTTGGCTACACCAACGATATCCGCTCGATGTCACAAGGTCGTGCAGCGAGCACCATGGAGCTTGCGAACTACGAAGAAGTACCACCAAACGTTGCGCAGGAAATCATCGAGAAAAGAAAGAAATAAAGTTGTTTCTCTCTGGCTACAGCCTTGTAAAGGTGTAGTCGAAAAGCGCAAAAAATAGTCGCTCGCAGCGAATAAAATGGACGGTCTTTGCGGAGGCCGTCTATTTTTATTAAAAAATGTTGCTTTTCCTCACCAAAAGCGGTATATAAAAGGTGGGAAGTGTTAATCCACCACACGTAGTTCAACAAAATAAAAAGGAGTTATCAAAATGGCTCTGTTGCGCTCGCTGGAACAATTATCGCTTAATTTATTGCATCATGATCATCATTTAGCACTCGGCACCCTTGCAGTGGGTGCCGTTTCTAGTTTATATACCCACGAAAAGACAGCGACACGAACCGAAAAGTCACTGCTCGACACGGGACCAAAGGTTGTTGGTCGTCGAAGTGACAGGGGCGATAGTGTCTTTATCTTTAGGGTTGGTTTGATGCAAGACCCGCAGCGATTCGGGGATAGGCTTGGGCCGCATTTAGATGCTCTGGGGCCAAGTTACTTTATGAAAAGTTCAGTCAACGATCATGCAAACAAGGAGGCGCAGCTAAAGATCCTTGAACAAGAAGCGGGGCGCCGTGTGGTTATTTTTGGTAATTCCAAAGGTGGTAAAGACGAAGTGCATGAGATGGCGGATCCAGATTATATGGCAGAACATGCACGGATAGACAAGCTGTATCTCGATTCTACTCCCTTTGATCGGAGTCATATTCGGTGGAGGGGAAGGGCTATGCTGCTGGGGGCGAGCTTCCTCCCGGATACTCGTATGGCTGCAGCTTTATTTGCTCGCAAAATGCAAAAAGAAGCACTGCGACACGGCGAGCGATTTGTTAAAGGTCTATCGTCCGCAAGCTTTTATGAAACTCAATCAGAAATTCCTCTTTTACTTCAAGACTTGCCTGCTGATGAGTCTATTGCGGCAGGTCTGAGCCCTGAGAATGTACAGGAAATCACGATGCTCAGTTCGTCCTATGACAGCATGGTAAATATGCAGCGATCGCATGCATGGCTTGTCGATGCAACAAATAGGACAGATATTCAATTGAAAATAGATGAGATACGTGAAGATGGAAGTCATGCAGGTGTTACCGACCATCCGGAGTATCTTGTACGAGAACTGACGCAATATGTCACTGGTGATTACGATAGGGATTTGCAGACGGCAGCATAGGTGGCTATACTAAAGCGAGTAATGTGCTTATGTAACACAAACATCGTGAGGGTTTATGCTGGGTGATATCTTTGCTCAACTGTCAGTTGTTATTGTCATCGCTGCCGTCGTTGCGTTTATTATGCGACTCCTCAAACAGCCGCTGATTGTCGGCTATATCGTTACCGGAATTTTGGTTGGTCCTAGTTTGTTGCATCTCGTGAGCGACGGCAAGGCATTTGAGGCGTTTAGTGAAATCGGTATCGCACTACTACTCTTTATCATCGGTCTTGAATTGAGCGTAGCTGTCATTCGTAAGCTTGGCAAACCAGTACTTCTGACCGCGGTGGCGCTGCTGCTCTCGATTGGCACCATTGGCTTTTTGGTTGGTTCGGCATTTCAGTTTACGACTGTCGAATCATTGCTTATAGGGTTGGCGATGTTTTTCAGCAGTACGATCATTATCGCCAAGGTTCTTAGTGATAAAAAAGAAATTACACGTTTGAACGGTCAGATTGCTATTGGCGTCATTCTACTGGATGATATTGTTGCGACATTTGCATTACTGTTTGTTGCTGCCAGTGGATCTGGCAATTCCCTCGATGCGTTTGAAATTAGCTTGTTAATCCTCAAGGGTATTTTAGTGATTAGCGTCCTAGCGTTTTTGTCACTCCGCGTTTTGCCGAATGTGACAAAAATAATGGCCAAATCACAGGAATTGCTGTTTCTTTTTGCACTTGCATGGGGATTTGGTATTGCAACGGTCATTAATTATGTTGGGTTTTCAATTGAGATCGGAGCACTGTTTGCAGGTGTCGCGTTAGCTCATTTGCCGTATGCCAAGCAGATCGGCGCCCGTCTGAAGCCACTTCGCGACTTCTTTGTTATCCTCTTTTTCATTAGCTTGGGTGAGCATTTGCAGCTTGGCAATTTGATGACGGCTATCTTACCGGCAATCGCATTATCGCTCGTTGTGTTAATACTCAAACCATTGTCCGTCATGTTGTCGCTTGGGCTACTCGGATATACGCGTCGTACGAGTTTTAAAACCGGTATTAATTTATCCCAGATCAGTGAATTTTCTATCATTCTGATTGTCCTTGCTTCGACATCAGGTATTGTTGGCGAGGGCTTGGCTGCGGTGATCACCCTTGTTGCATTGATTACGATTACCGTTTCTACCTACTTTATGCAATACGATAACGCTATTTATCGGCGTCTTGAGCGTCACTTGGATCTGTTTGAGCGAGCCGGTGCGGCCGATACACAACACCAGGTCAAAAAATACCCACTGGTGCTTATCGGGTTTGAAAATGGGGGGCATCAATATCTCAAAACCTTCCGATCACTCAAAAAACGCTTTGTCGTGATTGACTATGATCCAGAGGTCATCGAAGACCTCGAACGTGCAAATATTGATTATCTGTATGGTGATGCAACCGATCCCGAACTACTCGCCGAAATCAATATGGATGCAGTCAAACTCATCGTGAACACCGTTGGCGATCATGAGGTAAATAAAGCACTTGTCCGCTATGTTCGTCGTCGTAATGACCAGGCAGTCATCGTATGCTACTCATCAAACTATGGCGAGGCGGCCGAATTATACAAACTAGGTGTGAGCTATGTCATGTTACCGCACTTCATCGGATCCGAACGCCTCAGCAATTTCATAGCCACGCATGGTATTAATAGGGAAAGCTTTGATAATTACCGCGAAAAACACATGCTCAAGATTGGTCATACCGCATTAAAACACCACTCATAAAGTGGGGGTGATAGCACACTCTTTACTTACCTCTAATATACCTGTATAATGAACCTCATACGTCGCAAAGTCTGGTTTAGAGTGTGTCTTAATACATTCAACAAGGTGGCGCGCGAGAATAACATTAATTTCAGGAGAATCATCCGCAATGGCAGATTTCGATCGAACTAAGCCGCACGTCAACGTTGGTACCATGGGTCACGTTGACCACGGTAAAACAACACTAACGGCAGCTATTACCCACGTATTGGCAAAGCGTCTGCCTAGCGATACTAACAAGCCTCGCAACTACGAGGACATTGACTAC
>JALQVV010000069.1 GCA_023260255.1 Candidatus Saccharimonadia bacterium
CGGATCCTGTGGAATATCTAATGAGATGATCCTGGAGAACATAGAAAAGATATCCAATGGCGGTTTTATAGAGAGCGATGATATTATTCTTGTTATGCTTTCCCATCCACACAGATTCAGAACTACTGAAACATCACCGATAAAAACATTCCAGACAACCTATAAAGGTTACAATGATTCGACGAGCTGGCGAACAAAAATGGCGATGGCCGAGCGCTGTACTGACACACAAAAGGTTTACGGTGCACAACCTGCGGCACCTGGTAATTACCCTGTCCTGATCTATCTTCACGGCACCTACGCCGATTGGGGATCAAACAAAGAAGGTCGTGAATTTGTTGAACGCGCTGCTGGTATGGGTTATACCGCTATGGCGCTTACCTACGACAGCAATGCTTCACTGAACGAAGCTGGTTTGCAACGTCATGCCTATTGTCTGTTCGATCAGAATCACGCCAAAGACGGACTTTCGACCGTTTGTGCTATTGCCGGAGCAGACTGTTCAAAGGGTGTTGTGCTGGCTGGATTTAGCCAAGGTGCGGCAATCTCTGCTATCGCCAAAAATTATAACAACAAAGTAAAGGCTGTCTGGGCAATTGGTCTCAGCGCCTATATCTACCCACGCTACAAAGTGCCGACTGATGCACTGCCCGCACCTTACGGTACACGCGTGTTGCCAAATGACAAACTGTCCATCAACATGGGCCAAGCATCCGTCCTCGGAAAAAAGACACTCCTCGCAGAAGACCTGCCCTCACTCAAACAACTGACTGGCGCGAACTGTGGCGCAAGCCTGCAGTGCATCCAGTCAAATGGATCGGGTTATTATGTCGTCGCGAACAACGAAGTCGTTGACGGAACTGCAGACCATGCGTACTGGATGCAGGTCAATAAAGTAAACAAAGGTGCGCTCAGCTTTACGCTTTCACCAAAAGAATTCGAACCTGGATTCCAGCCGCCATCAATGACAAAATGGTCAATGCTCACCAACCTTAACTGGCTTAAGT
>JALQVV010000045.1 GCA_023260255.1 Candidatus Saccharimonadia bacterium
ATCGAAGAGCTCGAACACAACATCCAAATCGCACTGCGTGACGGTATGCAAAAAGCTCAGGAAATCGCTGCTGAAAAAATGAAGCCGCTCATGGGCGGTCTTGGCAACCTGGGCCTCTAGGGAGGTATCGTGGCGGGACTACTGCCAAAAGCGCTTGAAAACGCTATTGAGGAGCTAGGGAAACTCCCTGGTGTTGGCGTACGCACGGCCGAACGCTATGCGTATTATTTGCTGCGTGCCAACCCGCACACTGCAGACAAACTTGCAGACAGTCTGAAGACGCTTCATAGCGGCGTCAAATCATGCCCGGTGACATTTGCGCTCATCGATGCGTCTATGGATATATCGCCCCTCTATAGCGACCCAGACCGCGATAAAACGACAGTCGCCGTCGTCGAAGAGCCTCTCGATATCGTGGCGCTAGAGCGAACAGGGCAGTACAAAGGTACCTACCATGTCCTCGGCGGTGCGATTAGTCCGATTGATGGCATCGGTCCTGAACAGCTACACATTCCCGAGCTACTAGAACGGTTGAAAACCGATAGCGTCAAAGAACTGATCATCGCAACCAACGCCAGCGTCGAAGGTGAATCAACGGCGCTCTTTCTGCAAAAACAAGTCCAAGAATCCGGCCTCGATGTGACGCTGAGCCGCCTGGCACGCGGGATCCCTGTGGGTGTCGACCTCGAATACGCCGACCAAATCACTCTCGGCCATGCCCTCGAAGGCCGAAAAGTCCTCTAAAAAAGGATCAGCCCCTGCCGGTGAAGGCGAGGGGCTTCTGTGTAAGCTTGATCCACTAGCTGCTACCGCACGCTGCGGGTCTTCGACGGAGTATCTCCGCCAAAGGCGCCAAACGCGTGGATGAGGGCCATGACGAGCGACCCCACCCACATCCAGCCGATGGCGGTTCCGAGGCCGGTCATGAGATCCTTGTTCGGGTCGAGCGGCAGCATCTGAGCGATAGTCTCATCCATGAAGTCGAGAGCCCATCGCAGCAAGATGCAAATCGCGATCCACACGAGCAGATACGCGAAGTGCTGTCGTTTTGTCATTGCTTCTCCTAGGAGATCGTAGTAGTAGATCAAACCACACATTGTCTAACCGTATGGTTATAGATTCATTATACTACTTTTGCTTATATTTGTCAATATATGCTTATCTGTTACACCTCTGGTACAATGGAGTGAATGTACGATGCTGCTATTAATCTGATCAATAACGCCAAAAAGATCATTGTTATCCAAGCCGAAAACCCCGACGGTGATAGCCTGGGCAGCTCCGTTGCGCTCGAAGAAATCCTGAGCGACCTTGGCAAAGAGGTAGTACTGTATTGTCCAGTTGAAATCCCCAAATACATGCGCTATATCAACGGCTGGGATAGGGTTGTGACTGATTTTGACACCAGCGCCGACCTGGCGGTCATCGTCGACACGGCTGCTGATGTATTGATCACCAAGGTCCTCGAAACTCCTGGTGTGCGACACTACCTTGAATCACACCCAGTACTGGTGCTGGATCACCACACAACTAAATCAAACTTATCATTCGATCACACACTGCTCTCGACCGAAGTTGTAGCAACAGGGCAGTTAATCTACGACCTATCGACCGCTGCCGGCTGGGCCATCAACCAACAGGCCGCCGAAAATATGATGATCGCCATCATGAGCGACAGCCTGGGCCTAACCACCCAGAACGTCAGCCCAGCCACCTATGCCGTAGCGGGTAAACTAGCCGAACTCGGCGCCAGCAACGCTGCTATCGAAGAGCGCCGCCGTGAATTCATGAAGAAAGCCCCAGAAATTTTGGCCTACAAAGGTGAACTGATCGGCCGGATCGAATATTACCTTGGTGGCAAGTTAGCACTCGTGCACATCCCATGGGAAGACATACAGAAATATAGCGACCAGTATAACCCCAGCGTACTCGTACTGGACGAGATGCGTTTAGTTGAAGGAGTCGAACTGGGTGTGGCGATCAAAACATACCCCGACGGTAAGATAACCGGCAAACTGCGGGGTAATCTGCCGATTGCCGAAACAGTAGCTGGCTATTTTGGCGGTGGTGGCCATCAGTACGCAGCTGGGTTCCGGGTATATGAAGAGTATGACAAAATAGTACAAGAATTAATCGACGCGACCAACAAGGCTATCAAAGACTATGGCAATCAAACTGCATAACACCCTGACAAAAAAAGTCGACGAACTGCAACCGCTTAACCCCGACCTGGTGACCATTTACAGCTGTGGCCCAACAGTCTACGATCATGTACATATCGGTAATCTGAGCGCATTTATCGCAGCCGACGTGCTGCGCCGCGTCATTGCTGCTGATCAACCAGCTGTCAAACACGTCATGAACTTTACCGATGTCGATGACAAAACTATTCGCCGCAGCCACGAAAAATACCCCGATGACGAACCAATGAAAGCCCTGCGACGCCTGACCAAAGAATATGGTGATCTGTTCCTGCAGGACATGAAAATAATCGGCAACGATATCGATGCACTGACGTTCATCAAAGCAGCCGACGATGCAACGATTGCCGGCATGCAAGACCTCATCACTGAACTGCACGACAAAGGATTTGCCTATATTGCCGATGATGGCGTGTATTTTAGTATCGATGCATACAAAAAATCAGGCAAAAAGTACGGCCAGCTGGTCGAAATTACCGAAAGCAATACCAGCAGTGAGCGTATACAAAACGACGAATACGACAAAGATAATGTGCATGATTTCGCCCTCTGGAAGACCAAAAAGCCCGGCGAGCCGGCCTGGGACTTCACATTGGACGGCAAAGACCTTGCCGGCCGTCCTGGCTGGCATATTGAATGTTCAGTCATGAGCCGTATGGAGATCGGCCAACCGTTTGACATCCACACGGGCGGCATTGACCTGGCATTTCCGCACCACGAAAACGAAATTGCGCAGAGTACAGCTGGACATGATGACTCAACCTACGCACAGGTTTTCGTCCACAACGAACATATTTTGGTCGACGGCAAAAAAATGAGCAAAAGCGCGCAGAATTTCTACACTCTCAGTGATCTGATCCAAAAAGGCGTCGATCCGCTCGCATTCCGCCTGCTGGTGCTACAGTCACACTATCGTAACCCGACCAATTTTAGTCTCGAAAACGCCACGGCAGCACACAACCGCCTACAACACTGGCGTAACATTGCCGCACTGCGCCACCAATCATACGAGGGTAGTGAAAACAATGGTGAAATGGATCCGTCACCCGCAGCAATTGGCGCCATCAAAGAAGCATTGAACAACGATCTGAACACCCCTGAAGCACTGCGCATCATCGACGAAACCTTCAGCTATATTGAATCGCATAGTATTGAAAAGGTAAATCACCAAACACTGACCGACCTGCTGCAAGCAATTGATGATTTACTAGGCCTGCAACTGCTGGACAGCACACCAGACATCACCGATGATCAAAAGCAGCTGATTATCGAGCGGGAACGTGTCCGCGACGAAAAAGACTGGGAACAATCAGACAAATTACGCAATGAACTAGCTGATCAGGGAATTATTGTCCGCGATACACCAAAGGGCACCGTGTGGGAATACAGTCTGGCGAGCAAAACCTCCTAACCTCCCTGAGACAGACTAAAAGCGAAGCGCAACCCGAGAAAAACGTGACGGAACCATGTTTTTTCCCGGCGTGTAACGGTCTGTTGAACGGGACGGTTAGGAGGTTTTGCTCAATACGTTTGACTCACATCCTAATTTATACTATTATAATCAAATCCGTTCACTACTACCGAAGGAGTGTCGTTGTGGCATCTCGCTGGCAATCAATGAAGCGGCAAGGGCAAACGCCCAAGCAGACCGGTCGACAGGTGAGCGCCGCTCGCGCCCTGAAAGACCAGCAGCGCAAAATTGCACGCACCACCCCCATGATCACCGAATCACCCCCAAACTTCAAACAGCAGTAGTTACGGAAAGCCCCCGCTTGGCGGGGGCTACGTAAATTCTTGGGTTATTACGCTTCGTCTTTGATAACCTTGGACACCAGCTTGTGAAGCGGCTTTTCGCTCTTTTTGCGATTTTGTTTGGCGCGTTCCAAATAATCTTCGAGGAGGACTTTAATACTCCCGGCAATTGGGATCGAGATAATACCGCCTGCAATACCAAACAGGTAGAGGCCGATCGTCACCGAGGCAAGCACTGTCAATGCCGATAGTTCAACCGTTTTCGACTGAATAGTCGGGGAGATAAAATTGTTTTCGATCTGCTGATAAACAATGAAGTAAACGGCGAACACAATTGCGGCAGTAATATCGTTAAACGCCAAGAGTGCACAGATCAACACGCCAGCGATAGTCGCGCCAAACATAGGGATAAGAGACAAAATAAACGCAATAGCTGCCGCCGGAAGTGCCAAGTTGTGCGGAACATTGAATACCCAGCTAAGAATAAACACCGTAAGCCCCGCAAAGAACGCACCAATGCCCGACACCGTCAGCTGACCCGTCACATATCCAGTCACGACATTATACATACGAGTTGCTAGACGTTTGTGGTGCTCCATTCGCTCTTCGTCGTTATACACACCCCAAATAAACGCCAACACACGGGGAGCCTCGATCAGCATCAGGAATGACAATACGAGCGCCAGGAATAACGCAGTCAGAAATCCGAACAAAGACCCGACACTTGATACAACGGTAGTGCCGATATTAGCAGCCCACTTGGTCGCATTGTTTTTGACAGAATCAAGTGCTTGATTGACCTGGTTTTCCAGACCGTAATGGCTCAAAAGATTGTTAAGGCCATGCCACTGCGTTTGGGCTTGGTCGACAAATTGAGGAACCGAACTAACGACTTTGGCCGATTGTTCGATTACCGGCGGTACCACAAGCGCAAGAAATGCACCGAGAAGTACCACGACAATAATATACGCAAGCGCAGTACCGCCAACACGGCTTTTACCGGGTAGGTAACTCGCAAGCGTATTGACCGGACGATTGAGCGCGAGAGCAAGGAAAAACGCCACGCCAAGAATAATAAGGGCCTGCTGAGCCGCATACAGCACGGCAAATACCGCAATAAATCCCATCACAACCAGCCAAAACCGGACAAAGGTTTTTGTATCAATCTCTATACGGACTTTCATTGGTTATGAATTATACCTGAAACAACGCGTTTAGGCTACCGTGATTGGCGAATCAGGCGCGCGCTGGCCGCATCGCCGAACGCAAATCCAAAATGATACAGAAGCGTCACCGCAATCAAATACCCTGTCAGTAGTGCACATTCCAAGCTCAATGGCGAGTGAAAGAGCAGTATACCGCCACTCGCAAATCCAACCGTCGTGGCAAAAAAGCTACCTGTCGCGAGTCGTGCGGCAACCCGCTTGCCAAACAATCCCAGGCCAACGGCGCCCGCCATCAGACTCAGTGATAAAATCATCGCGCTGACGTGTACTATCACCAAAATCGTATGCATGCACCAAGTATACCATATCCGCTCACGCTTACTCTCTGGCCCTATTTGTTATGGTAATAGTCGGCCAAAAACGCCTTTTTGAAATCATAGAACGATCCGTCGGCAATACTGGCTCGAATATCGTCGACCAAACGCACAATAAAACGGATGTTGTGGATCGTTGCCAAGGTTTTGCCCAAAATCTCATCGGCCTTGAACAAATGGTGCAAATAGGCGCGGGTATAGTTTTGGCAGGTATAGCAATCACACGTATCATCAAATGGTTGGAAATCTTTTGCAAACTCTGCGCGTCTAATGTTGACGCGACCGTACCGCGTGTACAACGCACCGTTGCGGCCAACTCGGGCAGGGGATACACAGTCAAACGTATCAGCACCGTTTTCAATACACGCAAAAATATCATCTGGTTCGCTAATACCTAGCATGTGCCGAGGCTTGCCTTCGGGCAATTCCTCAACCATCCAACCCACAATCTCACCAATTTTTGACTTTTCCAGGGCACCACCCAGACCATAGCCGTCAAAATCCATATCCCCTAGGAATTTAGCCGATTTTCGCCGTAGATCTTCATAATTCGCCCCCTGAATCACGCCAAATAGCGCCTGTGGCGGCCGGTGCGAACGCTCAGTGTTCAGGCGTTGATGTTCGGCGAGGCTGCGTACCGCCCATGGGTGCGTGCGTTTATCGAGACTTTCGATTTGGTAGTTGTAGTCATGGTGAAGTGTTGTCAGTTCGTCGAACGCAAAGGTAATATCAGCCCCAATGCCATGCTGGATTTGCATGGAAAGTTCGGGCGTAAAGCGGTGGGTACTGCCGTCTAGGTGTGATTTGAATGTCACGCCGTCATCATCGATCCACGCCAGTTTGTCTTTTTTGCTCGTTACGTTTGGCGTGCCTTCGCCAGTCATGTCGATAACCTTTTTAAACCCAACGCCAAGCGACATTACCTGAAATCCACCACTATCACTAAAGGTCGGTTTGTCCCAGTTCATAAATTCGTGCAGCCCGCCAGCTTGGTCTAAGATTTCGTGACCGGGGCGGAGAAAGAGGTGGTAGGCATTTGCCAAAGCCGCTTGCGCACCTGTGGCCGCTAATTGTTCTGGGGTTAACGCCTTCAACGCTGCCTGCGTTGCAACAGGAATAAATGCCGGCGTCTGGATGGTCCCGTGCGGTGTCGTAATCGTCCCAGTTCGGGCATATGCACCATCCAACCGGTTGTGAATCTCAAATTTAAGAGCTTTGGTCATTGGCGCTATCATATCATAATTAACAGAGGTAATAAAGCATTGTAAAATAGACAAACCGTATTGCCTCATGATAATCATAAGCGCATAATAATGATAGCTATGTGGGTACTGGCATCGCCTTTCTACTCACAAGCTTTATGCGAGAACTATCGTCACCAGACGATTCATCTGTCTACAAAAGCGTCAAAGCAGATCAAGCGGTAGAATCTGCCAGCCAATGTAGCTCCCCAATAAAATCCGCACTGACACTCTTGTCAGTTTTTCACTAGTTTCTAACGATTTGAATCCAAAGGGGAATAAGGATATGAAAGATCTACTTAACACACCAGTCACTATCTTGAGCATGGGCTTTGGTCGCGACCTACGCGCCATTCCACGCCGTATGGAACTTGACGGCCGTCAGATTGATTTTGTCGACAGCGGTCTGCGCACGACCATCCGGCACGGCGACCGTGTAGCCCAAATCTTGGCGCTCAGCGACGGCGAACACACCTTCCGCCTGCGCAGTGACAATAGCGGTGGCAGCTGGACACTTTTGGCCATTAGCTAATCCCAGCCAAATAAAAACAGCGTACGACCGGGACCTACAATAAGGTCCCGGTCGTACGCTTTTAGCGGCGCTGATTGCGACGTCGCTTCGCTCGTGCTCGCCGGTCGGCATCGACGATGTTGTACACCATGTCGATCCAGTCCAGCAGACCACCACGCTTGACCGGTTTGATCACCGATGTTTCGCCAATGATCCGGCCAACCGCCGCCCAGACCCACATGACGAACCCTGTCACTGCGATCGCAGCAACAACGACGACTGACTTAGCGGCGGCCATAACGCGCCTCCCACTTCTTCTGGCTGATCGGACCGACCACCTCGGGCTTATACGGATCCGTCAGAGCAGCAACGATTGCTACTCCAAAGAAGGCGACAAGTCCAAGGGCTAGTACTTTATCCTTCCCACTCATCCCCAAACTCCTTCCTGTATATGTGCTAGTTCGGGCGATTAGGCGATATTATGCACTTTTTTGCATAAAATTTCAACATTTTCTATAGAGAGGAGTATAATAACGGCAAAGAACCACTATGACAGAGGCTTTTGAATTACCGTCTGGAGCAGGTGAAGCGCCCCAGAACTTTGATCGGCAGACAGCCGAGTTGTTGGAAAAATACTCGCCACATCATTTTGACGCGCGCGACAGAGACGTCATGGCCGCAGGACTTCAATTTCTTTATGACAGATATAGCGTGTCTTCGTCGCCATATCATCACGCATACCATAATCATATCCATACGATCGAAATGACCGAGCGTGAGCTCTGGATGTTGAAATTTTTTGAAGAAAAGATGAGGTGGAGCCTCCAGCGGACTGATTATCAAGCCGGGGTCTTTATACCGGTATTCCACGATAGTATTGTCAATGCCACCTCACTCCCACCAACCATATCGGTCACAGTTGGCAAGGCGGAGATCCAGCTCGCAAATGATGGTACCAAATCCGATGAACAACTGAGCGCAGAGCTGGCTGTACAGGTACTGAAGCACTATGGCTATACTGATAAAGAGCTGTTGGAATATGTGTACGACGGTGTCCTAACCACGGAGGTTGAGCGAACGGATGGCATTAAGCAGCTGCACGTTGACGATGGTGATCTGCGCCCAGCAATCATTGCAGCAAAAAATAGCGACATGTCTGCTGGCTTTGCCGGCGGCCCCAAGGCACTTATCCGTGACATTAGTAATCTCGCCGAGGAATCACTAGGGGAGAATACAGACGATATCGGCAAAATCACCGATACAGTCATGAAACTCGTCGCATACCAACAGAAATTCCTCGAAGACCGTGTGTCGGATCTGGATAAATCAATCAGTCCACGCATATTGTCAGAAGAGAGTCGTCTCCGGCTACACCAGGTAATCGATGAAGAACTTCGCCCTTACCAGGAACGAGCCATAACATTCGCAAGAATGCTCGACAGGCACAGTCAGACAATACGCGACATGCTGTACACAGAGCTCGAAAAGCGAAAAGAACAGGCACTCGCACCATCAAAGAAAATCCGCCAAGCACTTACAAAAATAGTCGCTAATATGCCTCCCGAAGATGCCGACAGTCCGACTCCCAACGATACCTAAGCCTCCAAACATAATTACAGATTATTCTAAAAAATAATTAGGGCTTTACAGACACAAAAACCTACGCTATAACATAAGTAACATGGTGAAAATAAACAGGGAATTGGGGGACTAAAATGGGCGAGGTGATTTCACTTGACAACAGTGAGATCATCTATGCGTCCTCCGACCCCAATCGCCGCCTCGAACTTCCAAGTGTTGAACACGCTCCGATCCTGAAAGAATTCGGCAGATTAGGGTTGGATCGATTCATGGATAGATATGCTATTCCTACTCAAACTGATGAGCGAGGTTTTGTCGACTATGGATGGCTCCTCGCATACGCACATAGTCTTGTTAGCAAAGATCATGCCTGGACAGGCGGGCTTGATGTCCATCACCTTCAATGGGTAGGAAAATGGTACGATGAGAGTCATTTTCAACATGAAGAGAATCCATCAATTCCTGGTGAGCTACGCGAAATACCATTTCACAAACTCCTCATCCCTAGGGATCTCCATGATTTGATACACGTTGTCACATTACCACCCGAAGTTCCCGAATACGAACAAATGAAAAAACGAGTTGAAGCATTCAGCATTGCACGAAGCCTGTTCCAGAAAGCCAAACAAACCATAGAAATTGAAACCAAAGAGCGCCGCCTTATCCCAGCACCCCATCCAAAGTATCAATCAAAAACATTCGATCCCGTCACCCGCAAACTGATCGAGCGCGACGTACTCATCGACCAGTACAACCAGTTCAGAGCACAGTTCGAGAATGAGCTTTCATTAACCACTCAACAAGACGTTGATGATTTTCTCAGAATTAGCTCGCTTCAAGACGGCGATCCGATCATTTCACTTGTATCCACATTTGATCGAACAGTCAAACCTAACAAACGCAAGCAAGGTATCCGGCCAAAATTACGTTGGCATCCCGAAAAGTTACGTCGACCCGCCTAAGCTTGCTCCAATCCACAATTTAAGGTATAGTAATAGTATGAAAACCGCGACGCAAACGATCGGCTGTGTGGACAGCGCGACAGAGATATTGGGGAACAAATGGACACCCCAATTGTTGCGGTTTTTTCTGAATGAAGAATCCGTCCGGTTCTGCCAAATCCAAGACCTGGTGGGTGGCATCAATCCACGCACACTTTGCGCTCGATTAGACCAGCTCGAACAAAGCGGTGTGATCGTCAAGCAACTGGCAGCATCCGGTGGACGAAGCGAATATATGCTGACCGATAAGGGGCGCGACCTGCTGCCCGTACTACAGTCGATGGAAGACTGGAGTAGCAAATATCCCGATACGGCCACAGCCTAATCACAGTTTTTTATCAGAAAGGGAGGGTATAATAGCGTTATGAGAATATTGGTTGTTGAAGACGAACACAAGATTGCTCGTGCCGTTGGGCGAGCACTAGAACAAGAAAGCTATGCTGTTGATATTGCCTATGATGGCGACGAGGGCTACGCCATGGCAACGACCGAACCATATGATTTGGCAATTATCGACCGTATGATACCCGGTGAATACGATGGCATTGCTATTGTTAAGGCCATGCGCGATGCCAAAATTCACACACCCGTACTCCTACTAACCGCACTCGGCAGCACAGCAGACAAAACCAAGGGGCTCGACAGCGGCGCCGATGATTATTTAGTCAAACCATTCGCGCTCGAAGAACTGCTTGCCCGGGTTCGTGCACTCCTACGCCGCCCAGCTGAACAAAAAGGTACGGTCCTCAAGGCAGATGATCTCGAACTCGATACCACAACATTCCGCGTCACCCGTGCGGGCAGAGATATTTCGCTGACCAGCAAAGAATTTGCTCTTCTCGAATACTTACTACGCAATCAAGGCCGCCCATCGAGCAAAGAAACAATTGTAGCCCACGTATGGGATTACGATGCAGATATTCTGCTTAACACCGTTGAAGTCTATATTAAATACCTGCGCGCAAAAGTAGACGAACCTTTCAAAAAACCACTTATCAAAACCGTGCGTGGCTTTGGCTACAAAATCGAGACCTAGGTTAAGCAAGGTATAAGTTCATCTTAGTAAACTACAAGTACTATGTTTCATTCAGCAACATTGAAGCTCACAGGGTGGTACCTATTGATCCTGATGGCCATCAGCCTGCTTTTTAGTGTCACCATCTACAATGTTGCAACTGGTGAGATCGGCGAACGCCTGTCTGATTTTCAGAATCGACTAGAAGCACCAGGGTACATGTCCCTGAACGACCCAAATCACCGGTTGTTTTCGGCCTTCCGCGATAATCAGCGTGACGTCGCCAACCGTAATATTTGGGCAACGTTAATATATGTTAATCTGATCATCTTTTTTGGTGGTGGTGCGCTGAGTTATATCCTGGCACGACGGACACTGCGACAAATCGAAGAATCGCACGATGCCCAGTCACGTTTTGTCAGTGATGTGAGTCACGAGCTCCGAACCCCCCTTGCCGCAATGCGAGCAGAGCTTGAAGTAGCATTGCGGGATAAAAAGCTCTCCAAAGAAGATATGCGAGAACTACTCAGTAGTAACCTCGAGGAGGTCGATAAGCTAACGACGCTCTCGAAAACTTTGTTGCAATTATCCAAATTAGATCATTCCAACCTAGAAATGGAAACAATTGACCTCAATATGATCATCAGCGAAGTCGTTCAGCGTTACGATAAAAATGCCGACAGGGTAAAACTCACCCTCCCGGCAAAGCCGCTGCAAATAAAGGGAAACCGTGCCACAGTCACGGAACTTATCACTATCTTGGTAGATAATGCGTTGAAATACAGCCCCGAAAAATCACCCATTCGCGTCAAGCTCTCTCGCCAGGGCAGGCAAGTACTGTTTGAAATTACCAACAGCGGCGACGGTATCGCCACTGAGGACCTGCCGCATATTTTTGATCGCTTTTATCAAACAGATGAATCGCGGCGCAAAGGCGGGGCTGGATTAGGCTTATCGCTTGCCAAAAAAATCGTCGAACTAATGGACGGCGAACTGAGTGTCAGTAGCGCGCGTGGCCGAGATACAACATTTCGTTTTCTTCTGCCAATTATAAGAAATAACCAAGACTAATATAAGTTACTTGTTTTATAGTTGCTCCGTACTTACATAAAATAGAGGAGAACTATACTCATGAACGTACTGACACGCGGCGTTCGCGGTGCAATCCGCAGCCCGCTTCGGTCCGGCGCAATTGTCATCATGTTGGCGATTAGCATCGGGCTCATTATCGCTATGCTTACAGCAAAAGCGGGCGTTGAAACAAAAATTAGCGAAGTAAAAGCAAATGCTGCAACCGGCATCACTATCAGGCCAGCCGGGGTAATGGGCTTTGCCGGCGGTGGTGATCCGCTGACAGCCGACCAAGTGAGTAAAGTCGAAAAAACAGCGCATGTTACAAGCACAATCAGTAGCCTGTCTGACCAGCTAGGCACTGATGATACTAATCTGACACCATCACTCGAGCTGGGCAAAATTGGTGAACGGATCCAGCGATTCGAAGCAAGAGGCGATAGCGCACCTGCCGGCCCAGTGATGATTAGTGGCGACAGTGCAAGTGGCAGCCTACCGACACCACGCACTACCGTCACTGGCACGACCGATCCAAATAGCATTGCGACAAATGGTGGCAAACTCACGATCACTAGCGGATCAACCATTGATGGCAAAGGTGACGCACTCGAGGCACTCCTTGGCACCGATCTCGCCACCAAAAACAACCTCAAACCTGGCAGTACTTTTACCGCCTATGGCAAAACCTTCTCAGTAAAAGGCATATTCAAAACCGATAATAGGTTCCAAGATAGCGGACTAATTGTGCCGCTGGCAACATTGCAAACCGCCACCGATCAAGCCGGTGCCGTCACGCAACTGGCCATTACGGCAGATAGCAGCGATAATGTCGCCAGTGTTGTCAGCAGCCTCAAATCATCACTTGGCGATAAAGTCGATATCACGAGCGATCAGGAACGAGCCGAGTCCAGCGTTGCATCGCTCAGCGGTATTAGTAGCCTCGCTATGACCGGTGTTGTTGGCGCAACCATCGCTTCCGCCGTGATCGTACTATTAACCATGACAATGATCGTGCGTGAACGCCGCCGGGAAATTGGCGTCATCAAAGCTATCGGTGGCACCAACGTCAAAGTCATCACTCAGTTCGTCACCGAAGCACTGACACTCACCGTTATTGGCGGCATCATCGGCCTAGCGCTTGGAATTGCCGTCAGTGGCAGCATCACACAGGGGCTTGTTGAAAGCCAATCGAACCAGCCGGCCACAATTAGTAGCGGTGGCGGCCCAAGGGGTGGCGGCTTGAGCCGAGCTATCATGGGTGGCCAAGAGGGCTTACGAGCTGTCACCAGCAGTGTCACCCCAGCGACTATTGCTACTGGTATTGGACTCACATTGCTCATCGCAATTATTGGGAGCGCACTGCCAGCTTGGCTGATCGCGCGCATTCGCCCAGCAGAAGTATTAAGAACGGAATAGGAGAATACGATGTCTATTAAAGTAACGAATCTCACCAAAACATTCCATGCGCCGGGCGGCGACGTCCACGCACTCGACGATATCAATTTCGAAGTCAAAACCGGTCAATTCGTGAGTATTATCGGTAAATCCGGCAGTGGCAAATCAACGCTGCTGAGTCAACTCGGTGCACTCGACCAACCAACAGATGGCAGTATCATGGTTGACGAACAGGACATTACCAAACTGTCCGGACACAAACAAACAGCGTACCGATCCAAAAAAATCGGTTTTGTGTTTCAGCAGTATAACCTCATTCCCAATCTGACTGCACTTGAAAACGTCATGCTGGCACTGGAATTCGGCGGCATGACTGCGAGTAAGCGCAAAGATAGAGCACTCGAGCTGCTTGCATCGGTTGGTATTGACGAAGACCAAGCACGGCGTCGGCCTGGCAAGTTGTCAGGAGGCCAGCAACAACG
>JALQVV010000082.1 GCA_023260255.1 Candidatus Saccharimonadia bacterium
TTTTAAATATTTAGCAATATTTTTGCTTAAAGGTTTATTACTGTTTCCTGATAATAATTTCATTGAATAACCTAATTAATCATAATTATTGAAATATTTCTACCATAATCATTTTGGCTTAGACTTAAAGCTCTTCTTGCGCTAAAAAAATTATTTTTAACATTAAAAGTATCTTTATTTATAACATCAATATCTTTAATCTTATTATCTTTTAACTGTTTGAGTATATATTTTGATAGATTAAAATATATTTTACTATTTATTTTTTTAAAAAAAACTTTGTTATTTTTTGCTCTTTTCAAAAATTTAGTTTTAAAATCTTCTCTAACCTCATAGCTTTTAAAGCTTATTGTTGGCCCAATCACAGCAACTATATTTTTAGTTTTACATCCTTTTTTTTTCATGAATTTTATTACTTTATTTATTATTCCCTTATAAGCTCCTTTCCATCCAGCATGGATAGCAGCAATAATTTTTTTTTTATCATCACATAATAATATTGGTGCACAATCAGCTGTTAAAACTGCAATAGGTAATTTTTTTTGAGTTGTAATTATTGCATCAGCTTTCGGTTTTATTTTTGAAAACTTATAATTTTTATTAATATATACTATTTTATTACTGTGAATTTGATGTAGAAGAAAAATATCTTTTGCTATATTTCCAATCTTATTTTTTACAATATTTAAATTTTTTTTAACAACACTTGGATTATCATTTGATCCTGGTCCACAATTTAAACTTTTATAAATACCTTTTGATTTACCTCCAGTAGCATTAAAAAAACCATGGCTAATACTTTTTAATTTTGAGAGTTTTTTTGAGCAGATCAATTAAAATCCAGTTTTAAATTTATTATTTTTTTTTTTAATTAACATAACTTTAAAAAGATTACCCATCTCATTTTCATGGATCAATCTTTTTACCCTATAAAAAATATCAGCTTTTTTTGAAAAAGTTTCTTTTTTACTTATAATCTCGGCTCTTTTAAGGATGCCCATATTAGTCAAAAATTTACGTTGATTGGTCATTATTGTATTTAAATTTTCTAATTTATTTATAATTTTTTCTATTAATTTAAAATTTAAATTATAAGTAATATCTGCATTTCCTACGTTTTCTAAAATATTAATATGTTTATGATTGAAAATACCTTGTAAAGTATTTTTCATTTTAAAATCATTATACCCATAATCTATAATTAATAATCCACCATTATTTTTTTTAATGATATTTGATATTAATTCTAGATATTTTCTCACAAGAGGAGAATACTCAATAATTTTTTGATTATTTGAGATATTAATTTTATTTTTTTTTTCAAA
>JALQVV010000062.1 GCA_023260255.1 Candidatus Saccharimonadia bacterium
GACGAATGTGACTCAAAAACATACAGTGACACGGGCACAAGATTTTAGCGATGTCAGTAACGGTGAACAGTGCCAATTGCCACCAGCAGATCCCAGTAGCAGTCAATCTGACGGAACGCCATTTGTTTTGGATATTAGAAAACTTGATAGTGATCCGGTGCTAACACTCAACGCATCAAATGCGACCGATATCCCAACGTACGCTCAGGTTCGTTATCCGCCGGAGGTGAGCGCGCCGAAACCTGAAGGTATATGGATACAAGTTGTTCATGGTGATCCAGATGGTGCTGGTGGCAAGGTAGGATTTTATGATTTTCATATTAGAGCATGTTGGCTGACGCCTGGACAGCAGGCACCAGTGACATTGGGAACGATTGTGAGGTTATATGATCCAAAACCATAAACATACCAACCACGGTTTCACTGTCGTCGAATTGATGATTGCAATGGCGTTTATTTCGCTTTTGCTCCTTGCAATTATTCTGACGGTCATGCAGGTTGGTGCTATCTACAACAAAGGCGTGACCATGAAATCGGTTAATCAGGCCGGGAGGATAGTCGTGGCTGACATGAAACGAGCGATCGGTGAAAGTGGCGTCGATATTATCTATAAACCGCATGAGCGGGGCAATGACGCGGGCAACCCTGTGTATGACGCTGGGCGGTTATGTACAGGGGTATATAGCTATATCTGGAACGTCGGCACTTTTATTGGTAGTGATTCGAATGACCCGAATTTTCAGGTCAATAAATATCAGGGAACCGATGATGATCGGAAAAAACCCCTGCGCCTTGTCAAAGTAAAAGATAGCAATAGCCATTACTGTCAAGGTGATGGAACCGATGATATTCAGAAGTCTGATGCGGTCGAGTTGTTATCGGAAAGTGAGCTAGCTGTTCAAGATTTTCATATCGAACGAATGACAAACAATTTGGCCAGCGGCTCGGCTCTCTATAGTATCCAGATAACGATTAGTAATGCCGAAACAGAAGCTATCGATACGGTTGACAATACATGTAAACCACCGAGCGAAGAACCAGCACTGCAAAACTTCTGTGCGGTCAATGAATTTGCATTTACGGCACGTACAGGTAATGGAGGAGGGCAATAATGAACCTTAAACGATACGTGCAGCAGGGGTCAGTATCACTTTTTGTCGTGATTTTTGCCGCTTTACTGATCATTACGATTGCGACGGCGTTTATCAGGATTATGCTCCAGGATCAATCGCAAGCATCGGCAAATGATTTGTCTAAAAGCGCGCTCGACTCGGCATATGCAGGAGTTGAAGATACCAAACGAGCGATTGTCGAATATTATCAACGCAATTGCCCTGCGCAGGCAGCGGGGGTAGACACGCGCTGTGACGCATTGAAAGGTGCATTGGTGGCAGCAGACGTGTCTGTTGATGATGGCTGGACGCCAAATTGTGATGCGACGGAAAAGGCGGGCGTTGCGACTATCAATGACAAGGGTGAAGTCCCTGTCAAAACGGATAACAGAGACGAAGCACTCAACCAGGCGTATACCTGCATCAAAGTACAGATGAACCCAACGAAGTATCATGGGTCGGACCTGCCAAAGTTGATCCCGCTCAAAACAAAGGACAACGCAGCATTCAAGCGGATCAAATTTGAGTGGCACCTCCAGCAAACGGGCGGGTCGTTAGACCTTATTGACGGCGACGAGATGCATACGCAGAGTGATGGCTCAATAGCGTATGATATGCCAGACCGCTGGCCGGCAAACCGACCAACAATTATGCGATTGCAATTGTTGCAGTACGGAGCTAATTTTAATCCGGCTGATCTTGATAAAAAAGGTGTCGATAACAAAAACAGCTTGACGCTTTTCCTGCTACCAACATCGCTGCCGGGTCTAACGACAGCGTACTTTTCGAACGATTTACGACAAAGCAAGGATTCGCGGGCAGTTCAGCCTGTCAGCTGTATTCCAGCGCCAGCCGTGGGGAGTTATGCGTGCGAAATCACTATCGAATTACCAGATGTAGGGGATCCACCAAGCACTAATCCACGAAACGCGTTCTTGAAAGTCGATCAACTGTATACCTCTGGCGACAAACACTACACGATTACTATGCTCAACGATGCAGGTACAGCAGAACGATTTGCAGATGTTCAGGCGGCAGTCGACTCTACCGGCAGGGCGAACGATATCTTCCGTCGAATCCGTAGCTACATTGATTTCGGGAGCAGCATACCGTTTCCTGATGCAGCAGTCGATACAACCAAGAGCCTCTGCAAAGAGTTCTTGGTAACAAATGATGCGGCCTATCCGGGTAATAACCCTTGTCCGGCGCCTCCGCAACCTTAAGATTCGGTATGATAACGCTCGTAAACCTCGCGCAGATGCTCGTCTGTCACGTGAGTATATACCTGGGTGGTGCTAATATTGCTATGTCCGAGCATTGACTGTACAGAACGCAGATCAGCACCATTCATCAGGAGGTCGGTTGCATAGCTATGGCGCATGGTGTGGGGGCTGACATGTTTGGTAATCCCAGCCAGCCTCGCATAGCGGCTTAGCATTCGCTGGATCGAACGAGCAGTCAATCGGCGATAATCACCACTTGTGTCTGGCGTGACATTCCGGCTGTAGCTAATAAAAAGCGCTGGTAAGCTGTCTTGGCGTGTTTCAAGATAATTGGTAATATGGTCAGCTGCATTTTGGCTAATGAATATCGGGCGGTCTTTTTGCCCCTTACCGCGGACCATAAATTCGCGTCTTTTTGTATTTACATGATCCCTATCGAGTTTAACCAATTCGGATACGCGTAGGCCACTTGAAAAGAGCAATTCAACAATCGCTCGATCACGTAATCCTTGTTCGGTGTTGGTATCGATCTGCTCAAGTAAACGATTGATCTCGTCACGGTAGAGGAATGTGACCTGTTTGCGACTAATTTTTGGTAAGACGATTTTATCAGGACTGAGCGATGCAATATCGCGACCAGATAGGTAATGCAGAAAACCACGGAGTGCGATCAGGTGGTAACTTTGGGTAATTGTTGCTAAATCTTCATCGTTGTTATTTTTGTATCGATTTAACCAGAGGCGATATTTGCGTACAACTTCATTTGTAATTTTTGCTACATCGATATCTTCGGTAAATTCAACGAAGCGCTCCAAATAGAGCCGGTAATTTTCGGCAGTCTTTTGAGACCGGCCGCCTTCAACCTCAAGGTGCTCAATATAGTCTTGGAGTAATTCGGATGTGTACATAACCACTATCAGCATAGCGCAGCTGGATGAAAAACGGTAGAATAGGACAATGACTATTGTTGAGAGCATCGTTTTAGGCCTTGTACAGGGCCTAACTGAATTCATACCAATTAGCAGCTCGGGTCACTTAGTAGTGGCGCAATATTTCTTTTCTGGTGCATCTGATCACCTGTTTTTGGAGTGGATTAATATCGGCACGATGCTTGCCCTCGTTGTCTATTTTTGGCGACGCATCTTGAGTATTATCCAGGATATTTTTGTGCGACATAAATACCGGCTGCTGCGTAATATTTTGCTAACATCACTGCCGGCCGGTTTCGTTGGTTATGTGGCGGCCGATATGATAGAGAAAGATCCGTTTTTTGGCAGTATTGTTGTAGTTGCGATCATGTCAGCGCTCGTCGGTGTTGTCATGATTATGCTTGAGCGTTTGCCAAAAGCCTCTGCCACCAAGGATGGTGAGGCGCTGACGATACCCAGGGCGCTTGGCATCGGTGTTGCTCAGATGATTGCGTTAATTCCTGGCACTTCACGCTCGGGTGCGACAATTATTGCGGGTCGCCTGAGCGGCTTGAGTGCCAAAGAGGCGGCCGAATACAGCTTTCTGGCGTCTTTGCCAATAATGGCAGGGGTAACACTAAAGGTTCTCTTGCATGACCATGCCTATCTCGCAGACAATCTTGGCACACTGCTTATTGGCAACTTTACGGCCTTTGTTTCAGGACTGTTTGCGGTCGGATTTTTGATGAGATATCTTGCTCATCACAGCTTGGCGCTCTTTGGTTGGTATCGAATTGGCCTTGCAGTAGTGATTACAGTGATACTTTTGGTACAATAACAAGAAGAAATAACAGGAGAATTCATGAGTAGTCATATTCAGCGTACATTAGTATTGTTTAAACCGGATGCGGTACAGCGGGGAGTAGTCGGCGAAATCTTAACTCGTTTTGAGCGTGTTGGGCTAAAAATCATTGGTACAAAGATGATTGCTCCAGATCGAGAGCACTATTATAAGCATTATGAAGAGATTGGTCAGGTGATTACCCGCCGTGGCGAAGAAACGTTTAACAATGTGCTTGAAATGATGAACCAAGGACCAGTTATCGCAATGGTGCTTGAAGGTGTCGAGGCAGTTGAGCTGGTTCGCAAACTTGTTGGGTCAACAGAGCCAAAAACTTCAGCGCCAGGAACAATTCGGGGTGACTTCTCGCACATGAGTTATGGTTACGGTGATGAAAAGGGCAAAGGTATTCCAAACCTCATCCATGCCTCAGGTGACCTAGATGATGCCAAGAAAGAAATTCCTCACTGGTTCAGTGATGACGAACTCTACGACTACAGTGTGCTAAACGAAAAGTTTACCCGGTAGGCTGTATAATGAAAGGGCCTGACCCGCGAAGCAACGGTGCTTAGCACCGGCTTCAGAGGGAGGGGTGTGTGTTTGGAACTCACTTCCAAGCACATACAGAGGGATAAGTCCCTCCTAAAACTACTTGCCTCGGTAGCTCAACTGGATAGAGCAGATCCGTCCTAAGGATAAGGTTGTAGGTTCAACTCCTGCCCGGGGTACCATGATAGAATGATTCTATGGCAAAAGAACAAGTAGATTTTGAAGGCCAGCGCGAGGGTGAAGAATTACTTTTCGTCTTTCGGCGCCACATAATCGCCATGCGTAAAGGGTTCTACCTGTTTTTAATTCCTTTCGCCCTGTCAGCCCTGCCCGTGTTTCTTTGGCCATCGACACTTGAGATTTATTACATACCTCTTGCTGGTTTTCTGATCGGATTAGTACTATTCCTGTACCATTTTCTTATGTGGTATTACACGATTTACATAGTGACCAACCAGCGGCTTAGACAGATTACACAACACGGGTTTTTTGGTAAGGACGTCGTCGAGCTAGGACTGTCAAAGATTCAAAACATAAGCTATAATATACCAGGACTTTCCGGTGAACTATTCGGGTTTGGGACCATCGTCATTCAGACATATGTTGGTGATTTGATTATCAACAAAGCAGAGCATCCGGAAAAAATCTATAACAAGTTACAAGATGCGGTCGCCGCAGCCTCACAGGAGGGCAATGAAAAAGTTCCGTCGTAAAAAGCAAGCCGAGACGCCTGAACCGCCACATCGGATTACGAACGAAACCGTCGCGGAACATCGTGAACGGATTTTGGCTGGGGGTCGTCGGTTTAAATACCCAGTTCAATATGCGCGTCACCGCTTGGTGATCAATACAATTGTCATCAGTCTCGTAGCGCTCGTTGCCGTTATTATTTTTGTATGGTGGCAACTGTATCCGCAGCAAAATACATCGACCTTTTTCTATCGCATCACACGAGTATTTCCTCTTCCGGTAGCGTCAATTGATGGTCAAAATGTGCCATATAGCGACTATCTATCGGCATTTCGTTCACAAGAGCACTATTTGCAGGTCAAAGAAGGCATTGATTTATATAGCAAGGAGAACAGACAGCAGTTGGATTACATAAAGCGCAAAGCGTTGGATGATTCCGCTGCCGATAGTTATGCAGCAAAAATTGCCCGCGAAAAGGGCATCAGTATTACCGACAAGCAAATCGATGATGCGATTAAGCGTCAGCGTGAGTCTCGAGATGGTGTTACCTC
>JALQVV010000042.1 GCA_023260255.1 Candidatus Saccharimonadia bacterium
CGACGATCTCAAGTGCGAGACGTTGTGCGTACGGCATACCGCTGCGGGCACGTGCAGCCTGGACAAGCCATGTGAACGCATAGTGATGCTGGCGATGACCAGCCACTGGGAATGGAATCTGGTAGTTCGCACCACCGACACGGCGGCTCTTTACCTCAAAGTTAGGTGAGACGTTTTTGAGCGCTTTTTCAAACACTTCTAGAGGTTCTTCGCTATCCAATTTCTTGGCAGCTTGTTCAAGAGCACTATAGACAGCACGCTCGGCAACCAGCTTTTTACCGTCCAGCATTGATTTGTTGATTAGGCGCTGCACCAGTACTGACTGGTATTTGCGATCTGGCTTCAGCTCACGCTGTAGTTTTTTGGTGACTTTACGAGGCATTACTTGTCCTCCTTCTTCGCACCGTACTTGCTACGGCCTTGTTTGCGCTTAGCAACACCCTGAAGGTCCAATGCGCCACGAACGATGTGGTAACGCACACCAGGAAGATCTGGCACGCGACCACCGCGGACGAGCACAACTGCGTGCTCCTGCAGGTTGTGGCCTTCACCACCAATATATGCCCACACTTCGTGACCATTGGTCAAACGAACACGAGCAACCTTGCGGAGTGCCGAGTTAGGCTTTTTTGGTGTTTTTGTCGTCACCTTGATACAAACACCACGCTTGAGCGGGGCATCCTGATCGTAGTAGCGAACTTTGAGGGCATTTTGAATACGGCCGAGAGCTGGTGACTTCGACTTCTTCTTTGCCGTTTGGCGCGGTTTACGCACCAATTGATTAATAGTAGGCATGTATAAAAATACTCCTTGATTGTTATTCAGTTGTAAGACACGATTCAGCAATTCGTGCCAGTTGCGACGATTCGCAACGAAACTCATCTGTTATGATACCAAAAACCTTCTGTTTTGACAATAGGAGTGGCCCTATTGCATCCAATAGGAGTAATACTAGAGGTTCAAGACGCCCGTTGGTACATTGCGATTCGTCGTATCTCCAGTGCCGAGCTGCCCCTTATTGTTGAGACCCCAGCAACCGACGGATCCGCTTGCTACTGCACATGTGTATCCACTCGCACCCGTATCGAGACCGGAAATTGTCTTGCCAGATAGCCAGCCATTTGTGACTACTTGTTGTGGTCCAGTTGGTGCCGGATCGCACTCTGTCTTAGGAAAGATACCGAATACATACGTGGTCGTACAATGCTGCTGATAGCCACTTCCTGTTTGACCTTCGTTCATGCTTGTGCCGTGCGCGTCACAGAATGATGATCCACCGGTCGCACAGAATAGTCCATTGACATCGCCTGAAAGTAGTCGAACATCACTGTAGTTGGTTCCTGCTGGTGTTTGCTTACCAACGCGTTGGTAAGTGTAAGTACTGACAACCTTCTTATTCACCATGGCTGCACATCCTGGGCTGCCGTGATTGCTGCCACCACCGCACATATTGCCGCTACTATCGAGTCCATTGCCGCCGCTGCCACCACCGCAGGTCGTCTTCTTAACAACTGTTTCCAGATAGCCATTCAGACCCCAGTAATATACTTTGTTATCGGTTCCGACTGCATTGGCATACCCGTTTACAGAAGTATCACCAAACCGCTGTGTTGCCGAAAACTGCACTGGCTGCAATGCATCAAAGTAGGCTGTTCGAGTAGATGTACTCGTACCAGGTGTACAGCTGCTTTTACTTACTCGCGCCGTATAAGAACTTGTTCTACCTGACGGGATTGTGCCATCGCCCATACCAACTCCCCAACAGTACGGATTGCCTGTTCGACTTGCTACTGATTCGGTTTTACTAACTGCAAGCGCACAAATAGCTGCGTCAGACACACGCGATAAAGCGATAGCCTTCTTGCCCGATAATGCACCTGCTGTATAAACCGCCTGCGGGATGTCAGCATCAGCGGTACTATTTGTTCCGAGGCGCCCATTTGCCCCTTCGCCCCAGCAAGCAACCGTACCATCACTAGCCGCTGCACACGTAAAGTACTCGCCAGCAGCAATATCAACGACCTCCTTTTGACGGAGGGCACTGCCAGGAACAGCTGGTGTTGATGGACCATACGAAGTACAGATGCCGAAGAAACTACTTTTACAGACGGTCGGTCCGGCTGCAACAGCATCATTAATGGCTACAGCGACCGGCAAGGTGCTATTCGTTTTACTGCGATTGCCGAGTTGTCCATGGCTATTATCACCCCAGCAAAATACGCGAGCATCGGCAAGCGCACAAGCGTGCGTACGGCCAACACTTACCTTTTCGACATACCGCCCAGCAAGTGGACTTGATGGCTGTGGTACAGGTGTACAGCTTGGCTGGAACCAGCCACCGCATGGATTTGGTGTAATGGGAGCTGGGTTTTTAGCATCATAGACAGCTACAGGCGTAGAAGCGTTAGTCGTACTACGGTTACCTAACTGGCCAGACGCATTATTGCCCCAACATTTTACCTTACCCGAGGCGATTGCGCAGGCCGAATCATAGCCTGTCGATACCTGCTGTACGGCTGCTCCATGCGCCGTTTGAGCTCCAACAAGTGCCACAAAAAGTGCCATGACAGTAACGGCCACTGCTGCAACCAACAGCTGCATCCATGATCCAGTAAGCTGTTTTTGCTTTATCATTTCAGTTCTCATGAATTCACACCTCTCCTACTTAAGATATGTCCAGGCGCTCTCGCCTGACTTTTTAGTATATCGACCAAGGAAGAAAGATTCCTCTGAACTATTCGGATCTTCCTGGTAAAGCGTGACATTTTGGGTGCCATCTTTGTTATCAGCTGCATCCTCAATACCGAGGAGGATTTGATCTGACGGTTTCTTTACCTTTGTGTATGCGGTAAAGAGAGGATCTATAAATTTTGCAGCAGCTTCGTAGCTTGATTTATCTCCACACCCAATGCTGGTAACATGGTCACCAAGTGTCGTTCCCGAGGCATCAGCATGCCAAATGACGCAGAGGATATTGTCAGCCTCGTAACGCGTCAATGTAACGTATTCAGCCGTTTCATGATTCCAGTTGATTGGAGCTTCTATTGAATCCTCAGACGCAACTTTTTTGAACTTGTTAGTTTCAAAAAAGGACGCTAATTTCTTGTAATTTGCTTCCGCCACAATAGAATTAGCCTTATAACCCGCCCCCGTACTTTCAAGTGGTAACACATCAAACTTATAATTCACAACACGGTAGCGAGGAGTGCTGTAAGCCATATAGCCATCCGCAGTTGAACCACCCAGCCCATTGATAGTTGTGGCGTTGATCAATGAACCCTCAAGATTCTGAGTTGCTTTGTCAACAAGCGCTTTAGACGAATCGAAGTGAGTTGGAGTAGTACTTTCGGCCGCTTTCTGCGTCTCGTCATCATGACGACTGGCAGTGATTGCATAATAAATCACAGCAATAATCGCAGCTACGACAACCACAGCCAACAAGGTGAACAGCCAGCGTCGTGTATTGCTTTGTTTTTTTAGCGGAAGATCACTTTTGGGCGTTGGAAGAGACTCTGTCTCAGGAGACCCCATCTCATCCGATGTGCCGTGCAGGCTTTCTTTTTCAATTTCAGGCTCTGTTGCCATTCGTCCTCACTCCTCAGATTTCCATTCTTTACCAATGTATCATTCTTATGCTTATTTTCACAAGGCCTACAGATTGACGGCCGTTGGTACATTTCGATTCGTCGTATCACCCGTTCCCAGTTGACCCTTATTATTTATGCCCCAGCAACCAACAGATGCGTTTGCAAGAGCACAGGTAAAGCCAGTCGTACCGGTAGAAAGTGCACCGACAGATTTACCGGCGAGCCAGCCATTACTGACCACGGCTTGCGGTCCAGATGGGCCAGGCTCACAGGTAGTAGTTGGGAATAAACCAAGGAATCCCCCAGATGTGGTACATTGGGCTGTATACCCACTTCCCGTCTGTCCTTCATTCATACTGGTACCGTGAGCATCGCAGCGTGGACCAGCCGTTGTGGCGGCGCAGAACAAACCGTTATAAACATTACCTGATACCGCTGATATGCCAGCTTGCGACTGCGGCCAAGCCGGTGGAGTTGTGGCAACTTTTTGACCAGTCGGTGCGAAAGCCGAGTTCTTTGTATACCCATAGTGAGTTTGTGCTGTACACGAACTACCGCCACCACCGGTTTGAGCGCCCCCTCCAGCGTGTGTATTTGGTGTCGCCTTACCAGAATAACTACCCGAAGGATGTCGTTGCGTCGAACTGTACGAGCCACCTGTACCTTTGGTCGTCTTTTTCGTTGTTGTTGCGGCAAGAATGATCTTTGCTCCTGGTGCAGACATGCCCGTACATGGGTTAACGTTACATGAGGTGATATTTGCATATGTCACTGTTTCGGTATACCCATACATACCCCAATAGTACGCTCGATTATTTGTACCCTGACCGGTGATATAGTCGTCACCATCGAGATTAGCAAAGGTTTCACTTGGAATTTGCACCGGTTGCTTTGATTCAAAGATAACGGTATTCGTTGTCGTACCAGATGGACGGGTTCGCGGAGAGTTCTTGTTGCAGGCGACGGTACTGCTGCCATTACCTGGAATAGCTCGTCCATCATCGATGCCGTAACCCCAACAATACGGTGTACCACTGGCTGTTGTGACCGTACTACCGCTATTCACTGCAAGAACGCACATGGTACCACCGGCAGCTTTAGCAAGCTTGACGCCACGTTTACCACTTAAGGCGCCTCCCATGTAAACACTTACTGGATAGTTCGTATCTGCCGTCGCATTAGTTCCCAACCGTCCATTATCTCCCTCACCCCAGCAAGCGACCGAGCCGTCACTGCTCAGCGCACAGGTAAAGTATTCACCCGCGCTAATATCGATCACTTCTTTTTGACGCAGGGCACTGGCTGGCTGAGCGGGAGTGGAGGGGCCGGAGGAGGTACAAATACCGAAGAAACTGCTTCTGCAGACGGTAGGTCCAGCGGCAACTGCTTCATTAATTGCCACTGGGACAGGTATAGCACTACTTGTTGTACTGTGGTTGCCGAGTTGTCCATGGCTATTATCACCCCAGCAGTAAATGCGAGCAGCAGCCAAGGCGCAGGCGTGCGAACGGCCAACGCTGACCTTTTCGACGTATTTACCACCAATAGGGCTCGCCGGAACAGCTGGTGTTGAGGGACCAGAAGAGGTACAGACACCGAAGAAACTGCTTTGGCAGACTGTGGGGCCAGCAGGAATGGCGTTTTTGTTGTTTGCCACTGTTACAGGGGTTGATTTAATGGCGCCGATATCAGTGCCATTACCAAGCTTGCCAGCTTCATTACTCCCCCAACACTTGGCAGTGCCACCAATGACAACACAGGCCGAATCGTAACCAGTTGAGAGGTGAGAAACGGCAGCGCCAGACGACTGTGCATGCGCAGTCGATGCGCTCACGATACTTATCAAAGTCAAGGCCGCAGTAATACCCGCAGCCAGGATGGGTATCATAAAAACCCAATTGTTTATAAAGCGTTTTGTGTTTGCGTTGTACCCCATGAGCTCCGGACTCCTTCTGAACTCCCCTATTTGCCAATTATTTCTACGACCAATTGTACATAAGCACGTTGTAATTGCAACATGACTTGTGAAACAAAGCATAAGAATGATACATTAGACGTAAAAGCTACAACTGGAGGAGTACACGCAATGCCAAACGAGCCCGATGATGTAAATAAGGTATCAAGTACCCTGCCCGATGAAACGGGCTCAATTGACACCACGCCAGAATCGTATCGTCCACCAACAACGGATCTGTCATATAAAAGGCCGAGCCCTTGGAGAAAGTGGCTTCTTATATTACTTGTCGCAGTGCTTGCTGGGGTCGTGGTATGGGCTGTTTATTATTTTGTTACGCTAAATGCAACTCCTAAAGAGACAGCGAAGGACAGTCCGACTCGTTTTGCATCTGCCAAAGCACTCATTGATCAAGCAACACCAAACCTAAAAGGTGAAGCAATCGACGTCTATATCAGTAATGGACTCGGCGGCAAAACAGTAGATGGACTGGGTGTCTACGGCATGGCATCCGAAAAGGTTGGTGGTCGTAAATATGCGAACTTACCTGCAAAAAGTACCGGTGCTGGCTATAAAGGTAACTCTGAAATTTCATCAAAAAATTACGATGCTCTTGTCACTTTCTTCAAGAATAACCATTTTAACCAAGTGGACTCAGGTAAAAATGCATCAGGACCAATTTCATGGACAAGTGCTGACGTGAGTTATGTATCTTACGCCACCTACTCTTCGGATGATGTCTTATGTATGATTTGGCATGCCGATGCGTCGCAAACCTCGCTTGCCTCACACATTACAAGTATCGGCTGTGGTGATAAGTCAAGTTACGATGAGGCGGCAAAAGCTTTGGATCCGTTCTTTGCAGCATACACAAAGGGTGAAGCCGATCCATCGAATGATATCGTGCTCGGTATGCCTGAAAATGGTAATGGGACAGATGGATACAAACATGCCATTTTACTCCAAGAGGACCCAAGCCAGCTCGACCAACAATTTGAGGCGCTCTATTTCCAAGCTCCTGGTCAAACCGAGTGGACATACTTTACTGGCGCACATGGAATTGTCTCGTGTTCAGAATTCAATACGGATATCCTGAAAAAGGCATTTCATGGTATCGCCTGCTACGATGATGCCGCAAAAAAGAATAGTACAGTCTAATTATTTTAATACTCCATAATAAATAGACTCCCGTTATGGGAGTCTATTTATTACCTACCGCGGTTTATTCGGCAAGGTCGAGATCTTCGGCAATCTCTTCAACCAGATCCTCTGTTACCTCAGAAAC
>JALQVV010000121.1 GCA_023260255.1 Candidatus Saccharimonadia bacterium
TTCGAGGACAATTGGTGAGCTCGTTCTCGATGAGCTCGCGAAGCGTAACGAGGTAGCCTACGTACGTTTTGCAAGTGTGTACCACGAATTCAAGACCCTCGATGAGTTTGAAGCGATTTTAGCCTCTCGCCGTAAGGGCAAGAAATGAGTGTACTAGTGTTTTACCGAGAGAATAGTGAACATGCGAGGTCGGTGACTGAATTTTTAAGGGATTTTAAGCATCGAACTGCAAAATCACTCGAAGAGCTAAGCCCCGATAGTAAACGAGGCGCCGAACTTGCCGCACTTTACGACATCGTCGAATATCCATCGATTGTCGCAACAACTGATGATGGAGAGCTGCGATTTTTGTGGCGAGGGCTGCCGCTACCAACTATAGATGAGGTGAGTTACTATGCTTGAAAAATTATTCGGTAAAAAATCAGAAAAAGAACAACGATCACGACAATGGATCTTTGGTACCATGTTGGTATTTGGTATTACGGGATTGATAGCGAGTTTTGTGCTTGCTAACGAGGAGTTTCATTTACTGAAAAATCCGGATACGATTCTGAGTTGCTCGATCAACCTTGTACTAAATTGTGCAACTGTCATGAAATCATGGCAGGCAACTGTATTTGGATTTCCAAATATGTTTATTGGCCTCATGGGTTTCCCAATGGTTATCATGATTGCACTCCTAGGCCTATCAAACGTCAAGTTGCCACGATGGTTCTTGATTGGTGCTGAGATCGGATATGTATTTTGGACACTATTTGCCTATTGGCTGTTTTTCAACAGCGTATATGTTATCCAGGTCCTTTGTCCATGGTGTTTGGTTGTCACATTCAGTATGACGATGCTGAGTGCGACGATGACAAGGTATAATTTGCTCCACAATACGTTTCACTTTGGCAAAGACGCGAATAAAAAAGTTGTACGGTTCCTGGAGAAGGACTTCGATAAACTGACGGTCGCTATTTGGGTAGTCCTGTTAGTTGCGCTTGTGTTTGCCAAATTTGGCGATGGCTTGTTTGCATAAAAAATCTACAGTATAATACCTCTTAACGGCACTTGAGCGGCTATCACCCGCGAGCCTCCGGAAGAAATCGCGAAGCGAAATTAGACCCGGACGTGAACGCTACGTTAAAGCGGACAACAAAGAGCCAAAAAGAAAGGGGCCCCCGCGAAAAACTTGTTTTTTGTGGGGTGTCAGAGAATCACTTCTTTTGGAAGTCAGATGGTACCTCCTGGATAACATTCGGGATCTGACAGACAAAAGAAGTGATTTTTATTATCTAAGGAGATGCATAGTGAAGTTCAAATCAGGCACCAGACGGCGAGCAATTGAATACGAAAAAGCACTTGTCGAATATTGGAAAAAGAACAAGATATTTGAAAAATCGGTCGAACAACGACCGGCCGATAATTCTTACGTGTTTTACGACGGCCCTCCATTTATTACTGGTGTTCCACACCACGGCACCCTCCTTTCGAGTATCGTAAAGGATGCCGTACCCCGCTATCAAACGATGAAAGGTAAACGTGTTGAACGTGTATGGGGTTGGGATGCCCATGGGCTACCAGCGGAGAACTTCGTGGAAAAACAACTCGGTATTACCGATCGTCGCGATATCGGTACAAAAATAAGTCTGGAAGAATACATTACCAAAGCACGTGAATCGATGGTAGCAAATAGTGAAACCTGGGAAGGTGTGATTGATCGGATCGGTCGCTGGGTTGATTTCAAGGGTGCTTATCGCACAATGGATAAAAATTTCATGGAGTCTGTCTGGTGGGCGTTTAAGACTCTCTATGAGAAGGGTAAGATTTACGAGGGCTATAAAGTCCTGATGTATGATACAAAATTCGCGACACCTGTATCAAAAGCCGAAGTCACCATGGATAACGACGCCTACCAGACGGTGACTGATCCGAGTGTCTATGTGAAGTTCTATCTGACAGATGAGAGCCTCGCAAAACTTGATCTTTCGGGTAAAGAAAAGACAGCACTGCTTGCATGGACGACCACGCCGTGGACGCTGCCCGGTAATACAGCACTCGCCATTAATCCAGATCTTATGTATGTGTTGGTTGACGTGGATGGCGAGCGCTTTATTCTAGAGAAGAAGCTGGCGGAAACGGTTCTTGTTGATGAGAAGCGTAATAAGCTTAAGTATGTTGTCTTGAAAGAACTATCTGGTAAAAAATTGGCGGGACTTCGGTATGAGCCACTTTTTGATGACAATGATTTTCATATGGCACATACGGTTGCAATGCATGATGGTGGAAGTAATGACTACACTGTCTACGAAGCTGAGTATGTATCCGATGAATCGGGTACGGGTATTGTTCATATTGCCCCCTGTTATGGTGAAGAAGACTTTGAGTTGGCGAAGAAACACAAGATACGACTACTTGATGTGCTGGACGAGAATGGTATTTATTACCCTGAAGTTCCCTATTATGCCGGGATGGAAGTATGGTCATCAAACAAGTCGATTGCAAAAGATCTGAAAGAGCGGGGTATTGTATGGAAAATTGATTATATTCAACACGAATATCCTTTTAACCCGCGCAGCAAGCAAAAAATCATGTACCGGGCAATCCCATCATGGTTTTTCGATATCCAAAACTCGAAACCGATGCTTCTTGAAAAAAACAATAATATCAATTGGTTTCCGCCCCACCTAAAGCATGGACGTTTTGCAAAAAATATTGATCAGGCACCTGACTGGAACTTGAGTCGTGACCGTTTTTGGGCAACTGCAATGCCTGTCTGGAAGGGCGTCGACGCGGACGGCAACGAGCATGTGAAAGTAGTGGGGTCGTACGCCGAACTCAAAGAGTTAAGTGGCGTAGAGTTGGAAGATTATCACCGTCCATGGGTGGATGAGATTGAATTTGATATCGATGGCGTGCATTACAAGCGTATCGATAAGGTGATTGATGGGTGGTTCGAGAGTGGGAGTATGCCTTTTGCTCAGATTCACTACCCGTTTGAGAACAAAGAAAAATTCGAAGCCAATTTTCCGGGTGATTTCATCGCTGAGTATATCGGACAGGTTCGTGCGTGGTTTTACTATCTGCATGTCGTCAATACGGCATTGTTTGGTACCGAAGCATTCAAGAACGTTATTACGACGGGAACCTTAGCTGGTAATGACGGTCGCAAGATGAGTAAGTCACTCGGTAATTACACTGATCCGAATGAATTGATGGATAAGTTTTCTGCAGATTCCCTGCGCTTCTTACTACTCAGTTCACCACTACTTTCAGGAGAAGATTTTAGCCTACAAGATAAAGATGTTGGCGATGTTGCCCGAAAGCTTGGCATGATCTGGAACATGTACGATTTCTTCACGATGTACGCTGAAGTTGATGGATGGGAATTTGATCCTAAAAAACCGTTTACATTGAATCCAACCGATCTGACAAACCCGCTTGATAAATGGATTGTTTCACGGGTTCACCAGCTCAACGAACATGTTACAAAATACATGGATGAATACAATATTCCGGTTGCGATGAACGAATTTCTGCCATTTATTGAAGATGCCTCAAACTGGTATGTCCGTCGCTCGCGCCGTCGCTTTTGGAAAAGCGAAGACGACGCAGATAAAAACAATGCCTACCGAACACTCCACTATGTTCTGCTGAAACTTGCGGTTATCCTGGCTCCGTTCACGCCATTCCTATCGGAAGAACTGTACCAGAAGCTTGGTGGGGGCAACGAATCAGTTCATTTGCTTGACTGGCCAAGTAACTACAGTGTTGATGAACTTGTTCTTGAAGAAATGGCAACAGTTCGCGACTATGTCAATCAGGCACTCAGTCTCCGTGCCGCTCATCGTGTAAAGATCCGTCAACCGCTAGCGAGTGTGACAGTGCCAACACTCGGCGAGTTTGTTGATTTTGAAGAGATTCTGACAGATGAATTAAATGTCAAAAAGGTGTTACAGGGCAAAGATGTGGCACTTGATTTTGAAGTGACACCAGCGCTCAAACGTGAAGGACTGGTGCGCGAAGTGATTCGTCATATTCAAGCGGCACGTAAAGATGCTGGGTTGAATGTTGATGATCGGATTATCCTGATGTATACCGATGAAAAAGAATCCGAGGTGGCAAAAGCGATCAGCGAGCATCTTGAAACGATCAAATCTGAAACACTTTCGGTAGAGGCAGTTGGCGAACCGAACAAACGCTTTGATGTTGTCGCAAAAATAGACAACGAAACTTTTTATTTTGAAGTAAAAAAACATGACGGAAAATAGGCCAAAAGTTGGTATCGGAGTTTTTGTTTTTCGCGATGGTAAGTTTGTCATGGGTCAACGGCGTGGTTCACATGGTGAGGGAAGCTGGAGTATACCCGGGGGAACAACTTTTAAAGAGCGATTTCATAGCCGATATAAAAAGTGCGGCGGACGCGTCGCGAAGTGTGTAAAATATTCCCTAGTTTGAGTAGTGATAACACTATAAAATGTGTGCAGAAGGAGGATTTTTGATATGCCATATAGTAAAACTTCAGAACTTCCGGCAAGCGTGAAGAACGTACTGCCAGCTCATGCGCAAGATATTTACAAGGAGGCGTTTAATAGCGCCTATGATGAATATAAAAGCGAAAGTAAACGTCGTGGTGGTGCAGACCGCGAAGAAACTGCACATCGTGTCGCCTGGAAAGCTGTGAAAAGCAAGTATCATAAAGGCGATGATAACAAGTGGCATCCGAATTGAATCTACAGTTTCTAGAGGGAGTTGCGAGCGAGGTTGCACCTCGTCTGCTTGGCTGTGAACTGGAACGACGAGAGGGCAACCAGGTAATTCGTGTAAAAATTGTCGAAACCGAAGCTTACGATCAAACTGACGTTGCGAGCCATAGCTATAAAGGTCGGACCCAGCGGACTGATGTCATGTTTGGACCAGCGGGATATCTCTATGTGTATTTTACGTACGGCATGCACTACTGTTGCAATATTGTGGTTGGAAAAGAAGGCCACGGAGCGGCTGTTTTAATTAGGGCAGTTGAACCGGTGGAAGGAAGTGAGATTATGGCCGCTCGCCGCGGTAAAAGTGGTGTCGACATATCAAACGGTCCAGCGAAAGTATGCCAAGCGCTTGCGATAGACAAAAAATTAAATGGGCATGATCTTCGAAGCGGCGTATTACGGTTAATTCCAAAACCTGATCTACCAGACGAAATGATCGTACAAACGGTACGAGTTGGCATTTCTCAAGGGAAGGACCTGCCGTGGCGGTTTTATATAAAAAGTAATCCATACGTGTCGAGACCGAATAGTTAAGTTTCTCACGACACTCAATGGAAAGTGGCACTATAGTTTGTGTAGGAAAGTATTCCAGGACATTATTAAGCGGGGGTAAAGATGACGCAATACGACCAGTATGCAATGCAGGATCCAACAACTCAGTATCTAAAGGTGAATGCTGACGGGAGTCTTCAGCCAGAACCAGGCCTTGATGCGGACATGCGGCCCAAGGCTGACCATGGCGAGGAGACCTATAGAGGTCTCGGGCGATTGAAGGGCCGCAAGGCGCTTATTACCGGCGGAGATTCGGGCATCGGTGCCGCAACGGCGATCGCATTTGCCAGGGAAGGCGCTGACGTGGCAATTTGCTATATGCCTGAGGAAAAAGAAGATGCCGAACATATTTTGGCCGAAATTGAACAAGCGGGCGTTAAATCTTTGGCGTTACCCGGTGATATAAAGGATGAGGCATTTTGCAAAGAGATTGTGCAAAAGACCGTCGAGGCCTTCGGTTCAATCGATATTCTTGTCAACAATGCCGGCAAGCAGGAGTTCGAAGCTGATTTGCAAAAGATCACTACTGAGAAATTTGAGGATACATTTCGCACAAATGTTTTTGCGATGTTTTGGATTACTAAAGCTGCTGTGCCACATATGCCAGCTGGGGCAAGTATTATTAATACAGCATCGATTCAGGCCTATCAACCATCGCCGGGGTTACTTGATTATGCATCGACAAAAGCCGCAATTGTCGCTTTTACCAAGAGTCTCGCAAAGTCACTGGCGCAAAAAGGTATACGCGTGAATGCGGTTGCACCCGGGCCGATCTGGACGCCGTTACAACCAAGCCATGGTCAACCACCAGAAAAACTCCAAGAGTTTGGTCAGAATACACCACTTGGCCGGCCGGGTCAGCCCGCCGAAGTTGCTCCTGCCTATGTGTTTTTGGCGAGTCAGGAATCAAGCTATATTACGGCTGAGGTTATTGGTGTGACGGGTGGCCAGCATTTGCCTTAATGCGCAAGAACAACCAGTGCAAAAATCATCAGAAACCCGTACAGTGCGTCAAAAATCCAGCCGTAGGGCCGCTCGCCCCACTGGATCCAGTGCGCAAAATCGAGAATTTTATCTAACCATTTGGGCCCGCGTCGCCAGAGGAGCCACAGAAAGTCAGGTAGCAGTCCAAAAAAGGCACCGATGCCCACAATTAGCCATTGATGAGGGAAGAGGAAGAGCAACAAAATAATGATTGGGATACATACTACTGCATCGACGACGATCTGTATCTTTAAAAATCGTGAATAGGGCGGCTCCTCGCCGAACGCGTGAGGGAACATATCGAGTACGAAATGTGAGGTAAACGCGACGATTGGTACGAGGGGTGCGGGAACGGTAACGGCAACGATCGATCCGGCAAGAATGTGATTAAATGCGAGCATAGAACCAGTGTATCAGAGTTGACATATTATAGAACTTATGCTAATATAAAAATATAGGCCATTCAAAATAAACACGATGAAATTATTCCACCGCAAAATTAGCTTTGTTCAGCATGATCCTTTAGGAAATGGACTAAGCGACGAGATTGCCGCTGAGCAAGCCGAGGCAGATCGCATTATCCTTCGCGATGAGGATGGGCAGCACCTGACTGATTTTTGGGATGGTGTTAGCAAAAATCTGAAAAAAGACCCTGATTGGTTTGATTATGATAATGAATAAGGTACTATAAAAAGTATAGTGTTTGAACTTACCGACGAACAATTTGACACATTGATCACCCGAGCTATGGATGAGTTGCCGCAAGAATATATCAAGGGCCTGGATAATGTTGCAATTGTGATGGCCGACGAGCCAACTGAAGAGCAAAAGATCAAGATGAAGCTGCGTGATCATGCAATTCTGTTGGGACTGTATGAAGGTATTCCGTTGACTCAGCGTGGGGCGGGCTATACATTTGTGCTACCTGATAAAATTACTTTGTTCAAGCATTCGATTTTGCGTGTTGTTCGTAATGACGATGAGCTTTTTGAACAGATCAAACGGACACTATGGCATGAAATCGCGCATTATTATGGACTGAACCATGCCCAGATGGACAAGTTACAATCAAAAAATAAATAAGGTATAATGCAGCTTATGGCTACTGTTACTAAAGCAATCATTTCTGTCGCTGGCTGGGGAACGCGCCGCCTTCCAATTACCAAAGCAATTGATAAATGCATGTTACCGGTCGGCAATCGGCCGATTGTTGACTATGTGGTGCGTGACTGTATTAAGGCGGGAATTACCGAAATATTTTTTGTCGTCAATCAGGGCAGTACACAGTTACAGCAATATTATTCCGATAACGCACGCCTGAATCAGTTTTTGGAATATAGCGGCCAGCAAGATCTAATTGAACTGGCCCGAACACCGCATAACATCACTTTTCACTATATTGAGCAGGATTCTAATCAGAAATACGGCACGGCGGTACCGGTTGCACTAGTGTTCCCTCATCTGAAAAAGGGCGAATCGGTCGCTGTACTTGGTGGCGATGATTTTATCTATAATACCGACAATTCATCAGAGCTTGCCCGGCTTACCCAAGCGACACCGGAAGGCGAAAACGGACTGCTGACAACCACGGTCGCACCCGGAGAGGTGAGCCGCTACGGGGTGATCGATTTTGACGAGGATACCGGGCTGTTTGCCGGTATTGTCGAAAAGCCACCTGTTGAACAAGCACCGAGTAACCAGATTAATTTGGGTAAGTATATACTCAATTACGATCTCCTGCGGCGCACGTATGAATACTGCCAGTTGAACCTGTCCGGTGAGTATTATTTGATCGGCGTTATTACCCAGGCAGCTATCGAAAAGGCGCCGGTGACGGTTGTTCCTGTCGTTGGTGAATATTTGGATTGCGGGAACGTTCATGGATGGCTACGCGCTAATGAAGTGATCGTAAATCGACTAGCCGCTTAAACGGTTGTAAAAATAAGCCGTATCTGTTACAATCAATATTCGATTGTAAAGTAATTATGAGGAACATATGAAAGCAGTAATCAAGGTCGGCGGCAAACAGTACATTGCCACCGAAAAAGAGACCCTCCTGGTGGACCTCCTCCCGGAAGGAACGAAAGAGCTCACACTTGATGCACTGTTGGTCATCGATGGCGATAAAACGACCGTCGGTACGCCAACCGTCAAAGGTGTTAGCGTTAAGGCGAAGGTTGTTGAGGCCGAAGTAAAGGGTGACAAGATCCGTGTGATCCGCTACAAAAGCAAAAAGCGCGTTCACAAAGAGAACGGCCATCGTCAAAAATATTCAAAGATTGAAGTTACCTCAATCAAATAATAAAGTGAGGACTCTGTCCTCCTAATCTTTTCCAAGTTCAATTCGGCAAAGATTCCCCACCTGCTAAAGCTCGGCTTACGCCTCGTATCTTGCAGACCGTGAAAAATCCCCGTGAAATACGGGGATTTTTATTTGTGCTCATGGTACAATGAAATAAATGAGCGAGGGAAATAAATAATGGCCGCTACCATTATTGCGGTCACCAATCAAAAGGGTGGAGTGGGCAAAACAACGAGTGCGGTTAATGTTGCCTACTATTTGGCAAAGTCCGGAAAGCGTGTGTTGCTGGTTGATCTTGATCCTCAAGGCAACGCAACAAGTGGGCTTGGTGTCGACAAAACAGTACTCGAGACAACAATGAGCGAAGTGTTGCTGCAAACAGCCACGCTTGAGCAGGCGATCGTCAAAACCGAACATAAAAATCTATGGCTTGCACCCACGACATCACACTTAGCGAATGTTGAGGTAGAAATTGCTGGTATGGAGCACAAGTTTACACGTCTCAAAACTGCGCTTGTGCCGGTAATTGACCACTATGACATTATTCTTATCGATAGCCCGCCAAGTCTGAGCTTGCTAACAGTGAACGGGCTGATTGCGGCGCGCTATGTATTGCTACCTGTTCAGGCGGAATTTTATGCGTTGGAGGGACTTGGCCAACTGCTTGAAACCATGAAATTGGTACGAAAAGGGATGAACCCATCACTGGAACTATTGGGCGTATTACCAACGATGATGGATACACGCACAACACTGAGTAATCAAGTGCACGATGAAATCAAAAAACATTTTACAGACAAGGTATTTGCAACGACGATTCCCCGCAATATTCGACTTGCAGAGGCGCCAAGCCACGGGGTTCCAGTTGGGGCATATGACCGCTGGAGTAAGGGTGCTCGAGCTTATAAAGCAGTTGCAAAAGAGGTTGCGGCACGTGTGGAGGCGGGACAGTGAGCGCGAAAAAAGGACTAGGACGTGGCTTTTCGTCGTTAATCCCGACGGAACTATTGGATGAAGAGTTTGACCCGACAGCGGCGCAAGACGAAAAACTGAGTGACTTGCGCCGCCTACCCCTTGATAAGGTGCAGCCAAATCCTGACCAGCCCCGACGAACCTTCGATGAGTTGGCGCTTGAAGAAATGGCTGAATCCATCAAACAGCATGGTGTTGTGCAGCCAATTGTTGTTACTCCCGTAGGCGATAAATACGAGATCGTCGCTGGTGAGCGTCGATATCGTGCGTCGATCAAAGCTGGCCAGAAAACAATCCCCGCCCTTATACGCACAATGACCGATCAGCATAAACTGGAGGTGTCATTGATTGAAAACTTGCAACGCCGGGACCTGAATGTGTTAGAAACGGCGACAGCATATCTGAAACTCCGTGACCAGTTTAACCTTACACTCGACGAGATTGGTGCCCGTGTTGGTGGTAAGTCGGTGAGTGCGATTAGCAACACCTTACGGTTACTGCGTTTGCCTGAAAGCGTCCGCAAGGCCCTCCATGACGGCACGCTCCGCGAAGGTCAGGCGCGTCCGCTCATTGGACTAGACGAAGAGATTATTGAGTCTGTATTGCCCCGAATTTTGAACGAAGAGTGGAGTGCACGTAAAATCGAACAATTTATTGTTGATTTGAAAAAGGCCAAAAAAGAACAGCAGGAAACTGTTAAAACAATTCTGCCGCAACACGATGCAGCCATTCATGGTTTGACACAACGCCTAAAAGCAAAGATTCAGATTCGTTCGAATACGCGCGGAGCAGGCCAGATTGTCATTAGTTTTACAAGCGAGTCTGATTTTGAGCGGATTAGCAAGTTGCTGGATAGGGACTAGAATCCGCGGATTGCGGTAAATGGATAAATCCGGAAACTGACTGGTCCAACAATATCGAAGAGGGGAATGTTGCCAAGTCCGTTGCGTGAATCGAGTGAATAGCTGCCCTGGCGGTGATCGCCGCTGACAAATATTGTCCCCTCGGGAACAACTGTATCAACAGTACCGCTTGTTGGACTGCCTGGTTCGCCATGATTGGCATCATCGGGATTGAATCCATCAGGGTGTTCGTTATTGTATACGGTATATTTACCATCTTTGAGTACAACGCGCTCGCCAGCGAAGGCAATGACGCGTTTGACGATATATTCGTCGGAATTACCAACTGCAAACAACGGGTTTTTAAACACGATAATTTGCCCACGATTGGGAACGTATTGTTTGTTTTGCAACTGGGCCCAGGTAACGGGGAGTCGGTCGACAATCAGGCGATCGCCAGTATAAAGAGTCTTTTCCATACTGGGTCCTTCGACGTTGAAACTACGGAAAACGTAGGTGTTGATCAAGAGGGTGCCAACCAATACGGCGAGTGCAAAAAAAAGGAGTCCGGATGCATCCCGGATCCATTGGTGACGCTGCAAAAATGATGATTCCATCGTTTTATACTATAGCTTATCAGGCCTAAATATTCCAACAAACAGTATTCATAAAAGCCAAAGTTTTGTATAGTAGACTAAGTATTTATGGTAAAACAACCAACATCGATGGATGGTTTTGTGCCACGTCGTACCAGCCGTCAGCTGGGCAACGAGGTGAAGCCAGGTAAAAAACCCGTCTCAGCACCCCAACCCAGAAGGGTTATCGCGGCGGGGACTACTGATGGTCCCAAACTTGGATCGCTCAAGCGATCGGAAATTGACGAATCGCTTCGCGATATCGACGAACCCGAACAGGGTCGTAAGCTCAATCGTCGTGATCCCGCGCAAAAAAGCCGCCGCCGTAAGTGGATTAAACGTATTGCTTTGCTGCTTATTGCTGTTGTTATCGCTATCGGCGGTTACGTATTTATAAAGGGTCTGATTGCCAGCAGCAATGTGTTCCAGGGGAACATCCTGGATGTGTTCCAGAATGTGCCATTAAAACAAGATAGTAATGGTCGCAGCAATATCATTATTGTTGGAACCTCTGAAGATGACCCAGGGCACGAGGGCGGTCTTTTGACCGACTCAATGATGATTTTGAGCATCGATCAGAATCAAAAGAATGCATACATGATAAGTATCCCACGTGATCTGTATGTCAAATTCGGCGAGGCATGTAATTCAGGCTATGCGGGCAAGATTAATGAGTACTACAACTGTGTTCATGAGGGCCAAGGTGTCGATGCCGATAGGGCCGCACTGAAGAAAGAGGCAGCATTTGTGGGTGATATCGCTGGGTTGGATATCCAATACGGTGTCAATGTGAACTACACGGTGATGCGTGAACTAGTGAATGCGGTGGGTGGTAGCATTACAGTGACAATCGAAAGCCGTGACCCACGTGGCCAAATGGATAGTAACTTTGACTGGAAATGTGGTGTCGGTGACCGCAAAGTAACTCGTGCAGAAGTGTTGCGCCGCTGTCCGCCAAATGGTCACTTTATCGATTACAAAAATGGTCCAGTCACGCTCGATGCCGAACATGCGCTGTATCTCGCGCAAGCCCGCGGTGATAAAGCGCCGACATATGGATTTGAACAATCTAATTTTGACCGCGAAAAGAATCAGCAAAAAATCATCAAGGCACTCCGCGAAAAAGCGGTGAGTGCTGGTACACTGAGTGACTTTGGTAAGGTAACGGGTATCATTGATGCGCTTGGTAACAATTTACGCTCGACGTTTGAAACCAAAGAATTCCGTACACTTGTTTCCTTGGCACAAGACATCAAGAGCGAAGACATTCAGTCAATTAGTTTGATTGATGGCGACAATCCAATCATGACAACTGGTAATGTCGGCGGTATGAGCGTGGTACGTCCAGCGGCTGGCGTTTATGACTATAGTCAGCTACGCGCGTTGTTGCAGCAAAAACTCTCTTCTGATCCGGTAGTCCGTGAAGCTGCTCCAATTGTCGTGTTGAATGGTTCGGGTACGGCAGGAGTTGCGCAGACGGAGGCTGATAAGCTAGAAGCCAAGAAATTCACCGTGGCATCGGTAGCAAATGCACCTGCTGGTGAGTATGCGCACTATACGCTATACCAGATTGGTAAGGGTAATAGCGGAACGGCGGCCAAATTGAAGGAACTCTATGGTGTAAAGATACAAACGTCAGCACCACCGGTCACTGTAGATTCATCTGTTAAATTTGTCCTGATTGTTGGTCCGGCGCCAGCGTCGTCTACCAGTGATAATTAACGTGCTATACTAGGATAGTTTATGGAATTTTTGAGGGTTGCAAAACGACGGTCATTCCTGAGTGAAGTGATTTATATCTTGCTCAATTTGGCACTCGCGGGAGCGGTACTTGGTGCTGTTGTTGCAACCGGAACACCATGGTTGGCAATTGCACTCGTCTTACTGAGTAAGTGGCGAGTACTTGCGGTTCGGCCACGCTTTTGGCTCGCTCATATTGAAACAAATACCGTTGATCTGTTGACCAGTGTTGGACTGGTGTTGTTGATGTACCTTGCTGGACAATCAGGCTCACGTGCGGCACTAGCGGTGCAGATTGTTCTGGCTGTGCTGTATGCACTGTGGTTATTGGTGCTCAAGCCTCGTGGTAAGCGCGTGTATGTTGTGCTCCAGGCGGCAGTTGCCATTGTGGTCGCTACAATGGCGCTTGCGAGTCTCTCGTACAGCTGGTCGTCATCAATCGTCGTGATTGTCATGTGGGTGATCGGTTATGCATCTGCTCGTCATGTCCTGAGCGCGTATTCTGAGCCAAATGTGCGTTTGCTGAGTCTGATATGGGGATTTGTATTCGCAGAGATTGGCTGGCTGTGTTTCCACTGGATGATTGCCTATACACTGCCATTTGCTGCGGGGCTGAAGCTACCGCAGATGACAATTATTGCGATTGCCCTGAGTTTTCTTGCGGAGCGAGTATATGGTTCATATGCCAAACACGATAAGGTACAGGCATCTGATATCCTCTTGCCGCTATTACTGTCACTTGGGATTATTGCTGTGCTGGTGCTTTTCTTTAACAATGCTGCCATTGGGGCATCGTAGATTAAGCAAGTTGTCAGGTAAGTACTATAAAGTGGGTGATAAGATGGTAAAAAACGAGACACCACATAATTTCACTGCTGTTGGGCGTAAACCAAGACTAAAATCTGGTCGACGACTGGTAGCTGTATTTATACTCTTGCTCGCCTGTTTTACGGCTGGCTTGGGCGGCGGGTATGTGGCCCTTAATTTAGGTGGCCGGACAACTGACAGAACAGTTGTTCCCGACGGCAATGCTGTTGTCAGTCAGGAGGAGGAAGATATTTCGTCTGTTGCCAGCAAAGTTGGTCCGAGCGTAGTGTCAATCGTGACAAAAAACCAGGCGCAGTCATATTTTGGGACGCAGACCCAGGAAGGCGCTGGTACGGGTATTATCATTACGGCTGACGGCTATGTCTTGACGAACAAGCATGTTGTTTCAGGGAGTGAAGAATTAGCAGTCATTGCAAGCGACGGCACGACATATCAGGATGTAAAAGTAGTCGGCACCGATCCGTTGAATGACTTGGCGTTTGTGAAGATCAACGGAGTAAATGACCTTAAACCAGCGACACTCGGCGATTCCAGCTCGATCCGTATTGGACAAAAAGTCGTAGCCATTGGAAACTCACTCGGTGAATTCCAGAATACTGTAACAAGTGGCATTATCTCTGGTACGGGTCGGCCAGTCTCTGCATCCGAGGGCAATTCAGTTGAAACATTGACGGATCTGATTCAGACGGACGCAGCGATCAACCCAGGTAACTCGGGCGGGCCGTTGACGAATCTGAGTGGTCAAGTAATTGGTATTAATACGGCTGTGGCCCAGGATGCTCAAAGTATTGGTTTTGCTATCCCGATCAATTCGGCAAAGGGCATTATCAAGAATCTGCAGAAAACTGGAAAAGTTGAGCGGGCATATCTTGGCATCAACTACGTCACTATCACTCCTGATGTAGCTAAACAATATAACTTATCGGTCAAAAAGGGTGCGTATGTATTTTCGGGCAATGGTCAGCCAGCGGTAATCAGCGGTAGTCCGGCAGACAAAGCCGGTATCAAAGAGAAGGATGTTATTACGAAAGTTGGCGATATTGAAGTCGGAGAGCGCGGGAGTGTTGCGAGCTTGGTATCTGAATACGGCACGGGTGATACGGTAGAACTGGCCATCCTTCGTGATGGTAAGACGATGACCGTCAAAGTGACACTCGAAGCATATAATCGCTAGTTTTTGGTGAAGTGAGTGATCAGACCCAGGGTGGTGCGATGTTTTAGCCCATGGCTGGTCGCAAGCTGAATGATAGCTGCTTGCTGTCGTTCATCTGATTCCAGGAAGAGGGACCCGCCTGCTCGGAGCAACTGAGCAGCTTGGCCAATGAGCTGTTTGATAAGGGCAAGACCGCTATCGGGGGCATATAATGCCAATTCTGGTTCGGCATGAGTATCGGGTGAAACCTCCCAGCTGCGGTCAACATAGGGTAGGTTAGCAAGTATGATGTCGGCAGGAGCGCCATATCCGCGAAGCAGATCGCCTTTATGAAAATGCACTTCTGCATGAAGGAGTTTTGCGTTCTCCCTGGCTAGGTTGAGTGCGTGCTGGCTAATGTCACTTACTGTCACATCGAGTTCTGGCCACTCGAGCTTGGCAGTAATGCCGAGGGCGCCAGTTCCGGTACCGACGTCGATAAGATTTTTTTTCTCCTTTACGAGTGGAAGGGTAGTAGGCATGATGGTTCTAAGGAGTTCAATTATTGTTTCGGATTCTGGTCGAGGAATAAGTGCTGCTGGGGTTGTTTTGAATCGTCGGCCATAAAACTCCTTGTGCCCAATGATGTAGGCAACTGGAGTATGATCAAGTCGCAGTTCGAGCCGCGCTTCGGCGATGTCGCGCTGTCGATCGTCGAGCTCTTGGTCGCCATGAGCATGTAAATACGTCCGCGGTTTGCGTAGCGTGTGTGACAATAGTAATTCAGCATCCAGCCGTGCCGTTGGAATTCCAGCCTTCTGCAGCTCCTTTGTTGCCTCGCTTAGCCACTCTGCTACTGTCATATCTTTATTGTCTCACCGCGGTTATTTTTAACAAAATAATCAGGCGTTTTTAGCTGCAAGCTCACGTTCATAAGCTTGAAGATGTTCGATAATATCATCGATCTGGCCGTTCATTGCAGCAGGGATGGCACTGCGACTATAGCCAATACGGTGATCGGTAATGCGATCCTGGGGGAAGTTATACGTTCGTATTTTCTCGCTCCGGTCACCGGTACCAATCAGCCCTCGGCGTTCAGCATCTAATTTGGCATTTTCTTCGTCGATTTTTTGCTGCAGCAAGCGAGAGCGCAAGACGCTCATCGCTTTTTCTTTATTCTTTAGCTGTGATTTTTCGTCTTGGTTCGTCACGACAAGGCCGGATGGCAAGTGGGTGATACGGACAGCGCTGTCGGTCGTGTTGACTGATTGACCGCCGTGGCCGCTGGCACGGTAAATGTCGATGCGTAGGTCGTTTGGATTGATTTCAATGTCGGTTTCTTCTGCTTCGGGCAAAACGGCGACAGTAACGGTGCTGGTGTGAATACGGCCCTGGGATTCAGTTGCAGGAACACGTTGGACGCGGTGGACGCCACTTTCAAATTTCAATTGGGCATAGGGTGACTCACCGCTAATTTTGAAAATGACTTCTTTGTAGCCACCAGTGTCGTTGGCACTTTCGCTGATAAGTTCGGTCCGCAGGCTGTGTGCTTCGCAGTAGCGCAGGTACATACGGTATAGCTCGGCTGCAAACAGGCTGGCTTCATCGCCGCCGGCACCGGCACGGATTTCCATGATGACATTTTTGTCGTCATTCGGATCTTTTGGTGCAAGCATCAGGAATAGTTCATCTTCGAGTTTTGCCAACTTTCCTTCTGTCTCGGTTACTTCTGATTTTGCGAGTTCGGCCAACTCGTCGCTGCCACCTGCGAGTTCTTTTGCTTCCGTAAGCTGCTGTGTTAGTGTATCGCGCAGTGCTACTTTGTCTATAATAGCCTCTAATTCGCTGAAGCGCTTGTTCTTAGCGGTAAATTCAGGGTCGCTGTAGGCGGTCGGGGTCGCCAAAAAATCACCGAGTTCTTTTTTCTCGGTCTGCAGGTCGTTAATATTTAGATTAATTTTTGGCATAGTAGTGTCCTTATTGTACCAAAAAGAGACCTCTGGTTGAGGTCTCTTTTTAAGTGGTACTTATTCTTCGCTGCTAGAAGCCTTTTTTGCTGCTGCAGCTTTGGCTTTTTTCGCTTTGTTGGCGAGTTCAGCCTTGCGAGCTTCTGCGGCTGCGGCACGCGCCTTGAAGCGGTCGACACGACCTTCGGTGTCGATGATTTTTTCCTCACCGGTAAAGAATGGGTGAGATGCGCTGCTAATGTGTACCTTGACCAATGGGTAGGTGTTGCCATCTTCCCATTTGATCGTTTCGTCAGTCGCAGCGGTCGACTGAGTCAAAAAGGCAAAACCAGCCTGATCGTCGCTAAATACGACGGGGCGGTATGTCGTTGGATGTATACTGCTTTTCATATCTGAACCATTGTATCTGATTTCACAGGTATTGTCAAAGGGGTGATTTATGGTACAATTAAGGATGTACTATTTTTAATGACACAACCGTTCGCAAGCTCCTGAGTTTCAGGGTGAACGGTGAGGAAACAAGGAGTTTTCAGATGGCTGTATCAGTCGATATTAAACAGCTGCTCGAAGCTGGTGTCCACTTTGGACACAAAACGAGTCGTTGGCACCCGAAAATGGCGCCGTACATCCACAGTAAGCGTCAGGACAGCCATATCATCGACCTGACGAAGACCGTTGAAGGTC
>JALQVV010000113.1 GCA_023260255.1 Candidatus Saccharimonadia bacterium
ATACCAAAGTTGCCGCCACCGCCACGGATAGCCCAGAACAGGTCGGGGTGACTAGTGTTATCAATCTGCAAGATTTCGCCCTCGGCTGTGACGATTTCGGCAGCCAGTAGATTGTCGATAGCCAGGCCAAATTTGCGCGCCAAGAACCCAACGCCACCGCCTAGTGTAATACCGCCAATACCAACCGTACCGGTATCACCAAAGCCGAGCACAAAGCCATGTTTGTCTAGTTCGGCAGTCAACTGGCCAGCGGTGAGGCCAGTCTGCGCCCAAACGGTTTTGTTGGTGTCATCAATCTCGATATCACGCATATCGTGCAGGTCGATGACAATCCCACCATCGGTCGTGCTGTAGCCAGCGACACTGTGCCCGCCACTGCGGACGGCGAGTTCAAGTCCTTTGTCTTTTGCTAGCTGGATTGTCTGTTTGACATCATTGGCATCGGCGACCCTGATGATTGCTGCTGGTTTTTTGTCGATTCCACCATAAAATACCTGTCGTGCAGTGTCGTAGTCGGCGTCGCCGGGCACGATTACTTTGCCTTGAAAAAGAGAAGTGAGGGTTTGTCGATCCATATAATTATTATAGACTAACATGGTGTATGCGTGAGGCGTACGAACGCTTTTACGTGCCCCGTTAGCTCAACTGGATAGAGCGTCGGTTTCCGGTACCGGAGGTTGCAGGTTCGACCCCTGTGCGGGGTACCAAAAAGTGTTTGTCGCAGGTGCCACCACTATAGTAAGCCACTGATCCTTGTGGTGCTGTTAACTATTTCGCAAGTGGATGGCTACGGATACAGGCGACTGACACGGATGGCGGATGTCGATGTATTGGCAACGCCCTGATAGTTTGCGCTGGTGGTGACTTTTAACTCGACCGTTTTGGCGGCAGCAACATCTGTCGCGGCATTGGGGTTGCTGGTGTACTGAGTACTCACTGGCGTAGAATTACTCGAGAAGCCATAATAATTAATACTGAGCGATGTAACATTGGGTAGTAATAGGGCATCAGGTCCCTTGCATACTGCCGGGTAAGTACTAACCTGCCATGGTGAACAGGTGGTTTTTTGGCTTGCGTCGATCGATGACCCCGAACAAATAGCGAGGTTGAATGGATTCACGATGGTACGACGATAGAGATTAGAGTTGCCACTAGGATCTTGCGCGATGAAATATATCAGAGCGTTTTTGATGATACCTGCTTGGGCTGGGTCGCAGCTACTACCCGATGTGCTAGGGGTGAATGTTGGCAGTCGAGTATTGTCTGATTTTGGTTTGTCGGTTGCCATGACATAGGCGATCAATACACGTTTACCATCGGTGGCACAGTCATTGCCGCAGTACGACCATGCGGTGCCGCTATTGTTCATGCCTAAGGGTGCAGACGCGACAGGCAGTGATGTTGACCAGCCTGCGGTATTGGACAGCTCGCTTTCGATAGCTCGTAGTGAATAGCGCGTGTCAGTATCTTGCACTGTCTTACCCAGCGATGTAGTGTTGGCATAGTAGAAATCACCGAGCGTGTTGAGTACCAGGCCGATCAAAATACCCAGCACGGTCAATACGACCAAGATTTCGACGATCGTAAAACCACCAGACCGGTGATTAGTTGTTTTGAATATAGCTGGCATGGACTACCTTGTCTCCGTTGGTTCCGTAGGTAACGGTTGATACGATTTTTAGTGGATTGCCGAGGAAATTAGTACAGCCATTCGGGGCATAAACAGCGAGAGTTTGTGTGGAACTGGTACCCAGTTTGCCAACGGTCTCGGTATTCGTTTCTTTCGGGTAATTGTAGGGCGGATCAAACAAATTAACGCCGGATTTACCCCTGTTTTCGAGGCTGGTGTCACCCGAGGTAAGGTCCATTGTTGCTGGGTCGCACGTCAGCCCTGCAGGACGACTTGTGATCTTGCGCAGGTTGGTATAGGCAACGTCGCTCGCAATAGCTTGGCGAGCAACATTGACGCGTTGGGACTCGAGCGTCAGATAACTTTGGAAAAAGGTGTACAGGAACAGGCTGACAACGATCAAAGTCACCAACACCTCAATAATAGTGAATCCCTGCTGGTTTGCCCTCGCACCCATATATGCACCGATTGTACAACAAGCATAATGGTTTTGCACCCCTTGTGTTTTGAGGTGTTATTCAGTATAATTATCCCCTGTTAGGTTTTGTAGCCTTACCAAAAAATGAAACCAAGCCTCCAGGCTGTTTCGTTTTTTGAAAGGAGGAACAATGAAGAGACAATGCTTTTGCCACTTGCGGCAAAACGAGGCCTCGAAAGTGAGTTCCGACGCGGGCCAGTAGCTCAGCTGGTTAGAGCACCTGCCTCTTAAGCAGGG
>JALQVV010000034.1 GCA_023260255.1 Candidatus Saccharimonadia bacterium
CAGACCAGTGGGTATGGCAGCTTTAACTACGAACTGGATAATTATCGGGCCGAAGATTTGGTGCGTGTCGACTTTTATGTTGCGGGCGAAATTGTTGATGCATTGTCTATCATGGCGCACCGTTCCGAATCGCAAGCGCTCGGTCGGGATATCGTCGGTAGGCTAAAAGAAGTTATCCCACGGCAGAATTTTCAGGTGGCATTGCAGGCGGCCATTGGCGGGCGATTTATCGCGCGCGAAGATTTGAGCGCCTACCGCAAAGACGTGACAACAGGATTATACGGCGGTGATGTGAGTCGTAAGAAGAAAGTCCTGGCCAAGCAAGCAAAAGGCAAAAAACGCATGAAGCGTTTTGGCAAAGTCGACATCCCATCAGAGGCATTTACTGTGTTGCTGAAGCGAGACTAGTAAGCTTTTCAAAAATCTGTTTGTTGACTGTTTCGACATCTTGGCTGCCATCAACTTCAATGAGCAGACCTTTCTGACGATAGTATTCGATAACGGGCAGCGTCTTTTCGCGGAATTCTGCCAGACGCGTTGCTAGTTTTTCCTCAGCATCGTCAGCACGCTCACCGCGCGTACCGGCTGATTGGGCATATTCCCAGCGCTGTCGCAATATGGTCTCATCAATATTCAAAAAGATAACTGCTTTGATTGGGTGTCCACTCTGTTCGGTTGCCTGCATAACACCGTCCTCTTCGCCATGCCAGCGGCCAACGCTACTAAGAATTAACGGCTGACCGGCAAGTTCCTGGCGGCCAAGATAGGGTAGAACGATTGCTATATAGTCAGGAGTCGGGATTAAATCACCAGCCTCCATAACCTCTTTGACATGTGGTGGAATAACACTGTTTCGGAGAATCTCACCGCCACCCAATACTGTGGCGTTCAGTTTTTCTGCCAATTTCTGTGCCTGTGTGTCTTTGCCCGCATAAGGGAGGCCGAAAAGGTTAATGCTACCGCTGCCCAGCCATGTTTTGATCTGTTGTTCCATTAGAATAATTGTAGCAACCTGCGGTCTCACACACAACTATATGGGGTAATTATACATTTATTGTCTGATCGGACTCATTTTGTATAAGAGATGAATCTTTATTTGTGGGACGCATCTTCGGGTAATGGGTCTGGTAGACTGGTTGATTCGACGATGGTATCTTGGATTTCGGTTGCTGTCCCTTTGATTTCTTCGGCAGTGTCGGTAATGGTTTGTTTCACTTCATTGGTATCAGCGGTCAGTTCTCGCACTACATCATCGCGAAGTGACCGTGCATCACCCAAAAAACTACCGAGGTCTTGCAAAAAGCTCATACATTTATAGTAGATTTTAGACAAGATATTTGCAAATGTTATACATATAATGTCCGATCGGACATGACTTGTATAAATATCTATGAAATGAAACGTAGGGCTTGGCACTCGAATTGCATGAGTGCCAAGGTAGAGGTATAATGATGGCATGACAGAGCGTCAAATGCAGATCCTGGCCGCGATTATCGAACAGTATGCCGAAGTGGCTTCTCCGGTAGGGAGTGTTACCTTGGCAAAACTATTCAACGTGTCTAGCGCAACGATTCGGGCGGAAATGGCAAAACTAGAGGAACTAGGACTGATTACGCAGCCGCATACCAGCGCTGGGCGTATTCCAACCGACCAAGGCTACCGTTTCTATGTAAACGCGATTACTGAGGCGCAGGTCAATGATGTACCCAAACTCGACCGCGGTGCGAGGGCGATCGAGGCACGGGTGACCACACATAGCGACAGGGCGGACCGGGCAATTCGTAGTGCTGTTGATAGTTTGGTGGAGCTGACGCAAAATCTGGGGCTTGCCACGATTGGCGATGAGCTATATCTCAATGGCATTGGTAATTTATTCAGTCAGCCAGAGTTTATGCAGGGCACGCATGTACAGGCGGTTGCCCGGCTGCTTGATAATCTGGAGCCTTGGTTGCGGGAAGCAGCACCAAATGAGCCACTGAACGTCTATATTGGTAGCGAAAATCCGATTGGCAAAACCAGCGGGGCAAGCTTGATCATCAGCCGCTTCCGTTCACCATATAGTGACAATAGTTATATTGGTGTCCTTGGCCCAACGCGCCAGAGCTATGGCAAGGTCATGCGTCTCGTACGTCATGCCGGTGCAATGCTGGAGGAAGTACTATGACAAGACGAGGCGTTATAGCATTTTTTGCAATACTTGGACTTACTGTGGGCGTACGAGTGTTTCATGTGGCCGACTGGGTGGTGTGGATATTCTTTTTTATTGGGCTATTTATTGCAATTCTTGATTACTATTGGCTAGGGGGGCGCTTGAGTGGAAGGAGTTACAGCAATGGCAAAAAGTAAAAAACAGGATGAACTAGAGCAGCAACTTGCAGAATTAACTGCAGATTTGCAGCGCACGCGGGCAGATTTTGAAAACTACCGCAAACGTGTGGAGTTGGAAAAAACGGCCGCACGAAATGCGGGCCAAGCAAGCGCAATATTAAAACTGTTGCCAGTTATCGATAACATTGAACGTGCGATTGCACACCAACCGGCAGAATTAGCCGACAATAAGTGGGCGCAGGGGGTTGCGGGTCTCGTCAAAAACCTCGAAAAGGCACTTGAGGGACTAAATTTGAAGCGTATCGAAGCAAATCCTGGAACGAACTTTGACCCTGAACTACACGAGGCAATCCAATTTGACGAGGATGCGGAGGGTGAACACGAAGTTATCGCCGAAGAGCTGCAGGCAGGATACACGTTAAATGGGCAGCCAATTCGCCATGCGATGGTAAAAGTCACGCGTCAGTAATAAATCAGCTATACTAAATTATATAAATAAGGAGTCGTTGTGCCGCAGTCAAAATACGCCATTGAAGCCAAAGGTTTACGTAAATCATATGGTAAAAACGAAGTCCTCAAAGGTATCTCGCTAAAAGTCGAGCGCGGGACAATGTTGGCACTCCTTGGGCCAAATGGTGCAGGTAAGACGACCACTGTTCGAATACTGAGTACGCTCCTCGGCTTTGATAAAGGCTCTGTTACTGTGGAAAATTATGATGTAGTGAAAGATGCTGATAGCGTCCGTGGTGTCATAGGTCTGACTGGTCAGTCTGCAGCGGTTGACGAACTACTAACAGGTCGCGAAAACCTAGAAATGATGGGTCGACTGTATCACCTGACAAAAGCAAGCGCGAAAGAACGCGCCCAGGAACTACTTGAAGATTTTGATTTAGTAGATGCGGCAAACCGGCCAGCCAAGACATATTCGGGTGGTATGCGCCGCCGTCTGGATCTTGCGGTGAGTTTGATTGCTACGCCACCAGTGATCTTTCTCGATGAACCAACGACAGGCCTAGATCCCCGTTCCCGTATTGCGATGTGGACTATCATCGAAAATCTGAAGAAAAATGGTACGACGATACTTCTGACGACACAGTACCTTGAAGAAGCCGACCAACTCGCTGATCGGATTGTCGTGATTGATGGCGGGAAGGTAATTGCTGAGGGTACCGCCAAAGATCTGAAATCAAAAGTAGGCAAAGATCGACTCGAGCTAACTTTTGAAGGAGCGAAAGACTACAAAAAAGCCTTGGAAGTTGTTGACGGGAAGACACTCGATCAAAGTAGTGAAGACCTTGCTATAACAATGACGATTAATGACATTAACAAAGATGTCTCAAAGGTTTTAGCTGATCTGGCATCGGCAAAGATCAGAGTTTCGTCAATGGCTGTTCATAAGCCAACACTTGATGATGTGTTCTTGTCACTTACGGGTAAAGTTAAAAAGAAAGAGGAGCAATAATCATGGCAGAGTTAAAATTTGTTAATAGGCCAAAACCTCTTCTTGCAGTGACGGATTCACTGTTAATGATTAAGCGCAGCTCGACACACATTACACGTAAGATGGATGAGCTTCTGGGTACGTTTTTTCAACCAATCATGTTTCTGGTGCTCTTTGCGGCAGTTTTTGGAGGAGCTATTGGGGGTACATTACCGCACGGTGTCAGTTATCTGAATTTTCTGATGGCGGGAATTATCGTTCAGACAGTAGCTTTCGGTTCGACAACAACGGCATTGGCGGTTGCTGGTGATCTGCAGCAAGGCATTATTGATCGTTTTCGCAGTCTTCCGATGTCAAACCTTGCCGTATTGAACGGTCATGTTATCTCGGATGTATTTCGAAACGCTATCTCAACGATAGTGATGATTATCACCGGATTTGTTATTGGATTTCGAACTGATGCATCATTCCTCGATTGGTTAGCAATTGCTGGGCTACTCCTTCTCTTCACGATTGCGTTTTCATGGGTGGCGGCTATTATGGGCGTGCTTGCGAAGAGTATTGAGGGGGTGCAGTGGCTGACATTTATCATTATCTTTCCACTGACCTTTGCGAGTAGCGCATTTGTTCCTGCTGAATCAATGGTTGATGGTCTGAGGACCTTTGCCGAAAACCAGCCGATTACACATTTTGTTGAGGCAGTCCGTGCACTTATGATCGGCGCGCCGATCGGTAATCACGGTTGGATAGCAGTTGCTTGGGGTATTGGGACATTAGTGGTGGCAATGCCAATTGCAGCTTGGCTCTTCAAGCGCAAAACGACTCAGTAATCAAGCTTGCTTGCGTCGTCTCAAGACGACCGTTGCAATAACCACTACGACAATGGCAGCGACGAGTGGTGCGAGAATCGTAAAACTACCACTGCTCACGAATTGCTGGAACACACCTGTATCAGGCGCCCCAACAGATTGACCCGTACAGGTACCGTAGTCACCAGCGCCGTATGCGTTATTGGTACTATCAGAACAGTTGTAGTTTGCCATGTTGATTTTTTGTTAGCTCCTATTGCTATACTAGCATAATCGTAATAGTATGAAAGAGTTAAATATAAAAAGTGAGGGGACATGCCAAATTTAGGTACACCAGAACTAATCATCATCCTGTTGGTAGTGCTGCTGCTGGTAGGCGGTAGGAAGCTGCCAGAACTTGCTCGCAGCATCGGCACATCAATGCAAGAACTGCGCAAGGGTATGAACGGTGAAGCAAAGACTGCAAAGTCAGCCGAAGCCGCAAAATCAGAAGACGCCTAGTACACAAGCGACCGAACTGACCTTCCTTGAGCATATTTACGAATTACGCTCACGGTTGTTTTGGGTTGTCTTGGTGCTAGTTGTCACCTCGGCATTCGGATTTCAGATAAAGGACCAGCTTATTGCGGTGGTTATGGCACCGCTGCATGGTGAAAAGCTGGTCTATCTGACGCCAGGTGGTGGCTTCAGCTTCATTTTTACGCTCTCTATCTATTTTGGCGTTTTGTTAACGATACCCTTTGCAATTTATCATGTCTATCGATTTTTGCAGCCGCTTCTGAAGCAATCTTCACGGCGGCTCATCACTACATTTATCATTTTGTCATCCCTACTGGCGGTCTCTGGCGCAGCGTTTGGCTATTTTGTGACAATTCCGGCAGCACTTAATTTCCTCTCAACTTTTGCTGGCGATACGGTCATGCCAAATCTTACAGCAGATTCATATCTGAATTTTGTTGCAGCGTATGTCGTGGGACTGGCGTTATTGTTCCAGTTGCCACTTTTGCTCTTCCTTTTTGATCATATTCGTCCATTCCCGCCAGGGGCACTGCTCGGGACGCAGCGCTTTGTGATTATTGCGGCAACTATTGCTGCGGCTATCATTACGCCAACACCCGATGCAGTGAATATGGCAATCGTCGCCGTACCAATCATCGGCGTGTATCAGCTGGGTGCCGTAGCGGTATATACGCGCCGTCGTGTCCATCATCGCCAGACAAAACGAGACAAAGTGGCTACACGGCAGGCTAACGAAAACACTATTCCAGCCGAGGTTATCGAATCGGTGACGGTTGAAGAGAAACAACCAGTTACAACAGAACTGAAGGCAACCCCTGAACATCCCCAAAAAGTTGTGTCATCGGCCTCCAAGCCTGTCATACGCCATCGTTCCATCGACGGGTTTGTTGTTACGGCTGGCCGTTCGACAATTCGTGTACCAACGCGCGAATCGGTGACGGTAAAATCTCCCACCCGCCCCTTACGTTCGATAGATGGCCTTTCGATCGTTTAATCGGCGCTTTGTATGATAGTATCAACGAGGTTAATATTCCTTGAAATCATTGACATTCAAAAGGCTTACGTTGTTTAATTGGTACCATAGTAAAAGATAAAGGCAAAAATAAACATGGCAATAAAAACTCAGGTAAACGCGATTCTCAATAAAAAAATGGATCGTCAGGACTTTATCAAGCATGTTGCAATTGGTATTGTTGCAATCAGCGGTGCTGGTAGCGCGCTACGATTGCTTGCGCCGAAGCAACAAAAAGCAGATACAGGATACGGTGGCTCAGCGTACGGCGGCTCAAATACGGTTGGAAAATAAGTGTAACTAAAGAGGGGGATGGTCAATGGCACGGCTTCCGCAGCCAGGCTCAGACAACGGTACTTGGGGCGATATCCTCAATGACTATCTTTCTCAAACGCTAAAGCCAGACGGCACGCTTAAGGATGACAGTGTGACAAATGCTGCCATTGCGGCCGATGCTGTTAATGCCACAAGTATTGTCGATGGCTCGATTACGAATGCTCAACTAGCCGATGGAACAATCCAGGAAGCGAAGCTTTCGCCGCTCGTTCAGGCGAAGTTAGATGCTATTGCGCCGGTGACAAGTGTTGCTGGAAAAACGGGTGACGTTACTCTGACGAAATCCGATGTTGGTTTATCGAATGTTGATAATACGAGTGATGCGAACAAGCCTATAGGTAACGCGACATTGGCAGCACTCGGAGACAAAACCGACAAATCAAGTCTTACGACCAAGGGTGATCTGTATGTTGCGACTGGCCCCGGTGCAATAACACGACTGGGTGTTGGGGCTGATGGTCAGGTCTTGACTGCGGATTCGGCACAGCCTGGTGGTTTGAAATGGGCATTGTCTGCGGGTGGTAGTGCGATTGGGTATGCCACCAACGTTGGTGATGGTACTGTTGGGCCATATACAATCACGCACAATCTCGGTTCACGCGATGTGCTGGTGAATGTATACAAAAATGGCGGTACCTTTGAAGAGATTCTGGTGCGGATCGATCGAACAACACCGAACGCGATTGTTTTAAGGCCTGACGAAACATGGACAAATAATCAGTATCGGGTCGTGGTTGGTTTTGCAGCTCAATCTGACGTGACGCCACCAACAGCTCCGACGCTCGCAGTCACGGGGCATGATCTCTCGACAGTATCACTTGCCGTTTCGGGTGCGACTGACTCAGGCGGAGTTGCCGGATACAACTGGTATCGTAACGGGTCGTTTATCGACCGAACAACCGGTACGACCTATACCCATACTGGGCTTGATGCGGCAACATCATATACCTTTACGGCCACGGCGTTGGATTTGTCGGACAATGAATCGGTGCCATCAAATACGGTGGCGCAATCGACCGATGCTCCAGCCGATGTTGCCTATGCGTCGACTGGTGCTGGCAACCGTACGACGTCAGGGGGTGCAACCAGTTGGACGCACACCGTGAGTACTGGAGTTAGCCGCTACATGATTGTCGGTCTTATTACCACCCACACCAGTGGGCAGTGGGGGTCATATACTGGGTATACAACCAGAACAGTGACATCAGATATTAGCGGAGCATTGACATTCCTTGGTGGCGCGGCGATTGGTGTTAATGGTCAATGGCAAGGTAACGCAATGTTATTCGGCCTAGCGAACCCTGCAGTTGGTACGCATACACTAAGTGTTAGTATTGTGCGATCGGGTGTCGCAATTGCTGTGATGGGCAACTCGGTCATTTATACAGGAGTAGGTAGTGTTGGTACTGCGGTAAGTTATCAGCCAAATGCGAGTGGTGCTTTGGCGCTTTCCGTTACGTCAGCTACTAATAATATGGCTGTCGGTGTAGCTGGATTTGATAATAGTCCCACCTCGAACAGCGGCACCATTAGGTATTCCGATGGTGCAGCTATTGGGGGACAGGGCGATTTTGGATTCATCGTTGATGCTTCAGGTGCGGCAACAGTGAATTTCACGACATCATCGAGTGGTCATTATCGAGCGGGCGTTGGTGTTAATTTGATTAAGGCAGGATCGTAATGGCAAGTATTCATGCGGCATCATATATCAATACGCCAGACGGGCAATTGCAGGGTCCAAGCGGCCCTCAGGTTTCACTGGGCTCATTAATGAAGCCAATGAAAGATGTTTGGCCGGCTGTTGATGCAACCAATGGTCCGATAACTGCCGACTCTGGTATTGTTGCCGGTACGCCCTCAACATCCGGCTTAACGCTCTATGCATGGGACTCTGGGATGTTTAATACTCAATCACAGAGTTGGGTTGTAACCCCTACGGGCGCCAATCAGAATACGTCAGGGTTTTCAGCATGTATGAACGCTTCGACGCCGAGGATTCACACCTTTGGGTCGTTGACGAACTATCCTTTAGAGTCAAATATCGATTTCAGTTTTGTGACTGATGCGACGACAATAACGTTATTTTATTTTGTCAATGGTGCATATAGTGGTAATACCTATCACGATCATCAGATTTATGCTGAGTACAATGGATCAATGCGCAAATTAACTATGTTGCCCGCGACATTCAACGCAAGTAATGGGGTCATGTATCGCACAATTACCTTCAAAGAAGCGCGCGAACGTGAAATGCGCGTCATGTTACCAATGAATGGCTGGCTCATCGGCGTCTATATCAATACAACGGCAACAATTCGGAAGGCTCCAAACAAAATGTTTGTTATTACGAACGGGGATTCGTGGAATGAGCCAGGCGGAAATATTCTCGCTTCACCGATTGGTGGTGCTTGGCCAACAGGGACATACCGCGTCGGTGGTATGAGCCAGATGATCGCCGAGGCAACCGGCTGGGCGGTTGGATTATGTGCAGAGGGTGGAACTGGCGAGTTTAACTGCAATGATGGTCAGTCGCGCGATCCATCGTATACGGATGGCGGAGGTACCTCGGTATTTCATGGACATACCCGTATTGATGATATGGCGACAAAGTTCTTTGCTAAAAGTCCATTGGTGTGGACAATCGGTGGCTGGAATGATGGTTCGCACGGGGGAACGCCGTACAAAGACACCTATTATGCCCGTGTGTTGCAAGGTATTGATTATTTTGTGAGCAAAAAGTCTGATATCAAATTGATGTATTCGGGTATTCAGCCAGTTGATATCACCGCTGGTGACATGCGTACCCTCAGCGTTCAGGGACAGGCGCAAGCGTGTGCAGAACGTCCCAATAGCGTTATTGGGTTTATCGATGAAATGCCGATGTGGCCCGATACAACGATGAGTGGTCAACGTGGGGCAAATGTAAACTCGACGGATACTATTCACTTGCATATCAAAGGCGCCGAGCTGGTAGCAAATTGGCACCTGGCGGCGGCGAGCAAATTCACGATTCCACTCGACTATTACAACAAGATGCTCGCTGCATAGTCTATACTAGAGGTACTTTATGAAGGTGTGTCGAACTGTTATTCTGTTGTGTCTTAGTCTTTGTTTACTTGTGTCCGGAACTGCAGGAGCGGTAGATCTCGACGCAAAGAATAAGGGGCTTTATATTTCACCACTTCGCCAGCAGCGAGAAGTAGCTGCAGGTAAGGCTACGAATGGTAATTTGACAATCGGCAACCAAACGGACAAGCCGATGACAGTGACACTTTCAGTGAAACAATTCTCAGTAACTGATTATGACTACGACTATGTTTTTAGTGAGCCAAAGCATGACTGGCTAAAGTTTGCGACAACTGAGGTGCAGATTTCTCCTCATGAAAACAAAAAGGTTGACTATACACTCACCATACCGCAAAAAACGACGCCTGGAGGTTACTACTTATCGCTTGTTGCGAGCACAAGGGTGCCTGGTCCTGGGTTGTCAGCGACCGTTGAAGCAGCGTCGCTGCTCTATATCAAAGTTGCTGGCAATTTGGTGCGTACAGGTGTTTTGCGCAACGACGCATTACCGTTTTTTGTGACAGGCAGTACGATTCCCTATAAGTTTGATGTCGAGGATACGGGCAATGTGTATTTTACTGCCTATTTTTACGGACAGTTAGAGGATGTGTTTGGTGTATCTAAGCAACCAGAAACAGGAACCAGCCATTTATTAATGCCAGGAGCGGTGCGGACGATCGAAGGGTCTATACCGACACCTATGTTGCCAGGAGTCTACAAGGCAACCTATGGATATAAGGTTGATTTTGCACAAATTGTCGTGACAAAATCTGCCTATGTGCTGTTTATTCCTCCCTGGTCGGTTGCAGCTCTTATATGCATACTCCTTTTTGTCAGATGGCTACAGCAAAAACGACATAAGCCACAACGGTCAACAAAACAGATTGATTAAGGGTTTTTTGCAGCGGCAGTATAAACAATACCGACCGTATAGGCACCGGCACTTTTCGTACTACTCGTCTGGGCACCATAAGTAACAGTCGTAATGTCACCCGACTTAAAGGGTCCTACCCCATCTTTGATGAGTGAGGGTGTTGTCAGCATACCGATAAAGTTCGTCGTTGACCCAGTGGTGTTGTACCCCCATGTGTTGGTTGCGAGTGCTGCCGGGCTACTATTGGCGCTGGCCGGTATGGTGTCACCACCACCTACAAGTGTCATGGTAGTACTTGTAGGACTGTAGGCGTACAACCGGTACCCAATAACATCGGTAGAGGTGACAGTAACGGCATTTGATGCCGAGCCGGTAAAATTGCCGCCGCTTGGTGTAAGGCCAAGCGTGACATTGCCACCAAGTGCAATTGACAGACTTGTCGCGGCTCCAAACGGCACATTGGCACCAAAAACGCCTTGCCCAAAGGGCGAAGCGGATACGCTGTACTGCCCCAGCGCACAGCAGGCAAACACTATAAAAGAGAGAACTAAATGGGTTGTATGAACCCTGAATTTTCTCATTACCATAACTATATTATATACTGACGATGTGAAGCGCATTCATAAGGCGCTAAAACTGCGTCATCACAAACACACAGGTAAATTACTTCCACATAGCCACACGTCGTACCGGGTACTATTCTTGCTGATGTTGGCACCGATTGCCATGATGGCACTTGTGGGGCAATTAGCGGCTGCCAGTGATTATGTGGTAAGTGCGAAAGTCCCGGCACCGATACCAAGTGGTGCGCCAGTGATCATATCGCCTGTAGACGGCGTCATCATACGCGACGATACGGTGGATGTGAGCGGCACCTGTCCGGTCATTACGCCGGCAATTATTGTGGAAATATATGACAACGATGTATTTCGTGGGTCTGTTGTTTGTAGTAGCAGCGGTACGTTTTCAGTTCCGATCCCACTCGTGTACGGGGCGAATAGATTACAAGCAAAAGTTATCACGATTACCGATGACTATGGCAATAGCAGTAATATCGTAACGATTACTCATCCAGCCCCTTCACCTGCACAGGCTATAAATGGTCAGACGAATCAACAACGAGGCCTTGAGGGGCTTCCTTCGATCGTCGGGGTATTCCCAACGGATCACTACATGCTCATTGGACCCGATGGTCATGTGGTATGGCGGGGCAAATTTTTAGGAGGAGTTGCTCCTTACGATGTGATGGTGGAATGGGGAGACGGTCATAGGGACAGGTATAAAGTATCAGATCAGAGCGAACAGAAGTTCGAACACACCTATAGAGATATCCGGGCTTATACAGTTGTGGTTCGAGCTACCGATGCCAATGGCAATAGTTCAGCACTTAGTACCGGTGTTGCGGTGTCATCTGTGCGTACGACACTCAGTTTTGACGGCAACCTCGCAATGGGGGGACAGAACCCATTTATGGAGTTTGTTCAGAAGTATCTTATGCAGATTTATATTGTGACGTTTTTCTCATTAATTTTTCTGTGGTATCTGGAACATGGCCATCATTTAGTGAGGAGGCAGCTCCAAATGGCAAATAGGCAGATCAAACATACCCGGCGGCATCGCTAAATATAGGCATTATTTTGTACTTGTGTTATTATTGTGCTTAAGTTACACTCAACCCAAAATATAAGCATCTTTTGAAGAGCTAAAAGATAAACCATATGGCAACAGACATCAAAAACATCATTGGTAGCATCAAGAAAAAGCAACTTCTATTTATGCTTGCGTTTCTTTTTAGCGCAGTGATATCGCCGGTTATTGCACGGAGTGTTTTTGCGGCCGCTGCCCAAGCGACAGTCCGATTTGACCGCATGGCAACCAGTACAGCCACAACAGGTACAGTTTGTTTGAACCCTGCTACTTCTTCGACCGATGTCAAAACATGGACCGTGACATTCCCAACCGGCTATACTGTGTCAACCACGGCTGCAAACTGGCAAACAGCGAATATATCGACAACCAACCTGGCATGGCCAAGCGGTGCGGTGGCGTGGCCAAACGCTACTTCTGCAACTGCTTCTGCATCGGGCCAGACGGTTACCTGGACTAATTCCTCTGCGCAAACAATGAATACCGGTACGTTGTATTGCTATAACTGGACATCAACAGCTGCAATCACCACGCCTTCGAGTGCCAATCCTAATTTAACGGGTACGGTTGCGACCCAAAACAGCTCGGCAGCACAAATCGACTCAGCATCTTATGCGACAGCAACCGTGTCAAATGACCAGATTACCGTGACCGCGACAGTCCCTGCGACGTTTTCATTTGCATTGAGTGGCACGACTGATGCACTAGGTACCCTGAGCACCGGTACTGTCGCAACAAGCCCGACACCACGAACGGTGACTATTAATACCAATGCCAAAAATGGCTGGTCAGTGTGGGCAAAAGACTCAAGTACGGGCCTCGCCTCTGTAAATGCTGCTAAAACTATTGCTTCGACAACCCCAGGCACGAACAGTACACTTGTTGCTGGGACGGAAGGCTATAATACTGGCGTGACAACGACACAGGCTGGCGGGTTAGGCTCGATTACTGTGCAAACACCATTTGTTGGCGGTACGCTTGGCCGTGGTGGTGGTCTGGACACGTCACTACGAACACTCGTGAATTCAACCGGTACGGCCGATACAGCTGTGCTGACATTAAAGAACAATGTCGCCATCAATGCGACAACACCAGCCGCTACCGACTATACGGACGTCATCACTGTTATTGGTGCGGGTCTCTTCTAGATACAGTAACCACAAGTTGCCGCAGAGCGTGTATAATCAGTGCTAATGAGAGTGCGGGGTATGCGAAAGTTAGGCATGTTGGGGGCAGTGATGCTGCTAGTCAGTACCGCTGCTGTTGGCATCACTCATGCGGTTAATCCGCCAAGCGATTTCTATCTAGAAGTATCGCCTTCGCCGCTCGTAACAACAGTCAAACCCGGTCAACAAAAGGATATTGAACTTACCATCCGTAATGCTGGCACGGGAACCGAAGAGCTAAAAATCGAGTCGCGCAAGTTTACGGTTAATAATACAACTGGCCAGGTAGATCTCGATGATACGGCGCAGCCAGAAATTTCATCATGGATTAGCTTTAGTTCACCGACATTCACGATCAAACCAGGTGAGGTGCATACTGAAAAGATCAAAATGAATGTGCCAAAGGGTGCGGGATTTAGTTATTCATTCGCATTGGTTATTAGCCGCACGCAAAATCCAAAAGCGACTGAATCTGGGCGCTTGATCAAGGGGTCTGTCGCCGTCTTTGTTCTTATGAATGTCGATAGGCCGGGAGCAGTTCGAAAAGTGGAAGTGCAAAAGTTTTCGACGACTGCCGGCATTTATGAGTACTTGCCTGCGACACTCAATGTCGAGTTCAAAAATACCGGCAACACGATTGTACAGCCGTATGGCAATGTCTTTATCCAGCGTGATGCAAATGATGTGCAGCCAATTACAACCCTGCCTGTAAACGACAAAAAGGGCTATATATTGCCCGGCAGCGAACGGACCTTGACGACCGATTGGTCAGAAGGTTTCCCGACCTATCAGCTAACCCCTGGAGCCGATGGGAATGAGCAAAAGGCAGAGTCATGGGACTGGTCGCAATTGTCGCATTTTCGAATTGGACGATATACAGCAAAGCTTGTCGCTATTTACAATGATGGCAAACGCGATGTGCCGATAGAACAGGAAGTGACGTTTTGGGTATTACCATGGAAGATTATCCTCGGCGCTATCGTCGTTTTGGTGCTTGTTGTTTTGGGACTATGGACGTTCGTTCGCAAAGTCTGGAAATTGTTGCGACGCGGCAAGAAGCATCCATCGAAATCTGACAGCTAGTCATTGTTGTTATGCTTCTTCTGTGTTATTCTGACTTCAAAGGGTCGGAGAAACAAAGAGGAAAATGAAACAGATAAAAGAGCTGTTGTCGCAGCCAATGAGCCGTAGCGAGTTTCTGCGTTATGTGGGAATGCTGTTAATTGCGTTATTTGGTTTTTCCAATTTTATCGCACTTTTGTTGCGCCAAAACAGTGCGCATTCCGGGGCAGCCACTCAGGAGCGCGGGCGTGGGTTTGGATCCTCAAAATTTGGTGTTTAGTTACACAGTCTGCACATGGTAGGCTTTGCGCAACATTGCTCTCATGGTTAGGGCAAGGTATACTGGGCACACGGGTCTTTTAAGACTAGTTAAGTGTAGCGGGGGAGTATGAACCAGAATAGGCAGGTGTCTATTATCTCAGTGTCCCATGCAGTTGTGCTGCGAGGTGCGGTGCCGACACTGGTCGGTCTTGCTGAGTTTGGGGGTAAATACTGATGGCCCAGCAACGACTGCCGATTGTTAATAGCGATGACGGTGTATGGGGAGATATCCTTCGACAGTATTTGATGAAGGAGCACTACAACGATGATACTGACAATGCCGTCAATGGTGGCCATCAATTTGTCACTATTCGCGCTGGCACGACGACCGCTGCACCACTGACACTGACATCTGGCTCACTATTGTCTACTCCTGCTATCGGCGCGATTGAGTTTAATAACGACACGCTTTATTTCACCAAGACAACTGGCGCGACTCGCATGCAACTAGTTACTGATACGGCTACGCAAATTCTTACAAACAAGACGCTGACCACGCCAAAGATTAGCCAAATCAATGACACTAATGGCAATGAAGCATTGATTCTTGGCGCAACAGCATCAGCAGTCAATGAGATATCCATTACCAATGCCGCGACAACCGTATCCCCATCGATTGCTGCATCTGGTAATGACACCAATATATCCATAGAGCTTACCCCTAAAGGTACGGGAAGGGTCAAATCGGGGGGTGTGATAATACCGACGATCAGCTCTGCCGATATCCTGACGAACAAAACGATCAACGGCGCAAACAACACGATCATTGCAGGTATGCTAGCTCCAGTTCAAGCATGCACGCTCAACAACGAGACTTTCACTATTTCCGGAGGTACGGTTACTCAGATCGCAGGCACCACTATCAATGGGTATTCACCCGCGATTGGTGATCGCATCCTCATTACCGGCGCACCAGCATCCACAGGGTCTGGTACGGCTTATGTCAACACTACTCAGCCGGCTAACGGTATTTATACAGTCACGTCTAATACGACTAATTTGAGCCTCTCTCGTTCAGCGGATATGTCCGGTTCGATTAATCCGGCTGGTCTTACCGTTTTTATTAAGGGTGGGACCTGGAACGCAAGTAATGTATTTTCGGTTGTCACACCAACAGGGACAGGGGTATTCACTTATGGCACCGACAATATCGGCTGGCAGGCAACCGGTGGCTATAACCCTACCTTTGGCTATATCTTTATAGCCACTAGCACGAACAGTATCGGCATATGGAATGGTTCTGGAAACACCTATGTACAGCCTGCTGCTAGTGCCGGTAACCAGACTCTGACACTGCCATCGACGGGCACAGACACTCTGGTATCGAGAACTTCAGCGGATACCCTCACGAACAAAACTCTGACCGCGCCAAAAATCAACGTAGTGAATGATACTGCAGGCAATACGCAGTTTACGACTAGCCCTACTGATATGATAATGGCTGTCGATCTCGATATGGAGGGCCGTTTTGTATGGAATATACACGACCCGACGGACCCCCAGGATGCAACATCGAAGATTTATGTTGATAATTTGGTGACTTCCGAACGTACGGCTGCGGCAACCCTGACGAATAAGACATTGTCTAATCCTACGGTCACTAACTATACCGAGCAGACGTTTGCAATTGGAACGGTCACGACGGCAGCAACGATTAGCCTTGCCAACGGTACTGTTCAGACGGCGACCCTCACTGCATCTACTGCTTGTACGTTTACGATGCCAGCTGTAGCGGCTGGCAAAAGCTTCGTGCTGTTTCTGAAACAAGCTGCCTCGACCGGCCTTGGCACGGCAACATTTACCGGGGTGAAATGGCCGGGCGGGACTGCACCAACGATTACGCCGACGGCGGGCCAGATGGATATCTTGACCTTTACGAGCGATGGTACCAACTGGTATGGAACGTTTATCCAAGGATTCACGCCATGATGTTCGCGAGCCACATGGTCCGCGCTAAGCGTTCTGTCAGTTATACGTCGTTTCCAACATTGCCCGCTAAAGGCTTTGACGTCATTATTACGCCCAATGCGGGGCCGGCACAGGTGGTTTCAAATATCTTACGCGAAAGTAACAATACTGGCACAACGACTCAGGCTTATTTTTCGGCATTTGTTTTTCCTGAAGTCATGCATACGCCCTTATTTTCTATAACAGCTGGTAATGCGGCGCTGTCGACGACCGACCGTGGAATTGGTGCTGGCATGTTTTCCGCCGATGGTACCAAAGGAGTGTTCTTTATCATTGCTGGTAACACGACGCCGCTACGAATTTATAGTTGGACGGGTGGAACGGCGACTGTTCAGGGCACGACATCAAATCAATTCTCAACATCAAGCAGCGACCTTATTAGGTTGCAGCCGTCTATGAGCGGTAGCGGAGTAGTGACATGGAATATATACAAAAACGGTACGCTACAGACTGCGACATGGACAGATAGCTCACACGTGATTGACCTACCTGGTCGGCGTTTTGGCGCGTGTTTTCGCCATGCATACTCAAACGGGCAGTTTGCATCACCAGGCATCAAATCGATGGCGGCGCAAGATCTCTAGTCACACAACTCCTTAGGGACAAAAATTAGCACTCTATTGACGAGAGTGCTAATTTTGCTATACTAAAAATATTGGCAATCTATATCATAGAGTGCTAGAATAAGGATAGACTTACAGACAGATATCTCAAAGAAAGGGTAATTATTTATGGGTAAAATCATCGGAATAGACCTTGGTACAACTAATTCAGCAGTTGCGTATATGGTGGCTGGTAAGCCAGAAGTGATTGCAAATGCTGAAGGCAACCGCACGACGCCATCAGTCGTGGCTATCAATAAAAAAGGCGACCGCCTGGTCGGGCAAGTGGCGCAGCGCCAGCGCGTGACCAATGCTGAGAACACTATTTATGGTGTCAAGCGTTTGATTGGCCGTAAATTTAGTGATAAAGAAGTGCAAAAAGACTTGGATATCATGCCATACAAAATCGTCAAAAAGGGTGATGGCGTGGCTGTGGTTATGGGTGGCAAGGAGTATACACCCGAAGAAGTGAGCGCAATGATCCTGTCTAAAATCAAAGCTGATGCCGAAGCATTTCTCGGCGAAAAAGTCACCGAAGCGGTTATCACCGTTCCTGCGTACTTCGATGACTCACAGCGCCAGGCGACAAAAGACGCCGGTAAAATTGCTGGCCTTGAAGTGAAGCGAATCATCAACGAACCAACTGCGGCCGCACTTGCCTACGGACTTGAAG
>JALQVV010000112.1 GCA_023260255.1 Candidatus Saccharimonadia bacterium
GAATAAAGGGCATGATTGGGTGATCATTAAATGCATTGAGGGAAAACCAAAATTTTTTGAAATATCGACCCATCATTTTAAAGGAAATTATCCTTATCAGTTTTCATTACAAGCAAGCTTGTCTCATCATAATGATAAAAAAAAACAAAATTAAAAAAAAATGAAAAAAATTCTTTTTGTTTCAACAAGAAATCCATACTCAAATAGATATTCTGGAGATGTGATTGGATCAAAAAAAATTGATTTTTTATTCACATCTTTACTATTTAGTGTGCAAATACTATTATTAAAAATTTGATAAGTATTATTCTGTAATAATTTCATAAATTCATAACTTTCTTACAATAACTATAGTCAGAAAAATATTTTTTTTGGTTTTTAATTATTTGATAATTTTCATGGCCTTTGCCGGCAATAATTAAAACTTCATTATTTAATTCTTGAATAGCTTTTTTTATTGCTGCTTTCCTATCAGGAATGTTTACTGCATCAACGCAGCCTTTTTTAATTTGTAGACGTATTTTACTTGGGTCTTCAAATCTGGGATTATCATCTGTAATATACGTTTTATTTGCCAATTTGCTTGCAATTTTTCCCATTAAATATCTTTTCTGAATATCGCGATCTCCTCCACATCCAAAAACAATATTTACCTTTTTGTTAAAAAAATTTTTTGTTTCTAATAAAACATTTTTTAATGCATCTGGTGTATGCGCATAATCTATAAGAATTATTTTTTTATTGTTTCTAATTAACTGCATTCTGCCGACTGGATTTTTTATTTTTTTTGAAATTTTTATTAATGTGTCGAAATTAACGCCTAATTTAGTACAAGCAATTAAAGCTGATAAAAAATTACTTATTTGAAATTTTCCTATGATATTAGTTTTAAAACAATAAATTTTATTTAAAAAATTTAATTTTACTTCACTGCTCAAATTATTTTTTTTAACAGATATTATTTTTGCTGTATTTCCTTTTAATCCGTAGGAAAAAATTTTTGTATTTTTTTTTTTTAAAATTTTTGAAATAATTTTATACTCAGGTATTTCAGAATTAATAACTGCTAAGCTATTTTTTTTTAAATGTTTTTTAAATAATAGCATTTTAGCGTTAAAATAATTTTTTTTTGTTTTATGATAATCTAGATGGTCATGAGTTATATTTGTCAAAATTGCACAATCAAATTGAAAACCAAATAACCTATTTTGATATAATCCATGGCTCGAGGCTTCAATAATTGCGCTAGTAATTTTATTTTTGTAAAATTCATTAAATATTTTATGATTTGTTAAAAAATCTGGAGTTGTAAGTGAGTTTTTTATTTTTTTTTTATTTTGATAAATACCAATTGTTCCAACTGATGCACTAGCTATATTTATTAATTTATTTAATTGATAAAAATAATGGGCTACTGATGTTTTTCCATTAGTTCCCGTAACTGCACATAAATAATTTGGTTTTTTTTTATATTTTTTAAGAACACTAAGCCTATAAAAATCTAATAAATTATTAATAGTATAAATTTTTGTTGAAAAACTATCATTAAAATTTTTATTTTTAGTAATGATACAAATTGGTTTTTTTTTTACTGCTTTATGAAAGTGTGGTCCAAAGCTATTTGTTTTACTACCTAGATCAAAAAAAATTTGATTTTTTTTTAAAGTTCTAGTGTCACTAGACAAT
>JALQVV010000030.1 GCA_023260255.1 Candidatus Saccharimonadia bacterium
CTCCTTTCTCTCCTTTATCGCCTTTGTCACCCTTAGGACCCGTTTCTCCTGTTGGTCCAGTTTGTCCTTCTGGTCCAGGGGGACCCACCTCTCCTGTTTCACCGAATCTAACGAAGCTAACAAAGTAATCCTCTGGAGATAACTGCACCTCGAAATTGTCACTATTCGAATGGTTTGAAATGTCTGCAAGCCACCATTCTGGGTCTCCGTTGACAGAGGAAATTTTGACAAGTAATCTTGGTGCCGACAAAATGATGAAAGAGTCGGCGCTTGGATTCCATGCCTCGACGAGTAAAGATAATAAACAGCTCGATGAATTGCATGAAGAAAATGCCCAGGCAGCACGTGAAGCGCTCAGTAAACGCATGCGTCCAGAGCTGATCAACCGCTTTGACGCAATCGTGACATTCCGTGCACTAACACCCAAAGAAATCGGCAAGATATTCGACAATCTCATCGATGAATTACAGGAGCGCCTTGTGCCAAAAGGTATCCGGTTAGTTATCAAGCCGACAGCCAAACGCTACCTCATACAAAAAGGCTACGATGAGAAGTTTGGCGCCCGTCCACTCCGTCGAGCGATCCAGGACGAGTTGGAACACCAGCTTGCAGAGGGTATACTGGATGAAAGCTATGAACGCGGCAGCATACTGACAGTGACCGCACGAGGGGGCAAACTTGCAATCAACGTTACCGCAGAACAACCAGCGTAAACGCCACCGGGGGCTTGGTGGCCTCATCTTCAGTGTCCTGCTAATAGGTCTTAGTATCGCTTTGTGGTTGAATCGACAGTATATTGTCGATTCAATCAGTTTTTGGCAGTATTCGCCATCTACTGCGGTCGCAAACATTACCGAACGGGTCAAGCTAACCGATACTGGCAAGTTTGCTTTTTACGCATCTCAACCAGCTGTTGATGGTAGTCGGGCATTTAATGCAACTTGTGATAGAAAAGAAGAAAATACAGCGATTTTGGGATGCTACGCGGCAAACCGAATCTATATTTTTGACGTCCAAGACACCAGGCTCGATGGTATCGAAGAAGTGACCGCGGCACACGAACTGCTCCATGCGGTCTATCAGCGACTATCAGATGGTGAAAAGGCAGACGTTGATCGGCTGGTTGAGGCGGAGTACGAAAAGCTCCGAATGGACCCTGACTTTGCGGAGCGTATGGCGTTTTACGATCGTACTGAACCTGGTGAGCGAGATAACGAGCTCCATTCTATTATTGGTACCGAAGTTGGTTCTATTAGCTCGGCGATGGAAGCGCATTATGCCAAATATTTTACCGATCGTAGCAAGATTGTTGGTTATTATGCGGCATATAACAAGGTGTTTACGGAGTTGTCTGATCGCGCCAAAGAGCTATCAACCCAGTTGGATAATCTCAGTGCGGAGATTAAGGATGCTACCGCGAAGTATAACAGTGACATTAAGCAGTTGAATGCCGATATTGCTCAGTTCAACCAAAGGGCGAGTAGCGGTGATTTTACCTCGCAAGCACAGTTTAATGCACAGCGACAGGCACTCGTGACTCGGGTAGAGGCTTTGGCGCAAGAGCGCAATTCAGTGAATGCGAAAATAGACGAATACAATCAGCTCAAGGATGAATATAACAATACGGTGACGCAGTCGAACCAGTTATATAAGAGTATCGACAGTAGCCTCGCGCCGGCGCCGAAAGTATAGAGTAATGAAGGTATAATAAAGTATGGCGAAATCACGGACACTCTTTGTTTGTCAGAATTGTGGTGCTACTTACCCTAAGTGGACGGGGCGCTGCGATAATTGCGGTGAATGGAATACGCTCGTAGAGCAAATTCCAGCTAGTACGGGAAACTCCGCAGTTGCACGGAGTAGCGGAGCCGTATTAAAACCGCAAACAATAAGTTCGATTGAAGCAGATGACAAATCGTCGCGGCTATCGAGTGGAATTAGTGATCTTGATCTTGTTCTTGGTGGGGGTATCTTGCAGGGTGGCGTTGTATTGCTTGCTGGCCAGCCTGGTATTGGAAAAAGTACATTACTACTCCAGGTAACGGCGCATATTGCCAAAACAGTCCCTGTCCTCTATGTGAGCGGTGAAGAGTCTGCCGCACAGGTCAAGTCGCGTGCTGAGCGATTAGGGGCGAGCGCGAGCGAGCAGCTCCATTTTGTCGCTTCGACAAGTGCAGACGATATTGCTACGACTATTCGGTCGGGCGCATACAAACTCGTGATTGTTGACTCGGTCCAAACCCTGACTCTTGGCGAGATAACATCCGCACCAGGAAGCGTCAGTCAGATCACAAACAGCAGTAATGTCATCATCCAGGCGGCAAAAGCATCGGGTACGGCTGTTGTATTGGTGGGTCATGTTACCAAAGAGGGATCGATTGCGGGACCAAAGGTACTGGAGCACCTGGTTGATGTTGTGCTTCAATTTGAGGGTGATCGCTACGGAGGTTTTAAGGTGGTGCGTGCTATCAAGAACCGTTATGGGTCGACTAGTGAGGCAGCAATTTTTGAAATGGCCGAACAAGGCTTGACCGTCGTTGAAAATCCCTCAGCTGCACTACTCGCCGAGCGTCAAAATGCCGATGGATCGGTTGTGCTTGCGACGCTCGAGGGTACGCGGCCGCTACTGGTCGAGATTCAAGCGCTTGTCAATCCGACCAATTTTGGGTATCCTAAGCGTACAGCTAGTGGATTCGATTTGAATCGTCTCAATCTGTTGATTGCCGTATTGGAACGGCGCACAAAATTGAACTTATCCGATAAAGATATCTATATAAATGTCGTTGGCGGATTGAGACTGGCTGATCCGGCGGCTGATCTTGCCGTTTGTATGGCGATTGCCAGTGCTGCAGCAGGTCGGCGACTCGATGAGGGCGTTGTCGTCTTTGGTGAAGTAGGCCTCGGAGGGGAGGTACGCTCAGCAACGGGAGCGCCGCGGCGTATTGATGAAGCGAAAAAGCTCGGATTTACCCGTGCAATCGCCCCAGCAATAGGCAAGAAAAACGCCTTTGTTACCGGTGTAAAAGATCTCAGACAGGCACTCATCGACTATTTACAAAAGTAATACAAGAACTTATAAGGAAATATGGAACTAGATCAATTAATAGTTGTCGGAGTACTCCTGGTACTACTGGCAGAAGTAACGTATCTTGTGGCAAAATTGCCACGTCAGACAAGTGGTAAAAAACGACTCATGTTTGTCGACACATCTGTGTTGATTGATGGTCGGATTGTGCCGATTGTCGCCTCGGGGTTCGTTAGCGATACTATTGCTATCCCGCGAAGTGTGATTGGTGAATTGCAGTTTCTTGCTGACAATGCCGATGCTGACAAACGTGCTCGTGCTCGTCACGGGCTCGATGTGGCCCGCGAACTGCAGGCAATGGAACATGCCGACGTACAGCTATTTCAGGACGGCAGCAAGGCCGAAGAGGGCGTCGATGAACGACTTCTTAACCTCGCCAAAAAGCATGGTGGAGCAATCTGCACGATTGATTACAACTTGAATAAAGTTGCCGCTGTTGAAGGTATTGCAGTGTGTAATGTTAACGAACTTGCTAAGAATCTGCGAATGGCATATTTGCCAGGCGAAAAAATCATGCTCGAACTGGTTCAAAAGGGTCAGGATAACCATCAAGCTGTAGGCTATCTCCCTGATGGCACCATGGTGGTTGTTGAGCGCTCAGCTGATCAGATTGGTAAGGCAGTTGAAGTTGAATTCATTCGAAGCTTACAGACAGCAGCGGGTAAAATGATGTTTGCCAAAAGGGTTGAAGCGGCAAAACCAAAAGTACAGCAAACGGTGCGCACCCCAAAGCCTACGGGAACGAAGCCAAAACGCCAAAATCAGTCGGCGTCGGCTACGAAACAGCAGAAACGACGCTCGACTGATCGCGAAGCTGCATTGATCGAACTTGTCGACAAGCAACAATAATTCTACGGTGACTATGGTCCGGTTCGGCTCGCGCTGCCGGTATAGTACAGATTGTCTGTTGCCGTTGCTGTGACAGTGAATGGATCGGGGCCAGTCGCGGTATAGACGGCTTCGTAATTACCCCCGCTTGATATACTTTGCGAATTGATAGTTGAGCCATTGACGGTGATGGTCAATCCTGTCAGCGGAGCTTTGCCCTGCGCGACGGAAACAGTGATTTTATATGTGTTGGGTGCGGTAAGGTTGATACCAATCGCGGTGATATTTGGTACCGGATCTCCACACTGGTGCGCATCATCATCTTTTGTACCATCATAGCCTTCGGAGTTGATATAGACAGGTTGCTTTGTCACCGGATCAGTTGTCTTGATAACACTTACTTCAATTTTTGCCCCATCAGGTGTACAATTTGTGGCCTTTTTCTTCGACACTTTATCAAACGTTAACTTGGATGTTTGCTGGGCCTTGTTTTTGTTATACCACGATGGGTATAGCTCTTTATTGATGGTCTGGATACCATCTGGTGCCTTGTACCAGTCACCTTGTTTCCATTTACCTTCTTTAGCATAGACTTCCTGGTGTGCATAGGTCATGACTGCATCGATAATCGGGCCAGGGATTGACGAGTTACCATTGCGCAGCGGTGTGGTATCGGGGTTGCCCAGCCATACACCCATGGTGAGCGCAGGACTATAACTCATCATCCAGATGTCTTTTGATTTGCCATCAACGTCGGATGTACCGGTTTTGCTGGCCGTTTTTACCTTGCCTTTATCAACCACGAGTCCTGGGAAGTTACGCCCGTAGAGGCCAGCCCGGGCATTATCGTCACTTAAGATATCTGCAATGATATAGGCAACCTGAGGATCAATAATTTTCTTCGATCCTGTATCTTTCCATTTTTTGAGCGTTTCGTTGTTAGAATTTTTAACCTCGAGGACAGTGCTGTACGGTTTGTAAGTACCATCACGGGCAAGTGTCGAAAATGCATTCACATGATCAACTTGTCGTGTACCACAACCGCCGATCGCCGATGCCAGTCCCACTTGGGCATCAGGGCCCTGGGTACAATAGTTGACGTCACCGGCTGCGCGGATCATATCAAGTGTTGGTTTGACGCCCGATATAGACTCAGCCTTGATAGCCGGGATATTACGTGAGAGGGCGAGGCTTTGACGGATATTGATATTGCCCTTGAAGCCCTTGTCGGCGTTGTTTGGTTTGTAACCACCCTCAAATGTTGTGGGTGTGTCAGAGAGGACTGTTCCGCTGCCATAAATATTCTTGTTGGGGTCTTCGTTTTGTGAAAACAGCTTAGCGTACACAAGTGGCTTGATGGTTGATCCTGGTTGGATGTACGCCATCGCAGCGTTGTCTTGTCCAAAGTCAGGATAGTTGTAATCGCGGCTGCCCACCATTGCGACGATCTGCCCTGTCTTGTTATCTTCGACGGTGGCGGCTCCGTTACTGAATCCTGCGTATTCTGGTTTACAGGTATAAGTTCTTGCCTTTGATCCTTCGCAGTCCTTCACGAACATTTGGTTAAAACTTTCTTCAAGTTTGTTCTGAACTCTCAGATCGAGCGTTGTAGTAACGGTTAATCCACCACGACCAACAGTTGCTTTGCCGAGCTCAGCTTCTAGTTGTGATCGAACCATTTGGACAAAGTGCGGCGCCTTAATATCAGTGAACTGTGATGATTGTGGCAAGATCGTGTCGAGGATGTTTTCTTTCTTTGCTGCCTCGGCTTCAGCTTTGGTGACATATCCTTGGTCGGCCATTTCATCGAGAACCTTGTGCTGGCGAGCAATCAGTGCCTCATGCCCATCAGTGTTATATGGGTCGTAGAGGCCGGGTTGGTTTGGAATACTGGCGAGTAGTGCTGACTGAGCCAGAGTGAGATCTTTGGCGTCGGTGCCAAAATATGTCTTGGCAGCTGATTGAACACCATTCCGACGACCACCATAGGGTGATTCGTTAAGGTAAAGGTTAAGTATCTGATCCTTATCATACATGCGTTCGACTTCGATCGACAAAATCACCTCTTTGATTTTGCGGGGGATACCGGCCAAGCCTCGTTGCTGTGCTTCGTCCTGGAAGAATACTTGCTTGACCAACTGTTGCGTTAACGTACTTCCACCTTGTGTACTACCGCCACCGTAGTTATTGATAAGCGCACGAGTAATACCGGTGAAGCTAATGCCACCATGTTTGTAAAAATCCTTATCTTCGATTGCAACAGTTGCTTTCTTCATAAGCGGACTGATTTCATTGCCATTGACGACAAGTTTGTAATCACCTTCGCCTTTATCTTCCCATAGGAGAGCGTCTTCACCACCAGCAGGACCACGGCGATCGTAATATTTGGTAACGGTCGTATGAACGCGTTTAGCTAGTTCTTCGGGGCGGATCGCATCAAGGTCTTTGCGGAAATACGCGAACAGGGCGCCTACCATCAATACGACGAGCAAAACACTGATACTGGCGATTTTCAGCGCCATCATGCCACCTTTTTTGCTAAACCAATAGCCAGCAACGCGCTTTGGGTGGAGGCGCGCCAACGTCCGAGCGACTGGGTGTTTCGGTAGAGTCGCCAAATATTCCGCCTTTTGGCGGTGTGCCGCATCTTTTTTGGTGCGCCTCTTGTGCGCTAAATTGGCGTAAACGTTGAGTTTACGCGAACGTCGCTCTTTTGCCACTAATCTCTATTTCCCATAAGCAATATTGAATTTAATTATAGCATGCTGCGGGCCGAGAAAATACAAATTTCTGCTACAATAATGTCAAATGAGCTTATCCGAAGAACTTACCTGGCGCGGCTTTGTCAACCAGACCACTTACGACGATATCAAGGTACTTGACGGTGACCCGATCGCTTTTTACTTTGGCGTTGACCCTAGTGCTGATAGTATGCACATTGGCCAACTGGCGATGGCAATGATGATCCGGCATTTTATTGCACACGGACACAAGGCAACGCTGCTGGTTGGTGGTGCAACGGGTATGGTTGGTGATCCTGATGGCAAAGCAGAAGAGCGAGAATTGAAATCTGTTGAGGAAATCGAACATAACAAAGCGGGTATAGCGGCGCAATATCGGCAGCTATTTGATGGTCAGCCGTTCGATGTCGTCGACAATTATGATTGGTTTAAAAACATTCATTATCTTGATTTTTTGCGTGAAGTTGGCAAAAACATGCCCCTTAGCCAGATGCTCGGTCGCGATTTTATCCAGGCTCGACTAGGTGAGGGTGGTAGCGGTATTAGCTATGCCGAATTCAGCTATGCATTGATCCAGGGTTATGATTTTTTGCACTTGTTCCGCGAAAAGGGCGTTACGCTGCAGATTGCTGGTGCCGACCAGTGGGGTAACAGTGTAACTGGTGTGCAGCTGATCCGCAAAATTGAAAACGCCGAGGCGAATGTATGGACGGCGCCGCTGATCATCAACAAATCAACAGGTCGCAAATTTGGCAAAACCGAAGAAGGTACCGTATGGCTCGACACAAACAAGACCAGCGTCTATAAGTTCTATCAGTTCTGGCTGAATGTGGACGACGAAGGTGCGATTGACTATGCCAAAATTTACACATTGCTTGACCAGACGCAGATAAACGAGCTGGCAGCCAAGCAGCAAGCAGATCCTGGTGCGCGCGATGTCCAGAAAACGCTGGCCTACGAAGTAACGAAGGTTGTCCATGGTGAACAGGCTGCTGTCAGCGCACGCAAGGTAACTGATGTACTGTTTGGTAAAACCGATTTTGCGAGCCTGGCAGACGAAGATCTTGAGCTACTGGCGCAAGAAATTCCAACGGCTGCTACCGGTGCGACAGTTGTTGATACCCTAACTGATAGCGGCTTAGTATCAAGCAAAGGCGAAGCGCGTCGGCTTATTTTGGGTGGCGCGATTTCGATCAACGGCCAAAAAATTCTCGACGATACAACAGTCGACCAGCCATCACTGATCAAAAAAGGCAAAAACAGTTTCTTGCTCGTTAAGTAACTTGCCACAATGCTATAATAAAAACTCGACACATAACCTAAGTTGGAGAAATTGAATGACGAAAAAAGTTATCGCCTTTGATCTTGATGACACGCTTGCAGTGACGAAATCACCTATTTCTGATCGAATGGGCGAAATACTTGTGCAGCTGCTTGATTACTATGATGTTTGTATTATCTCTGGAGGTAAGTTCGAACAGTTTAAGAAACAGGTTGTCGATCGATTAGAAGCACCGGCACATAAGTTGAATCGAATGCATCTCATGCCCACATGTGGCACGCGGTATTACCGTTACGATGAATTGGAAGGTGAGTGGAAAGTTCAGTATGCCGAGGACCTGACCGAAGAAGAAAAGAAAAATATTATTTCAATCACAGAAAAAGCTACAAAAGAAGATGGGCTCTGGCCTGAGAATCCTTACGGTGATGTTATTGAAGATCGCGGTAGTCAGGTATCAATATCCTTCCTTGGCCAGCTTGCACCAGCCGAAGAAAAATATAAGTGGGCTGAAAAGCATGCAGAAGATCGTTTGAGAGTGCGTGCTGTTATTGCGGAGCAATTGCCTGACTTTGAAGTTCGCGCGGGTGGCTCAACCACAATTGATATTACTCGTATTGGTATTGATAAGGCATACGGCATGCAAAAACTTATTGAGGCATTAGATATTAGTAAAGATGAGATACTGTTTGTCGGTGACAAACTCGACGAGGGCGGTAATGATTACCCCGTCAAAGCAATGGGTATCGATACGATTGCTGTTGAGAGATGGGAAGACACTGCATATGTACTTGAAGGTGTCCTCGCTGTCAGCTCCCCATCGAAGTAACGCTGCTGCTAGAATAGATTTATGGATTTGAATGTACCACTGCGAGTGGTCAAAGGTGTTGGTGAAAAGACTACCGAGCAGTTAAGTGCTGCCGGGTTGGAGACGATTGGTGATCTGATCACGTTTTTGCCACGTGGATACGAGGATTTTTCGGAGGTTGTGTCGATTGCTGATATTAGCCCCGGTAAACGTACTATCAAAGCAAAGTGTGATTCGATATCGACTCGTCGAGTACGTCGGGGATTACAGCTAACAACCGCAACACTCAGCGATACAACGGGTAAATTGCAGGCAGTGTGGTTTAACCAGCCCTACCGCGCAACTCAGTTGAAAGGTGGCGAGGAATTTTATTTTTCCGGCGAGTTTGAATTTAACTATAATCGCTATCAGCTGACCAACCCAAGCGCCGAAAAGGTTAGTGATGTGCCCATATCGACAGATCGAATTGTGCCGATTTATCGTGCTATCAAGGGACTGAAAAGCCAGGTGGTGCGGAAAATTCTGACAGAATTAAAACCCATGATTACCATGTTGCCCGAAACGCTGCCAGAGGATTTGGTTAAACAAGAAGGGCTGATTAGTTATAGTGAAGCGCTTTTGGGGCTGCATTTCCCTGAGGGCAGCGATGATATTGCCAAGGCTCGCGAGCGGTTAGGATTTGAGGAATTGTTTCATCTGCTCCTAGCGGCGCAACTGAATAAGCAGGCGAATGCACGGCTAGAGGGGTGGCAAATACCATTTGATCAGCCAGCTGTCCAGGCATTTGTCAAACAACTACCATTTGCACTGACAAATGCCCAGCGCCGCGCCGCATGGGAAATTATCCAAGATTTTGAAAAACCGCATCCGATGAACAGGTTACTGCAGGGTGATGTGGGGAGCGGTAAAACAGTTGTTGCTGGCCTGGCCGCGCGTCAAGCGGCTACAAGTGGATTCCAGTCGGCGATCATGGCTCCAACAGAGATCTTGGCCAATCAGCATGCTAATACCCTCTCGCAGCTGCTGGAACCACTTGGCCTAAAAGTAGGGCTGTTGACGGGGAGTGTGAAAGGAAAAGCACGCGAAACACTCTATGAACACATTGCCAACGGGGCGGTGGATGTTGTCGTGGGTACGCACGCATTGATCCAACAGACGGTCAAATTTCATAAACTGGGATTTGTTGCCATTGATGAACAGCATCGATTTGGGGTGGCGCAACGGCAAGAACTGTTGAAGAAATCAAAAAAACTACCCCATTTGTTATCTATGACGGCCACGCCGATTCCCCGCAGTTTGGCACTAACCTTGTATGGCGAGCTTGATATCAGTATCCTCGACGAACGACCAAAAGGACGTAAGCCAATCATCACCAAACTGTGGTCGCCAAATAGTCGGGCGCAGTTATATGAACTGATTGATAAAGAGCTTGCTGCCGGTCGTCAGGCCTATGTGATTTGTAGCTTGATTGATGACAATCCCATCAATGATCTAAAGAGTGTGCAAGCTGAGTACAAATTGCTCAATACTGGGCCATTCAAGCATCGACGTATAGGGCTGCTCCATGGCAAACTGAAACCAGCTGAAAAAGATGCCGTGATGAAAGAGTTTGCCGATCAAAAGATCGATATATTAGTCAGCACAACAGTTGTTGAAGTTGGTGTCGATGTACCGAACGCGACGGTAATGTTGATCGAAAATGCTGACCGGTTCGGTCTGAGCCAATTACACCAGCTGCGCGGCCGCGTAGGACGTTCCGAATATCAGAGTTATTGCTATTTGGTGACGTCGACCAGTCAAAAACCATCCGAGCGTTTGCGAGAGATCGAGAAGTCCAATGACGGATTCTACTTGGCCGAAATTGATCTAAAACTTCGTGGTCCGGGCGAAATTTATGGTCGGGCACAGCACGGTGAACTGAATCTACAGATTGCGACACTGGGTGATACCAAGCAGATTGCCCGGGCGCAGCGTCAGGCGCGACGATTCGTTGAAACAGGGCAGGATCTGCTACAATACAAGCAGTTAGCGGCAGCGGTGGAACACTACCAGCGACTGACGACGTTAAATTAAACACGCAATTATGTACTCAGGAACAACCTTTAGGACAAAATCAGGTCGCATGATGGGTGTCCATCAGCGGATTGATCGATTAGCGCGAAGAGAGCTAACTGCTGTTTTGCCACGCCGCCAGTTCTTTCCGTCCGAACACGACATTCTGCATTTCGAGGGACTCAATGGCCCAGACGGTATTAAGCGCAAGAGCCCAGGCCAGGATGAGCCATGGCACTATGTTGATCCGACTGATCCGACAGACACCAACCTCCGTGAAATGATTAAAGATCATATCTATAATCTTGGTGTTGCGCTTGCAGAGCGTAATGACAAACGTGCAGCATTTGAGGCGGCTTGGATGGCGCACGCGATTACCGATGGGCTCACTCCGGCGCATCACTATCCACTCGAGGAAAAATTGGAACAACTACGAGATGGAGAGGGACTGGAGACTCGCAATACGCACCGTAAAAAAATCGTTCTTCCTGGCAAATCCAGACGTCACCAACTGCGTAACAACTGGGAATTTTGGGGTGCGAAGGGTGTCATGACGACTCACGTTGCGTTCGAACTGGGTATTGCAACAACACTCGCGGCAACTGGTCGGTTGCAAAACACAACTCCGACTGGTAATGATCTTGTCCGGGTCAAAAACGAGGGAGTCGAACCTTTGTTTGAAGAGACTTTGCACCGGATTGCTGGACTGGAACTATATGAGGAATTCTCGCGTGCTGGCTGGACGAGGCGTCTCGCCCGTGATACCAAACAGCTGCTCATACCCGAAATTGTACGCATCATCACCTTGGCGTGGTACGAATCCATATTAGCAGCAGAAAAACGGGGCAAAAAATAATGAATGTCCGCATCATTGCCGGAGAATTTGGCGGACGCAGAATCGAAACACCTGATGGCAAGCGGACACACCCAATGAGCGAGCGTGTGCGGGGCGCATTGTTCAATAGTATTGGTGACGAAGTGAAAGGCGCCCGCGTGCTCGATGCATTTGCTGGTAGTGGTGCGGTTGGCATCGAAGCACTCAGTCGTGGCGCTGATCACGTGACATTTATCGAACGCGACCGAGTAGCGCAAAAAGTCATTGCCGAAAATATTCAGTTGTTAGGTATCGAAGAACGGACAAAAGTAGTCAAAGCACCTGTTGGCGGATGGATAAATACGTATGATGGAGAGCCTTTTGATCTGATATTTGTCGATCCACCATATCATGATCCACAGTTTTCCACAGCCATGCAATTATTGGGGCTTTTAAAGCCCGGCGCGCTTATGGTATTATCAAAACCAGGTAGAAGTGAGAGCCCGACCAAACCAGGAGTTGTTGTGGTGGACAATCGTAGTTATGGAGACGCGGCTCTCACGTACTACCGCCTAGAAGAGTAGGGCGCGAGGCGTCTTTTTTATTAGGCGGGCGACTTGTTAAATAAATTTTCTAAAAGAAAAATCCGCGCTGCTCGGTGAGAGCGAACGCGGAATTTTCAGCACTGTCGGCTTAGAGCAGGACGATGACGACAGCGTCGTCCCTTTCGTCGCACACGACCGCATCACGGCTGTTGCCGCTTTCGAAATCCGCGGTATAGCCTTTGGAGCAGTACATCGTGTAGAACTTCTTTGTGACGGGGCTCTGTACGTACACGGCGTCACTGCCTGTATGCAGATAGGCCTGGCGGACTTCGTAGGCGAACTCGCACGTGGTGACAAGACTTCCGACTGCCGATATGCCATCGGGGCAGACCTCAAAGTCAAGCCCTTCCCGAAGGAGTGTTGCGGAAGCGGGCGGGGCGGTGACCGTCGAGATGACGGTCTTGGTGGATGTGACGGTCGTGTCTGAGCCTCCACCGCAACCAGTGAGCGTGAGGGGTGCCATGACGGCAGAAATGATGAGTGCTGATTTCATGAGGTGCGACATAGTGACTCCTGGTTCGAATCGTAGATTGCGAGGTCTTCTGCGTCAGAATATAATAACATGATTGTGACTAAAAAGAAATAACCTGGTATAAAACCAGGTTATTTCCTTGGTACGGCGGAGAGGACTTGAACCTCCACGTCCGAAGACACTAGCTCCTAAGGCTAGCGCGTCTACCAATTCCGCCACCGCCGCACATAGATGCAATAATACCAGATTTTTATCACTTTCACCAGTGTTTTTTGAATCAAACATGCTTGTGGTATTATGGGAACACATGAGTAAAGTTGCGCAGTATCTGAATGAGCACTTGCTGGGGGAGGTAACCACATCGGGTTCAGTCCGCGAGCGATTTGCACGTGATGGTAGTCTATTAAAAATCATCCCTGATATGGTTGTCCATCCTCGATCAACCAGTGATATTCGTAAAGTTGCTCGCTTCTCGTGGCAATTATCTGAAAAAGGCCATATTCTGCCCGTGACTGCGCGTGGTGCAGGGACCGATCAGACAGGTGGTGCAATTGGGTCGGGCGTGATCATCAATATGCTAGCGCATATGAATGAGATCTACGAGATTGATCCAAAACAAAAACTCATTCGTCTGCAACCGGGGGTGACATTTAAGACGCTCAACAATGCGTTGGGACTTTACGGCTTAGAAATTCCATCTTATCCAGCATCGCAAGATTACAGCACGATTGGTGGGGCAATCGCAAATAATGCAAGTGGCGTGCTATCTGGCAAATACGGTGCCACAGGTGAATGGGTGAGTCAGCTAGAAGTAGTGCTAAGTAATGGCGATATCATTCAGACCGGTCGCATCAGTAAGCGCGATCTTGGCCGCAAAAGAGGATTGCAAAACTTTGAGGGTGAGATATATCGCTCGCTTGATGATCTACTCACCGAAAACGCTCAACTGATTGATAGCTTGTATGTTGATGTGCAGGACAATGCCGGATACAACATCACTCAGGTAAAGCGCAAGGATGGATCGATTGACCTGACCCCGCTATTTATTGGTAGCCAAGGTACGCTCGGAATCATTTCGGAGATCATTATGAATGCTAAGGAACGGACAGCTGATCATCTGGTTGGCGCACTGGCATTTCGTTCGTACGAGGCGTTACGGGACGCATTGGACCAACTGCGACCACTGACGCCGGCGGTATTGGAACTTATCGACGGAAAGTTATTTGAAACTGCCATAAATAAGGGAAAAAAATATCCATTCTATACAGATGTATTGGACGGAGGCGAAGTTGTCGCGATTGTGTTATTTGAATTCGATAATCACAATGGCCGAGCCAAAAAGAACATTGGCAAAAAAATTGCCAATCTCTTCAAAGATGACAATGACGTCGAGGTGGCACTTGCTGATTCGCCTGATACCGCGGATGAACTGCGTGCACTACGAAACGTGACGACCCTGACGGTGATGCCAGACAAAGATGGCGACAGTGCACCCCCAGTGTTTGACGGTGTTTATATTCCACCGGAGCGCTTTGAGGATTTTGCAAATAGCATCGCAGAGCTTGAGAAAAAACACCATGTTAGCCTGGCGCTCTATGGGCATGCTGACCAGAGTGTTTACTATGCACGCCCACAATTTAATTTGACAAAGGTTAGCGATCGTCAACGCATGATTAAACTTCTTGGTGATTGGTCAGCCGCGGTTGTATCGCGTGGCGGTCATTTGGTCGCAGAAGCTGGCGAGGGCAGGATTAAAGCGCCGTTTGTCTATGCTCGTTTGGATGACGATATTAAAGAATTGTACGAATCGATCCGAGCGATTTTTGACCCACAGAATATTCTCAACACCGGGGTAAAGCAGTCTGGTGATCTGAAACAACTTGTATCTGCACTACGCACCGATTATGACGGCGGCGATTTCGCCGAATATGCACCAAGTAATTAATCTATTCAATCACACGGACACGAATCGTGTCTGTCCCGCCAATGAGTCCAGGCTGTTTTCCACTGACGATAACAACCCGAACAGGGTCTTCGGTAGCAAAAAAGTTATTTGCATGCAGTTCTTTGGCTAGTTCAAGACCTGCGCGTTCGCCATCAGGACGTATGAACGACTTGTTGGCGTAACTAAGTGCTAGCTGCTGCGCAGACCGCGCCTCACTGGTAACGCTAATGATCGGGAGGTTTGGACGGTGTGCAGCGATATTTGCAGCTGTAGCACCGGATTTTGTTTCAGCAACAATTGCTTTGGCACCGAGCTGCTCTGCAAGGCCGACGGCGGCATAGCTTATCGCTTCACGCGCTGTTTTTGTACCCTTAATGATATCGGTAATTGGTGCGACTGCCACATGTTCTTGAGTATAAAGAATCACTTTTTTCATAGCGGCCACGGTTTCAAGTGGATATGAGCCATTTGCCGTTTCATCGGACAGCATAA
>JALQVV010000095.1 GCA_023260255.1 Candidatus Saccharimonadia bacterium
GAACACCAACTATTATAACAACCCGCAGTATAGTAGTAGCTACTACGGGTCTTCGTATCGACCAAATACAAACTACTATAATAATCCGCAGTACAGTAGTAGTAACTATCGACCGAATACAAACTATTACAACAATCCACAATATAGTAATAGCTACAGCAATAACTATCGGTATTACTACAACGGCTACTATTGGAGCAATCCATGTAGCAGTAACTGCGGATCATACAGCAACTATTATAGTAGTACCTACTATCCGTATTATTACAACGGGTATTACTACAGCACACCACGCACGAACACCAACTATTATAACAACCCGCAGTACAGCACCTCTTATACGAACTACTACAAGTACTACTACAATGGTAAGTACTGGAGTAATCCATGTAGCTCTAACTGTGGTTCATACAGTAATTACTATAATAGTACCTACTACCCGTACTACTACAGTGGCTACTACTGGAATAAACCATGTAACTGTAGTACCACATCACCACGACCAACATACACACCACAGCCAACATATTACCCAGCTTATAGTCAGGCTCCTGTAACGAATAACAACAATAACAACAATACAAATACGAATAACAACACGAACACCGCAACAGCAAATGCTACAGCGACGGTTACTGTTAACCAGACAGCCGCTACGCCATCGACAACAGCTACCACTGCATCAACCGTTGTTTCGCAGCCAGCACCAGTCGCAGCGCCAGCTGTTGCGACCAGTGGAATTACACTTCCAACAACAGGACCTGGTGAAAACATGATTGTTGGTGGTATTGGCCTTGGTAGTTTGGTCGCCGCTAGTGCAGCATACATTAGTTCTCGTCGCCAACTGGCAAGCTCGTTACTCAATCGCTAAATTTTGCGACAATAGACAAAAAGTGCTATAATAAAAAGTATGAATTACATGACTAACCATCACTCACATCTGTCGCCGGAGCGAATCGGTTAGTTTCATACATCTATCTATCAGAAATACGCCGAACATCGCTTCGGCGTATTTTATGCAAATGATAGTAATAAATGATAGGATTGAAATAATGGCTACACTCTCATCACTTCCATACAAAGGCACTCGGGATTATTACCCAGAGGACAAGCGTGTCCAAAATTACATCTTCAATGTCTGGCGTCAGGTTGCTGAGCGACATGGGTATCAAGAATACGGCGCACCCTTACTGGAACCCCTCGAGGTTTATACGGCTAAATCTGGCCAGGAACTAGCGGGCGAACAAACGTACACCTTTGTTGACAGGGGCGACCGTGTGGTGGCGATACGACCCGAAATGACACCGAGTATCAGCCGTATGGTGGCAGCCAAACGGCAAGAACTTGGCTATCCAGCTCGGCTCTATAGTATTGCCAACTTTATGCGCTATGAGCGCCCACAGCGTGGTCGCGAACGCGAATTCTGGCAGTTGAATGCTGATATTTTTGGGGTTGAGGGTGTGCTCGCCGACGCCGAAATCATCGGTCTAGCGCACGAAATCATGACTGCATTTAATGCCAAAGACGATATGTATGTCATTCGCATCAATAATCGCAATCTGATCAATCACATGATGAGCAGCTACTTGGGGTTAGACACGGTAGGATCGCAGCTCATGATCAAGCTCTTTGACCGTAAAGACAAAATCAAGGCCGATGAGTTTGCTCAGCAAGCAACTGAAATATTTGGACCAGAAAATGCCGAGCAAGGACTACGCAAATTAAGTACGCTGATAGGCGCCAAAACGGTTGCTGAATTACCTTCGGAACTGGCTGATATCGCGGCCGTGAAAGAGCTAAAAGAGCTGTTCGCACTCCTAAAAAATGCAGGCGTCACAAATATGCGGTTTGACGTGACATTGATGCGGGGACTGGATTATTACACCGGTATGGTGTTTGAGGTGTTTGACCTGCACCCCGATAATAACCGTGCCATGTTTGGTGGTGGCCGCTACGATGGACTGGTTGGGTTGTTTGGTGCCGATCCTATTCCAACGGTTGGGTTTGCACCCGGCCTATCAACGACCGAACTATTCCTACGCTCACATGATCTACTGCCACAATTACCGTCAACAACTGATATTGGCATTGTTGTGGTTGATGATAGTCTGCCAGCAGCACTCGACCTGGCGAAGGAGTTGCGCACAGAGGGTGTCAACGTCGAAGTTGATATCAGCGGCCGCAAAATTGATAAACAAATCAAAGCAGCGATTAAAAAAGAAATTCCATTCATGGTGTTTGTCGGGCAGGCCGAAGTCAAAGATGGCGTTTATAATTTCAAGGATATTCAGACAGCTGCAGAAGAAAAGTTGAGTCCGGCTCGAATTGTTGCCAAAATCAAAGATCATCGGCGCAAATCAGCTGCAAGCGATGACGACGAATTATTCGCGTAAACGTAAGCGTGACCCCTGTTGTAGTATTGTATTTTTGCTGAGAATTTGTTGATTAGTCATATTTGTGGGCGTATAATTAAAGTACCGAGATTGGAGGGACCCGCCGGAGACTCCGGCGCCGAACGAGAGGACGGACAATGAGTCACAAAATCAAGGTGCTGGCGCCGATTGCATTGGCGCTGGGTGTTTCTGGAGCGCTGTTTGGGCTGGGTCCGGCAGGCTCTGGTGAGCAGGTGGCGAAGGCTGACGTCTGTGTGCTGGAGGGCCTCGTCGAGGTCCAAGCGCCGGGCAATGACGTCAACGTCGGTTGCCCTCCGCATGTCGGCGGGTACCTGTACGGCAATGGTGGTTGGTACAACCACGACGACGGCTACTGGAGCGGGCACGGCGATGGTTGCTATGACCGTTGCGGTGACTGGGACTGGCCATCGTGGTGGCATCGCCAGCAAGGTATCGCGATCGCCAGTGCAGAGTGGGGCCAGGGTCGCCCCTTCGATGACGGAAGTGGCACTACCTGGTTCGACGACAGGGGTATCAATCCCGACTGGTTCCTGGCCTCGTGGCGGGGGACCGTGTACTGGGTCTGCCCCTGACGGCCAACGTGCTACAACAAACACCCGAAACAATCCGCTCCTCCGTCCTCGCCTGTATGGGTGGGGACGGAGGGCGGATCTTCACTAATCAGCCCAATCCGATCCATATAGGGGAGTAGGAGGTGAACAATGCTGACGGCAAAAGCCGCAGTCTTGGGAGCACTTTTCAGCACAGTTGTCGCAGCGTCGGTAAGTATTTCGACACCCAGTGCAGCGGCTGCGCCACAGGATGGCCAGTGCAGATACGGCTTCTGGACGACTGCTATTCTGATTCCGGACGGCGGACCGCTGTTCAATGTTCCGTTGGTCGTGTGCGTGTCACCAACGGCCGTGTCACCAACGAACTGTACTGTTCCGGACGGTGTTCCGCACGACTTCCAGTACATACTGGGGGAAGGCGCGGAGCCGCGGTGTGAATCGACAGCCAGCCCATACTGAGACCGATCTCAACTCTTGAAGGGAGTAGAAAATGAGAATCACACGAACGGCGCTGAGAAGTGCCGCTACGGAAATTCTCGGAGCCAGTATCTTGCTGGCTGTGACTGCGCCGGTCGCTGGTGCGTATCCGGGGTACGGTGGCTGCCGGAACGGCTACGAGCCAGCCGGTCGGTTTGCCGAGTACGGGGTGCAGGATGTTTGTGCCCTCCCCTCGGTGATCGACTATCGAGGATTTGTCAATCCGGTGCAGGCACGCGTCCCGGAGCCGCCGCCGGAGCAGTATTTGCCTGACTATGCGCAGCTCAGCGGCGACTTGCCGCCGTGCTTCGGGTACGACCCCCGGACGTTCGATGGGCCGTGCGCACCACCGTGGGTCAGGGTTGGATACTGATTCACAGCACACTTCACATTCCCGTCACCGCACAGGTGGCGGGAATGTGAAGGCATTAACTTTTGAATACCAGATGACAGTAAGTGTCATCTTTTGTTTTATCTGTTCTCATCTGTTATAGTAGTCCGAGTATGAAGACTTCTGTGAAACAATTATCTGATACCAAAGTTGCCGTCACTATTACGATTGGCAAACAAGAACTAGCCGATGCCGAACAGGTCGCTCTGACCAAACTGGCTGGCAAGATCAAAGCTCCTGGGTTCCGCCAAGGCAAAGTGCCTATCAGTGTAGCTGCCAAACATGTCGACCCAAGTGTGCTGGCCGAACAAACCCTCGATGATGCCCTGAGCAAAGCCGTGTCACAAGCATTTGTGGATGGTGACATTCAGGCACTCGATCGCCCGCAAGTTGAAATCAAAAAATTTGTTCCTGGCCAAGAGCTCGAATTTGTCGCTGAGGCAGAGGTGCTGCCAAAGATCACGCTTGGCGATTACAAAAAGCTTGGTGTGAAAAAGGTTGTTGGCAAAGTCACAGCCGCTGATGTTGATGATGTGATTGAGCGCATGCGCCAAGGTTTTGCCGAGCGCAAAGAAGTGAAGCGCGCCGCCAAAGATGGTGATGATGTTGTCATTGATTTTGTTGGCAAAA
>JALQVV010000080.1 GCA_023260255.1 Candidatus Saccharimonadia bacterium
CCCGCAACCATGAAAATTCCCTCATCGCAAGATGGGGGTATTTTCATGGTTTTGGTGCCGACTCGAACCTGCGACTCGCCAGCTTGCCTGGCGAGTCGCAGGGACGGTGAAGCGAAGTCTAACAAAAGAAAGCGCGTAGCATTTTCTTTTGCGGACGAGCGAAAAAGGCTTTAGCCGCTATCCTGCCCCCGCAACCATGATGTAGTTACAGATAGAGATTCGTTTTCGTACGAGTCTCTATTTTGTCGTTGTCCCTGTAAAATAGGTTTTAATCCTGGCTAGTGTTTTTTTTGTAACACGAAGGGTATCAACAGGGGTGGGATATTGACAATGTTGGGTAAAAATGTTAATTTATTTTAAATGTTGGAGCTAAGTAACCCATATATAAAACCAGGATATTTCAACGGTGATAGCCAGGCGTTTTATATACGAGCCGATGAAGGATACCTGAACGCTCGATACACAGTTCCCGATAGGCGGTATGAAATAGATTTTTACGAAGTTGAAGGTGAACGTGGGAAGGGTTACGGTAAGGATTTACTGCGAGTCGCCAAGGAGCATGCCCGAACGATTGGTGCCGACGTTATTACAGCATCGAGGATTATATCTGGTGAATCTGTTGGAGCGATATGCTCAGTATTCGGACCTGAGAATGTATCCATTGACGAAGGAAGTATTCAGTCAGGTACTTTTTTTACGGATGTCACCAATGCAACGATGAGGTACGCCTTGCGTGAAGGAGACCCTCTGCTACGTGAAGGGGCTATAGTCGGCAAGAAATATGGTAATCCAACAGCTCGCGAACTTGCAAAAAGAATTACTTGGTTTAATACGGATATAGCACTTTTATCTTCCCGAATCCATGCAACGGATGCAGTTATCAGAGCGCGCGGGATAGGGCATTTAAGCGAGGAAGAGTATGCTGACTATTCAGATTTGAGAGAGTTCAGGGAGATACTCTTGGAAAGTCGTGATGCTACTCAGGACATGATTGACGATATCGAGTATTAATTCCACCTAGTTCTAATCCTCTCCCCGTGTCTACCCCACCACTGTCGCCACACCTGAAAGCTGCTTCCTCCGCAGTATTTCTGTAAAGATAGAGTTTCAATTCGACTGTACTTGAGCAACCATGGAAATCGCCTCTCCGAAAGGAGGGGCGTTTTCCATGGTTCCTAGCGTTTAGGATTCGAACGAGCAGAGACGAGAGATAACCCTGTCCCACAAATTAAAGCACCGCCGGCTCACACGTAAATCTTGCGTGTGAGCCGGCGGCAGGGGAGGGTTTGTGGCAGTCAGCCTGCGCGAGCCATGGTAGCGTCTTCTTTGCTTTTGATCTCGGCGATCTCCAGTCGACCGGCGACGAAGTCGATCAGTTTCTCCACGTCGCGGTCCTCCGGGTAAAAGGTTGGTATGTAGCCGACAACCAACAGGCCGTCTTTCGGTGTGATAGTGACTGCTGGATAGACCCGCTCCACCTCGGTGAGGGCGGTGTGAACTCGGCCGATGCTGGCCTCCACGCCGAGTTTGGTCACGCTCACGTCGACGCGCTTGACACCTCGCCGCGGCTCGGGGTCGTCCGACAGAGTGTCATGGCTGAGCGGTTCGATTTGCACCCAGATTTCCGACATGATTCTCCCTTCTCAGGTTCGATTGGACAGAGTCCTTTACGGTAGCTATTTATATCAAGAAATAAGAAAAAGTCAATTAAGAATCAAGGCGTTTTAACGATTCAACGATGCGTTTTGCGGCTTCTTGTATGCCTGGATCTTGCTCATCTATTGGAAATGGGGAATAGTTTGCGGGGTTCCAAATGCTTCGATAAACACGCTGCTTGTGTGCAAAAGGCTTGCCCCGTAGTTGACCGTCGGGTGCATTCTCGATTAATACTTCAGGTATGGCACTCGTTTGATCAAGTTGGTGAGCATGAGCTGCATACTTATCAGCAAAATCAGCCGCTTTTTCTTCTGGGAAAACCATAATCTTTGGAGTAGGATAAAGGTGCGCAATATCGTGATCAATAGCGATCTTGTGTGTAAGGCCCACAAAATTCATAAACTGTCCATGTGTTGGATCAATGAGTAAATTATCAGCACGCAGTATCACATGACTGAGGACGGAAAAGTCATTGTATGTCGGGGCCTCATGGAGATGGTTGATGAGACGCTCGGTTTCAATACCATGTTGGTCAAACAAGTAACCTTGAAGAGCGGCCGTAGCCAGTCCACACTGAGTGTAACGTAGTTGGAGGGACTCCGGGATTTGAGAGGTGAGAGAATCTGTTGCGAGAACCTTTTCGAGCTTCGGAGTGATCTCTTGGGTAATAGACTTAAGCTGTTCTGAGCTTGCCATAATTTATAATTATATCAAAAAATCCCCTAAAAGTCAAACAGAGAGACTCAGGGGATGAGGAGGGAGGGTGGCTCTGCGCCCTCCCTCGATTGAGTGCCGCAGCTTAAAGTCACGGCACGATGTACGTGCCGGCTGTGCGCCAGCATAGGGTTTATTTAACACCCTTTTGTGTATCGAGTCTGTGAAATAGATGACAATTGAACGACTTGTTCAGGAGGCAAGTTTGCCGGCAGCGACGCGAGTTGCTTCGCTCCAGGTCAGGAAGGCATGTGGTGTGGTGGCAACTTGTGCTGCCGTCAGGCCGTATTTAATAGCAAGTGCCAGTTCATGGATAAGTTCGCCAGCGTGTGGTGCCATGACAGTTGCGCCAATCAATACACCCTTTTTGTCGGTAATCAGTTTAACAAACCCATCGCGAAAATCGCTGGTGTTGCTGCGGGCGATGATATTGAGCGGGGCAACGGCTTTTTTGATTTGCAGATCACGCCGCAGGCAGTCGTCTTCGCTCAGGCCGACCGATGCGATGCCAGGGTGGGTGAACACGACATGTGGTGTCGCGGTGTAGTCGGGTGACAGTTTGTTTTTGGACAGCAGGTTGTGTGCAGCAACGCGACTTTCTAGGAGCGCCGTGTGCGTATGGCTATCGTGGCCCAGTACGTCACCGGCTGCATAGATATGTTTGACACTGGTCTGCAGGTGGTCGTTCACTAAAATACCTTTGGCTGTGTATTCTACCCCCGCGTTTTCAAGGCCTAGATCAACATTGGGTGCACGGCCAGCAGCGAGCAGCACTTCATCGACACGCAGGTTGTGCTCGACTCCACCGCGGCTATAGGTAACGCGATGGGCGATATTTTCTTTTTCGACGGCCAGTGTGCGCGTTTGGGTGAGCACAGTAACGCCTTTGGTGCCAGCCAGGATCTTTTCGAGTAGTTCACCAGCTTCGCTGTCGTAACTTGGTAGCAGGCGGCTAGCAACATCGGCGATGACGACTTTGGTACCAAATATTGCCATCAGTTGGGCAATCTCGACCCCAACAGTACCACCACCAATGATATAGAGCGTTTTGGGTGGACGCAGTACCTCGAGGATAGTGCGCGGCGTGGCAACGGTATCGTTATCGAGTCCGGGGATGTTCGGGACAATCCAGGCGGCACCAGTTGCAACAAGGAATGATTCGGCTGAATATTGGCGACGATTGACGCTGATTTCGTGCGGCGACAGAAAATGCGCCGTGCCGTGTATCGTGGTGATGCCTTCGTTTTCGTAGTAGCGGCGATTGCCGCCCGCGCCTGTGCGTTTGGCTGCCAGTTCTTTCCAGGCTCGTATGGATGGATAGTTATAGCCGAGTGCGCTACTGCGCAGGCCAAAGCGGGCACCTAGGCGCGCTTCGTCGTAGAGTTGTGCTGCATGCAACAGGGCTTTGATTGGTACATCACCCCAGTTAGGACTGGTACCGCCAAATGCGTCTCGTTCGACAATAGCGACACGTTTTCCCTCTCGGGCGGCAAGAGTAGCTGCCGCACTGCCACCCGCGCCGCTGCCGATAACGATGAGGTCGAAGTCAAATTTTGCTCGTGCCATGATTACTCCTTAAATAATTGCTCGGTGTTGTTGATAAAAATAAGCTGCTTCGGGATGGTACCGTTCCAGATGGGCGCCGGCGAGGCGACGCAAATCGTGACTGGTGACGGCTGGTTTGGTCTCGACCCACAAAATGACGGCATTGGTGACGGCAGCAGCAGTTGATTCGGCTTCACCCTCAGGGCTGCGAACGCTCAGGCAAGCCGCACGGATGCTGCGGAGTAGTTTGTCCGCATCAAAACTTTCGGTCGGACGACGGCCAGAGCGTTTGACGACATCGACAGCAAGTGCCATTACCGAACCCCCAAGGTGTTTATACCTGTGATAATCACGCGGTCAACATAGACATACAGGCCGAGTACTAATAACGCCGTACCAGCGGCAAATTGTAGGAATTGTTTGTTTGATTCGCGCCAGCGTTGGATTTGTGCAAGTGTATGCCCGCCGCCAATAAGTGCACCCACGATCAGTAGTGGCAGCAAAGAAATACCCGTGTAGAGGAGGAGTCCGAGCAGTTGCAGTTCAGGCTCGAGCCTGATCAACACAAGTGCCGTGATGAGCACTGGCGCAAAAACAAACAGCAGTTCGCTGAGCACGCTTGTGAGACCCAGGCCAAATGCTTCGGCTGCTTGTTTGGTAGCCTTGGAACGCGCGTTCAAATAGTCGGCCAGGCTGCGAGGTAGCCATAGACTAGTTCCTCGTTTTTCGCGGTAATAAAACAACCAGACAGATATACCAACACCGCCAAGTGCGCCACAGCATGCAGCCCAAAAGGTGAGGGGCGTGCTAGTAGGGTATAGCTGGGACAAGATAAACGCCACACCTGAGAGTAGTAGCAGGCTCATCACGCCGACACCACCAATAAACCCGCCGGTCAGGCGCAGCAGTCGAGTATGGGCAGTTTTTTTGCCCAGGGCGTGACCGCTGAGTAGTGTTAGCACGCTGACACTCGCTTGAAAGCTGGCATGGATAAGGGCTGCCAGTACGATAATTGCGAGTGAACTATTTGTATCAAAATTGCCCATTATGGTTGTTTATGTTGGGATCCTTTGGTGCGATTTTACCATAAGTAGTACATAAGGGGCAAAAAAACGCCATTTTGCTATTGCTTTTTTATAGATAATATGCTAATGTAAATGTATAAAGTCATAAAAACAAAAAAAGCCAAAAGGAACCACCACACATGAAAACACAGTCCAGCGAAGCTGCATTCGAGCAAGCGTTTAATGCCATCAACCTTGCTACCTGGAACCGCCCTCGCACATCCAATGAATTGCAGGACTTCCTTGCTCGCCGCGAAGCTGTTGTCGATAGTGTTGAGCTGTAATGTAATCCAATAAAAAGAATCGCCTACGTGGCGATTCTTTTTGATAAATACCTGGTAGCAGCGACAAGGATCGAACTTGTGACCTTAGGCTTATGAGTCCTACGCTCTAACCAACTGAGCTACGCTGCCGTGTCGACGTTCACTCACCGTTACGTCTCCTTTCAAACTCACAAACAGCAAGCTTGGTTTGTGTGTTTGGGAACGAGTAAACTCGTGAAACACAATAGATTGTAACAGATAAGAGGTAAGATTGCGAGACCCTAATACTAGATCGTTTTGGTTTTGTAGACCCGCAGAGCCAAGACGTACGCTACGACCAACAGTCCGACACACCATGCGAGTGCAACACCTGCGCTGTCGCCAATGGTGCCGTTGGTCAGAAGTGAGCGCATAGTTTCGATGATTGGCGTCATTGGTTGGTTTTCGGCGAACCAGCGGAGTGCCGGGGCCATATTATCGACAGGCGTAAAGCCAGAGCTGAGGAAAATAAGGAACAGCAGTATGTAGCTGAACGCCCCCGCACCTTCCATTGTCTTGGCGAACAGTCCCATCAGGATGGCCAGCCAGGTTGTCGCCAGAGTAAAGAGGACAGTCAGGCCAATGAACATCGACCATTCAGCGATTCCGGCATCAGTCCGAAAGCCGATAAGCAATGCAACAAGCAGCACCAAAAACGATGAGAAAAGGTTAGACAACGTTGATGACATGGCATGACCACCAAGGATTGATGACGGCGCAACGGGCATGGTTTTGAACCGGTTGATGATGCCTTTTTGCAAATCCATACTCAGGCGTACGGCTGCATAGGCGATGCCACTGACGACCGTCATGATGATGATTGCTGGCGTGATGAAGTCGATATATTTGACATCACCAAGCGATTTTTGGAACGATTCACCAAAAACGTAGACGAACAGCAGCATCATTGCAATCGGCGTGATGACGACGGTGATGATAGTGTCCATGCTGCGTGTGGTGTGGCGCAGGCTGCGTTTTGCCATGGTCCAGGTATCTTTGATCATACTCATGACTTTTTCTCCTTGTTGTCATTAACAATTTTGAGGAACACATCGTCGAGCGTCGGTGCTTTTTGGGTGAATTCGGTGACCTCGATGTGTGCGGATTCTAGTTTGGTTAGCAGCTGTGTCAGTTGGGCGACAGTGCCATCGGTCGTGACGGCAAGTGAAAGAGATTCTTCATCTTGCGTCGTCTGATAACTTGTGAGTAGTTTTATGGCTGCAGCTAGTTGCTTTTCGTTTTGGAATTTTAGTTCTACTTGGCCGTGGGGCAGCAGTTTTTTGAGTGCTGCGGGCGTGCCCTCAGCAACGATTTTACCTTTGTTCAAAATGGCGATTTTGTCGGCCAATTGGTCGGCTTCTTCGAGATACTGTGTCGTCAGAAATATCGTCGTGCCATTATCGGCCAGTGACTTGATGGTTTCCCACATGCTATTGCGACTTTGTGGATCCAAGCCGGTCGTTGGTTCGTCAAAGAAAATGATCGATGGACTACCTATTAGACTCATGGCGATGTCAAGCCGCCTGCGCATACCACCAGAATAGGTAGCGACGCGACGGTCAGCAGCGTCTTGCAAGTCGAATTGATCCAGCAGTTTTGCGGCTGTTTCTGCAGGGTTAGCAACATGGCGCAGATCACCAATCATTTCCAGGTTTTCGCGGCCAGTCAGAATATCATCGACAGCGGCAAATTGTCCGGTCAGGCTGATATGTTTTCGTACGTTTGTCGCGTCTTTGGCGACGTCACTGCCGTCGACAATGGCTGTTCCGCTGTCGGCGTTTAATAACGTAGTTAGAATATTGATTGTCGTTGTCTTGCCGGCGCCATTGCTACCGAGCAGGGCAAAGATCGAACCTTTTTCGACACTGAACGATACGCCCTTTAGCACGTCCACCTTTTTGTAGGACTTGCGTAGCTGATCGACAGTGATTGCTGCCGTGTATTTTTCCATAGTGGTTGCTCTCCTTACTTAACCGTTACGTTATCGAGATTTGCTTTGCCGCCCTTTAATATCGCGTAGGTCACTTTGTCCATGACGGTACCATCAAAGACAGTGTGTTTCACATCACAATAGCGGAAAGTGACATCATTCAGTACGGTATTTTTGAATGATGTATTTTTGAGCGAGGTGCCATCAAAATTGGTACCGGTCAGCGTGAGTCCATCAAAAGCAACATCTCTAATATCGCAACCACTGAAGGTTGTTCTGTCAAGGATTGCGTCTGTAAACGTGGCGCCTTTGAGCGCTGAACCTTTGATGCGTGCATTGGTGAGGTTGGCGCTGTCAAAATGAGCATCTGTCAGGTCGCTGCCAACAAAACTAGCATCTGTGAGGTCTGCACCTTTGAACGATGCTTTTCTGGTGTCTGAGCCATTGAAAGTCGATTTTGTCAGGTTGGAACCGTCAAAATTGGTCTCGGCGAGCGAACTCATGCTGAAATCTGCCCCGGCAAGGTTTGTTTCGCTCAAGTCACTTTGTTTCAGTTCGGTCATTGAAAACTTTGATTTGCTTTTCTTTGCCTTTTTGAATGTGTCGCGCAACATGCGTCCTATTGGTCGGTCGTCATTGTCGGGCTCGTTGTTGGAATGGGGTTGAACGTCACCCATGATTTCGGATACATCACCAAACGAATCGATGGTTGCTTGATAGGCTTCCTCGTCGCTTTTACCACTGGCTTTGAGGTCCTGGTATCTTTCTGTCAGGTTGGCCAGTAGTTCTTGTTTGACGTCCTCCCGTGCTGGGAAGTTGCCGTATGGCTTGAATGCGTTGTCTAGAAATTGTTTTAATTTGTCTTCCATAATTTCCTCCTATAACAATTTGTCTAAAATCTCTTTGGAAAAATTCCAGTTACGTTTGTTGCTTTCGTATTGCTGTCGACCATTCGCGGTGATGTGGTAGTACTTACGCCGACCACCCTGTGACTCGTCACCCCAATACGATGTAATATGGCCATCTTGTTCAAGACGTTTGAGGCTGGAATACATCGTGGCTTCTTTTAGCTCGTATTGCTGGTCTGATAATTCGTAGATAAGCTTCGTGATCTCATAGCCGTACTTATCGCCATCCAACAGTAGTTTCAGGATGATCGTGTCGGTGTGACCGCGGAGTAAATCTGATGATAATTTTTCTATCATAATTACATTGTATAGCATATTACTATGACAGTCAAGGTAATTTTTAAAAATCACCGTGTTGTCTATAATAAAGCCAGCTATGAAAGAGGTCGCCGATCACCACCAGCCACGCATCGAAGTGCACCCGTTGCTGAAGATAACGGTCCTATGGCCATCGGGTGCTAGGGAAATGCTTGGCGGGGCGGTGCCTGAAGCGCCGCATGTCACGCGGGTTATTTCGGCATATAGTTCGGCGTATGTGTTGCCAGCTGCCGAGGGCGCGGCCGACTACATCGTGATCGATGCTGGCATGGACACGGAAGCTCGTAATATTCGAGCGACTTTGGCGGAGCTCGGAGCGGCTGCGGTTGGTGCGATTTTTATCACGCATGGTCACCTTGATCATGTCAAAGGCGTGAATAGTTTGGGTGCAGCTGATATTTATGTTAGTGACCATGACGAACCATATTTGCTGGGGCATAAACGGGCCGAAGGGTTTATTGGAACACTTGCCGGAAAACTTCCACAAAAGGCTCGCCCTGATCGCGAGCGGGTGAAACTGGTTGGCAATGGGCAAGAGGTGATGGTTGGCGAGAAGACGGTCAGGGCATATCATCTGCCCGGACATACCTCGGGTAGTATGGCGTATGTGGTTGATGGAGTATTGTTTGTGGGTGATGCGCTCTACTTCAAGCAAAACGGACATGCAGGTCTGTCGCCCGCGCCACTTAATTGGGATAGCCAGGTCGCGGCCAGCTCACTCAGTGTATTGCTTGAACAACTGGATAGAGATGGCATAGAAATTAGTGCGGTAGTGCCATCGCATTCGGGCGCTGGTACATTGGATGCTGTACGCGTACTTGCCGATAGTGATCAACGCGGCTAATAACTAATAGTCGTTATCGTCGGTATCTTCGTCGGCGTCTTCAACGCTTTCGCGTTCATCATCGTGGACATCAACATTATCATCGTCTATTTCATCTTCGTCGTCGAGCTCTTTGTCGAGTTCGCTGCCTAATTCTTCAGGGGGCACGCCCAGCTCGGCGGACGGGTCATCTCCAGTTTCTTTCATTAATGGGTCGGTTGCGTTGTCGTCTGTGGTTAAATCATCCTGATAACTTTGTAGCTGAATATCGTCATCGTCTTGCATAATACCCTCCTATTTATAACGTCAAAGATACCTATATTACTGAGGTGGAACTATGAAAAATCTTACATCAAATTCACACGCCTGGGCAAGAGGTAAAAGAAAATACATAAAATACAACAAAAACAGGCCAAAGTAATGATACAATTTGGCTAAAGGTAACGGGAGAAAACCATGGCGCATGTCATCAATAGTCAGACTCAGCTTATTCGAAATGTGAATGATGCTTTTCTGCGGGCTGTGCGTGGAATGCGCATGTTCTCTGGCGGTCAGTTCAACTGGCCGCTTTCTTTATATACGGTCATGTCAGGAGGTAATTTATGACGATGAATTATGAAAAAGGTGGCGAGGTTGATAGCGACTCACTGTTGCGTGTGCATGCGACGCAGGTGCTCAATGCCAAGACGCTTGATCTGCTCTTTGGTCTTCTCCCGCAGATGTCACTGCGCGAACGCGGGGAAATGATACTGCATATCGCGGCGCTTGCGGAACTCACTACAGCACCTACTGCGACGGAGCCTGTTGCTGATGAAGAAGCCACAGTGATTGACCTGCCGCTTCCCACTCGTCGCGAGCCCGAGGTTATTCGCCAGCGTTCGGAGCTAAATGCCATCATGAAGGGGTATCTCGACAAACTGACCGGGCAAAAGGGTATTGCGGATGAACTGACACTTACGATGGACGACGACGAGGCAGTTGTCTCGACCCTAGCGGCGGCGAGTAATCTCGCGGAAGTCCGAACCGAAGAAGAAGTAGAAACTATTATGCAAGCTCTGTACATGCGCTATGCGGGCAAGAACAATACTGAGATATCGGCGTCCCTGGTACTACCAGATAGTAGAGTAAATGATATGTTCAAGCTTATTGCGCTACGCACGAATGGTGCGCAGCTTGACCTTGCGATAGCGCTCAGGCAAAGTGTTGAAGCTTGGAGAACTGACGCTGCCGAAAATGCGCGAGGCATTCCAAGTCAGTCTGTCGTAGTTGAGGAAAATGTTGAAAACACAGTACCACAAGAAGCGGAAGCCGAACCCGCCCCGTCACTTCAGGAAGAAGACAACACGCCAGAGACCCAGGTATTGAAACCTGCAGCTCAAAAGCACCTAACGTCAATATTTGGGGAGGACGCGGTGGAGTACTTTGTAGCCGGCGGTAACGAGAGTACGGTAGTACGGGCGCTTGCTGACCTTCACTATGCATCAGTGAGGTTCAGAAAAGATATGGTAAAACGTGACGAGTTTGTGATGAGAATGACAGGACTTCTTGCAGGTATGGATAGTTCTGAGATTGCGGCATTGGTAGTTCGGCAGGGATATCAGGAAGCAATAAGTAGTGGTGGAATAAAGCAGTTTTACCTTAAGTCGGCCAAATCGATCTTGGAAAAATTCGGGATGGATAATGCACGGCTAGTGCTTGAGGCATACCTATCCGGAGAGGAAGTTGATCTTACTGAGTTAAGGGCGAGCGGGCACGTAGCGAATGATTCACAGAAAGAAGTCGAACAACCGGTACCAGTGACGGATGAGCCAGTAGTGCCGGCTGAACCAGAAGCTACCACCGCGATTGAAACAAGCGAAGAAGACGAAGTAGCGGTTGAAGATACTCTCCATGAAGTAGCAGAGTTGGCCGAGGCGCCTGAAATTGTAGCAGAAAAACCTCGTTTGTCGTTTGATGACCTACTTGAAGCAACGGCAACCCCAGCGCAACGAGCAAGCTTTGTTCGTCAACTGACAGAAGGAAAGTTTGATGATGAAATGATCACCGGCCAATCATGGTTTGCAACTGTTGTTCATAGATATGCACCAGATGTTGAAACAGCACAAGTAGTCATCGGTGACGGATTTGAAAAAGAAGTCTACAAGGCCGTGTTGCAATTTGCGGGCGTCGGCACAAAGCAGGGTGATCTGCCAAAAACTTTGTCGATTATTGCTAAATTCGGAGCGCACAAAGGTATCACTGAAGAGGCAATGCGAGACTATATCGAGCAGATACTCTATGCGGCGCATGAGGACGAAGCCTACAATCCTGCACCGCTGGTTGCTAGCACGCCAGCAACCGCGCGCCGGCTGTCAATTGTACCCGAAGCACGTCCAAAGGCTGAGGTAGCAGGCACGGGACTCGTCGATCTGCTACAGGCAATTCAAAACAATACATCGGTACCAATCGACGATGCAAAACGATCAATCACGGCAACGTTGGAGCGAGGACGAGATCAAGGATTGTTGAGCCGCTCAGATATTGTGTGGATTCAGCAGCGACTTACAGAGGAAGATAACCGTAGTCGACTCAATGACGACGAGCAAGCGCTTCTTGCAAAATTAAAAGACCATTATGCGACGCTTCCTGAAGAGGTGAAGATGAAGCTGTCGAGCGTGCCGGTCGCAGTGCGGTATTTTGAAGAATTTACTCATTATTCGGCGACAATGGGCGCCTCGTCGCTTCGTACTATTGCAGATCGAGCTAACAGGCGTATGGGTGTCAGCCGTAAACTACAGGTGCGACCGTCGACAGTTTCAAAGAATATTGGTGCCGTGTTAGGCGTAATGTATGAGGGGGCAAACTAATGACAGTAGTACACGAACAGCAAGTACGATGGGGAGACACATTGACAACTGCGGAGCAATCGCAGCTGATGGTCGAGTGGATGCCAGATTTTATGGGCGGGCACACTGATCGCATCGGATTTGTTTCGGAGCAAACGACAATGCGTATCAAAGCAGCATTTGGTGAAGATATAGGTCCTTCCGAAGCGATGCGGGTATTTCGTGCTGCTACTGTTCAGTTTGATGATCTGTTCGTAGAGAGAGAAGTGTTTGGGGAGTATATATGCGGCTATCCAGACGAGGATATCCGCAGTCGCTATGCAGATAGCGATATAGACGCTGTAATGGAACGCATTCATGCGGTGATCGAGCAAGAGGTGCGAAATCACAAGAGAGCAAAGGGATTTGCTGCTGCAGAAGCTGCGCACAAACAGCAGCAGATCGAGGCTGCTGCTGAGCGTGGCAAAAAGGTAGCAACAGGTCGGTTGGCGGTGAGCGAGACGGCCCGCCAAGCTGTGCAGATTGATGCGAGGCCACGCCTCGATCTAGTACCAAGGCAGCCTGTTGTGCAAGTGGGGGAGTACGAAGAAGGCGACAAGGATGATGAACTTGCCTGGCAGGAACGAGCGTTGTGCGCCCAGACTGATCCTGAAGCGTTCTTTCCAGAAAAGGGTGGTTCGACGCGTGAGGCAAAGCGAGTTTGCTTGGGGTGTGAGGTAAGAGATGAGTGTCTGAAATATGCACTTGCGAACGATGAACGGTTTGGTATATGGGGCGGCTTGTCCGAGCGTGAGCGTCGTCGACTGAAGCGCGGTATCGTCTAGTCAACAGCAAGCCGTATTGGTTCGATCGGATGTTCTTGCTCATTGCCGTTGGTATCAAGTTCGATCCATAGCGCTCTGTCAGATAACTCCACGACGGCAGGCCGACTGGAGGTGACACCTTTTATTTCCATGATCTTATCGAAGCCCTGTGGCGACCGCGCATATTTAAGGTCATAAATCTCATGTTCCTCCCAAAGCATGCGTCTGCCTATGTGTCGACAAGTAGCAACGTAGTGGTTATCGGGGTCCATGCTCATATCGGCATCAATTGTTTGGCGTAGCACGACAAAGATACCATTTAATGTCCTGCCTAGTCGCATGTCAGGAAACCTTTCCTGTGGCGTATCAGCTGTTGTGGCTGTATCGTGCGGCGGATGGACAGTAGCGACAAAAAAATCGTGTAAATCATCTCGTTGTTGCCTGCTGAGCCATGACACATGAAAATCACCGCCCGATGAAGATAAATATGAAGAGTGGTTATATTTACTCATTAAATTCCTGATAGTATAACTCCGGTATACGCCTCACATCACAAAAACACAAGCAGTAAATTTGTTTTTTTGAGGTGTGCTAATAAAACGCCAAGGCATTTTATAAAGATTTAACACTTTCCTTTTTAATACCTGAGGAGTACGATGAGAGCAATGAGAGCGTCACTCAAGGAAAAGCGCACACTAGAACAGCTGCGCACTGCTTGGATAGATAACGGCAACGTCGAGCCGGGACATGAGCGCGCCCATGGGAAATTCGAAACAGTCGAACTGCATAGCTGGCAGTTTGTAAAATTGAGTCAGATTCGCGGCGATAAGAATCCCGTCACACAGGAACTAAAAGAATCGATTGTTGCAACGGGTTTACTCAACCCTATCGATGTAGCGCGTATGACCCGCGAGCAATTGGAACAATACATACAGTTTACCAACGAAACCTGGGGTGCTGAAGCCGAAATTGACGATTTTGACGCGCAGTTGATGGATGACGGTCACTACTATCTAATTGTCGCTGGCCACACACGCCACGAAGCGATTGATGAGGCAGAGCAAGAAGGGTTGCTATATCCGATCCCTCTCATGGCCAAAGTCCATCCTGTCCATGAGGTGGAAGATATTATTGAACTGCAGAGCGCTGAAAATACGCATAGTCAACCGCGACAAGAACGCGGAACGATGGCGGCCGTAGAGGCGTTTAACTGGGGCAAAAAACAGGGCAAATGGTCGACGGTTGATGAGTACATAGAGCGTTATACCGGCAAGAACAAACTTGATGCAAAAGGCATGAGAGATGCATTGCATTTTGCGAATATGCCGACAGACGTGAGACAGTTTGTGCTATCCGGTGTTATGAAACACACGGCCGGGGTTGAACTGGGTAAAAGCGTTGACACGGTACGCGATTATTTAGCGGTAAAAAATGGATATCTAGGGGTGGATGATATGCGATTGGCTGATCCCGAGTCAGAGGATGCGATTTTGCTGGAAAAGGCAGTCACCGGGACATTAATGGCAAAGGCAATTTATGTCAGTGGTCAAAAACTCAACAGTACCGCCAGCAAAAAACACCTCGAAGCGTGGCGAGGCGACATGAAGCGGTTCCTCGCCAAAGAGCGACGCCAGGATACGAAAGAGCCAGAATTTCAGATACTGACAGACATGGATCCACGCCGACAATTAGAGGCATACCAAAGAGGGTTGCGGCGCTCGATCGGCCAAACCTTAGGCGAAATGTCCAAACGACCTGCGGCAGAATATGCTACAGTGATCCAACTGAGTCAACGGTTGGTTGATGAGGGTGAAACCGAACGACTACTTGGTGACATGGAAACGTCACTCAAGAAACAATTGCGTCAGATCGGTGGTGTCGCTGCACAGGAAATTGTTGAGGCGCCCGAACAAGCGATGTTTTAATCGCTCTTTTTATCCCTTTCGTGTTTTAATTGCTCAACAATTTCAATGGCGTCGCTAATGGCAACGTAGGCAAGTCCACTTTTTACCGTGATAGGTATGCCGAGTGAACGTGCGTACTCAAGCTCATTGATCTTAGATTGCTCTTCGCTCGCCCGAGCGATGGCAGTATTTCTGTCATACATAGTCAGGTCGATTTCATCAGATGCCATGGTGCCTCCAGTATAGTCCCCGCTAACAGGAAAAGGCAATGTAGAACCTGAAAGCTTGATAAATTCAAGCGCTCAGGTTCTTGCCGAGCCGCCCCTTGTGAGGGCGACTCGGCGTTACTGGACGAGGTCTACTCGTACCAGTAAGAACCGTCCTTGTCGACACCAGCCAGGATCTCGAGGAATCGCGCGTCATTCAGCTTGATGTCCTCAACCGTTGCATCGATCCTGTAGGTGTCTGTTCCCGGAACAAAACGGGTTGCCGGATCGAGATCAGTTGATGCGAGCACGGTCAGATCCCTGTCATCGGGCCCGAGCTGACGTTGGTACGCCGGACTGGGCTCTCCGTAGGGAGTGACGTAGTCGATCAGGCTGACGTTTGGCTTGTTGCTCTCATCCCACATGTTCATGAAGTACTTCAATGAATCAGCCATGTGGGGGAGGACGGCGCCGTCTCTGTTGAGTGTCAGGGGTCCGAAGAAGTGAAGATCTCCGTGCCGCGTGTAGAGGTCGAACCACAAGGGCTCGACCGACTGATCGAGTTGGCCGTTGGTGATCTTGACTTTGAGCCGGATGGACTCGCGTGCGGATCC
>JALQVV010000003.1 GCA_023260255.1 Candidatus Saccharimonadia bacterium
GCTTTTTCCATATATTCCAGTGCAACATCTGAAAAAGAGCTATCAAGGTAATATTGATTTACACTGATATTTTGCTCACGTTGAACCCAATCAATAACTTGTTCAGTATCGCGCATCATGCATTTAGCTTTTACATTCTCGCAGTAATTACCGATAAAATCAATCGGTCCTTCTGCAATAGTCAAGCACAATTTACTATCACCTTTGCCACTAAAAGTAGCTTTTACACCGTACTCTTTATTGAGAGCTTTGAGAGCAGTTGATGTCATAAAAGTTTGAAGTACAACATCATTGTTCTCTGTTTGTGATGCTGTTTACACCAGTACCATCTACTTTGCGTGCTTTCCGCCACTTTATAGCCGAGTTTCACTGTTAGCAGCAACTTGCCGCCGTGAAGGGCGCAACCCTGATCGTTGCCGACCCACCGTATGAATTTGCAAAATGGCACGAACTGCTTGACTTGGTGCAGGCAGATTTTGTGGTGGCCGAGAGCGACCGCGACATGACGCTTGAAAACCCTGCAATTACAGGCTGGGAAGTGACCCGCGTGAAGCGATATGGCAGGGCGTATGTGTCGTTCTTACAGCGGTTAGCGTAGAAGCTATGGCCGTTGCGTTTTACCCCGGCAGTTTCGACCCGTTTCATTTGGGTCATCTGGATGTCGTCGAACAAGCCGTCTCGCTGTTTGGCGAATTAGTCATTGGCGTGATGCACAACCCTGCCAAGCCATCTGGCATGTTTAACCCTGAAGAGCGCGCCGAACTCATTCGCGAAAGCACCGTTCACTTGGGCAACGCTGTGTGCGTGGCTACATATGAAGGTCTGACCGTTGAAGTTGCCGCCCGCATTAACGCCAGCATGATTGTGAAGAGCGCCCGCACCGGAGCCGACTTCGAAATTGAGCAGCAAATGGCGCAAACCAACAACGCAGCCACTGGCATTGAAACCGTGCTGTTGTTTAGCCGCGCCGAGCGCGCGTTCATTTCCAGCACATATATACGTCAGTTTGCGAACTACACAGGCCCGATTAAGACCCCAATGGTTCCAGCACCAGTGTTGAAGGCACTTATTGCCAAGCAAAGCAAGGGAGCAAAGTAATGAGTTACGACGATTTCGACGGTGCAATTGAAGAACCCGTACAGGTAGAGCTCGGCGACACCGAGTCGATGCTTGAAGAAGTGATTCAC
>JALQVV010000053.1 GCA_023260255.1 Candidatus Saccharimonadia bacterium
ACCGTTCGCCGCAAACACTGGCACAGGAGCTGCCGCGATTCCGATGATTGCAAAGACGCTTAATATAATTGCTTGTAATTTTTTCATATTTCTCCTTTTTACGAAAACCTTCCTAGTACAAAATTAACGATAGCAAACGACAGAATTGCGATAACGAGTCCAACAACGGCATACAGAATAGTGTCCTTGGCGCCCTTGATCGAGCTAGGATCACCATTGCTGGTGGTATAACGAATACCGCCGATAATGATCATGATGACGGCAATCATACCCAGGACAACAAGAATGGTGTTGATAACGTTTTTAATGATATCCTGCGCATCGTCCTGTTTGGCCGCGCCACAGATAGAACTAGAGTCTCCGCCGCCGCTATTGTTTTGACCAGCGGTATTGCCAAGCCCGCCACTGCCAGAGCTGTTGGTGGTGCCGGTGCCACCAGAACCGCCGTTACAGGCCTTGTCAAACACGTTAATCGCATCCGCTGGTGCTACCAGGGGAGAAGCAAGTGAAATGCCAACCAAGGCAACTAGGCTAGCGAGGGTGAGTTGTACAAATCGTTTCATGATATCTCCGTTATTTCGCCACATTTTTAATAACAAAATCGGTAATGGCCGCAGCGGCAATGACGACGATCAGGCCGGCTACTGCATACATAATGGTATTTTTGGCCGCTTTGACACCAGCCGCATCGCCATTGCTCACAACGTAGCGCACACCGCCGACAACAATAGCGATGACCGCGACGATACCGGCAACAATATAAACAGCGTTCAAAAGTGCGGCAACATCGCCATTCCCAAGCCCCGTCGGTGCACCATTGAGATTGAGATCGTTCTGGGAGATTTTGATCTGAGTATTATCGGCTGCAAGAATTTTGTTGTTATTGATATACATAGTTATGATCCTATCGCATTCGCTACGAATGTTACTAGTGCGACTGACATAATAGATAATACGAGGCCGATCACAGCGTTGAGAATCGTCTTTTGGGCCGCCGCAATACCGCTACTATTATCGCCAGATGTCATGTATTTAAAACCGCCAAAAATGATGAACCCGAGCGATACATAGCCAACCGCAACAAGGAGCATCGAGACGATGTTGAGTGCAAGTTTGCTTGCCCAGGTACCTAGGCTGCTCGCTGTATCATTGCCAAAATCACCGGGGGATTTAATCTTACCATTTTCGCACAAGCCGTTGTCATACCAGCGAGGGAAAAATGTGAAGCCTACATTACATTGATTGCCACCGGCTTGGGGGGTTTGATTTTGATTGCCGCCACTCTGCGCACCAGCCGTTACAGCAGGGACAACCGCCAAGAGAGCGAGTGCGACAATAAATCCGGAAATCAGTTTTTTGATGTTTGCTTTCACGACTCTTTTATCCTATCACACCGCCCGGTATCAGCCAATTAATGATCGCAATTGTAAAGCCATAGAGAATGAGGCCAATGACGACGTTGCGAATAATCGTCATTGCGTTGTTTACCTGCGACTGATTATCGCGCGCGCTGGCATACAGAATTGCCCCGTAGGCAATACCGCCAGTCGCAACGATGCCAATCAGTATAGTCATCACGGTGACGGCGATTTTGATCAAATCGCCAATTGCCGCGGTACCGCTTTTGCTGTCACACGAGATTAATTGCGTTTTGGTGCCACCACACGATTCGGCGGCGTAGGCGGGAGTAACGCCAACAGTAAATACGGCCACAGCTAGTAATAACAATACTTTTAATCGTTTTATCATCCGATAACTCCTCCTGGTACCAACCAGTTTACGATAGCAACAAGGAATCCGTACAGTAGCAGTCCGATCACAATATTACGGATCAGTTCGCGCGCTTCACTGACATTACCGGCATTGTCTTGTGCCTTGGCGTACAGGATCGACGCCCACGCCAGGCCACCGACTGCCGCCACACCAATCAAAATTGACAGTACTGTAATGATAATCCTTAACACATCACCGATTGCCTGGACGCCTTCTCCCTTACAGGTCACAAGGACAGTCTCAGCCTCACCACAATTTTTGCCTGTGCCATCAGTGCCACTTTGTGCTTTGCCTTTATTACACGCGTTTTTTAATTCCTCAGTCGCTTGCTTGCTACAATCTTCACCTCTTTGTCCACCTTGGCAAGCTTTTAGTTGATCGCCAGTCATTCCTTTGCATGGATCGTTGTCGGCAAGTGGCGCTTGGCATGTCCAAACATCGTCACTTCCATTACTTGGATTTTTTGTGTCAGTCAAAACAAAGTTGCCACCGTGTGCGGTACATGATTCTTTATTGGTGAAGTCAGAGTAGGGTTTACAGACATTATTATCTTTTGCATATCCAGTCTGACAGTTTGTTTTGTCGCTCGACTGTTTTGTATCTTTTGGTATCAGCCGATTCTTATTAGCATCTCCACAGCTTTCGGATGTTCCAGCTCGACTGCCTTGTACTTGCACCTCTTGATTTGGACCACAAGGGAACGTTCCGTTGCTCGCCCTGTCGTAACACCCAGGACCACCCGAACCAATACCATCTTTCATATAGTAAAATCCGTCAGAACACGCCGCATTATCCGATGCAATCGGAGTACCGTCGTTATTTGTTGGTGCTATTTTTTGAGTATCTTGCTCGGTGTAGCCGTTTTTATACCAGCAGCTGTTTGTGTCGGCATGATATACGTCACCCCCTGTACACTGCTGCGTACAGGCACCGTTTGGTTGAAACCCGCCACCATTTGGACAGACACAGGTGCTTCCCGTACAGGTTGCGATCGGCGGATCTTGATTGCGATCGGTATATCGAACTTTCCAACATTTTCCATCCGATTCATGGTATTCGTACACATCAGTTGGATGGGCAGGGTCAGAACAAACATAGGCTTTTACTGGGGTTGAACCGCCGAGCATCACTGCACCACTAATTGAGGAAATGATGAGCGAAAAAGCAAGAATGAGGAGTTTTATTTGTTTTATTTTCATTGTCTTTTTATAAGATAGAATACCCTCGAACAAAACACAAGCGAATCCCAGGGATGAACAGGGAATTTCGTCATTGACACCATAAGCGTCATAACAGATACTGGAGAAGTATATGATGCAGCGCTGGTCGGATCACATGACCGAGCCTCTGCGTACCTTTATGCGGCGTGGGGCATTATTTCTATTGGGCACCGCTGCTGCGATCACGATTACCTTGTCTCCACTCGTATCCCGACCAGCAGCTGCTGCGATTACTGATTTTGGGCTGGGCGGCAACAGCTGCGCTATCGAAACAGTCGGCTGGGTCATCTGTCCGACAATGCGCACGATAGCCAGGTTGGCGGACAAAGGTTTTACCTATATCAACAAGAGTACGCTCAGTATCGACTACACGTTGTTTGGCAATAACGGCAAGACGTTTCAGGGGTGGGAGGTCATGCGCAACATTGCCAATGCACTGTTCGTCATTGTTTTCCTCTACATCATTTACGGCTATCTGATAGGGCGAACAAACGGAACCTACAGCCTCAAGCGATTATTGCCGCGACTATTGATTGCGGTCATTGCCGTTAATTTCTCGTACTATTTCGGCGTCCTGTTGATAGATGTTTCGAACATTGTTGGCGATGCTATTTGGACCATTCTGAAAAACATCTACGGTAGTGGTAGTCCGGTCATGCCACTAGGCGCCACGGCAAATCCACTGAGTGATGGCAACCTGACCAAAATGACCGCCGCTGCCATGGGCAATACCGGCATGGTATGGGTCCTTATGCCGCTGCTGGCTGCTGTAGATATTTCGGTCGCTCTTATCAGTGCCGCAGCCGTTATCCTCATCATCATGCGCGAAGCAATTGTTGCCGGACTCATCCTCGCTGCTCCAGTCTTGATCGTGTTGTACTTGCTGCCGAATATGGAGCGATTCTCATCACAGGCAGGTCGGTTGTTCCTGCAGCTTCTGACACTCTATCCAATCATTGCACTACTGCTTGGTGTTGGTCAGATCGTCAGCCTAGCGGCGGGTGGTTGGGACAATCAATCCGCACCGTATGGCGGGGGAACAGGTAATATTGTTCCCGATGCCGTTGCGGCGGCGGCGGCTGTCGTGCCATTACTCGGTGTATGGTTCCTATTCAAGAATCTGTCGTCGCTCATGAGCGCCGCGGGATCACGACTGTCAGCAACTGTGGCCGGGAGGCGTGGCGGCAAAGACGAGGAAAAAGCCCGCGTCACTGGCAAAGCGACCGCTGGTGCCGCTGGTGCCAAAAATGCCGCTGGTATCAATAATCCGCTCAACCGCCGGCAAGCGTTCAGCCGCAACAGACGTCGCCGTTCACTCGGTGGTAGCGCACTACCAGGTGACTTGGGTGAGCAGGGTATACCAACACCAGCGATTCCTGCTCGTCAGCCGGCGGGCAATAATGCCGCACTTGAAAATTCTATCCGTGGTAACGCTGACGAAGATGCAACAAAACGATTAGAGGATCTGCAAAATGCCCGTATAGAAGGTGAGGCAAACGACATGAGCGTCGAAGACGCCGCAATTGCCGCTGCTGCCGCCGAGCAACAAAACGGCAAGGCTGAGGACAAGCCAAAAACCGCCAAAGATATCTTTAACAACCTCAATCGCAGCCACGAGTCGAAAGACAAGGACCGTAAATTTAACGCTGGCCCAGCACCGGCGGGCGGCGGTGAACAGGCGGGCGGCGCACCGCAGCCGCAAGCTCCATCAACGAGTTACCGTGCACCCTCGCTTGCACAAAATAACAATATTATCAGCGGCGGTTCGGCATCACCGCCGGCCACGACGATTGTCGTTACCCCTGTGCAGGTTGACAGTTCGGCTTTGCTTGGTGGACAAAATCAACCCCAGCATCGCCCACCAGATAATGTCACTCAGCCCCCAATTAGCGGTACCGAAGAAAAAGCAAAAGCGCGCGCTCAGAAATATCTGTTCGATGCCGACAAAGACCTCGAAGATGCTCGAGATAAAGTAGACATCCTCGGGCAAAACCATCATGATGCGCCCGATGAAGCACCGCACACAACTACCCACGACGATAAGGATAAAAAGGACGACAAATAATGGCAGACCGCCTCAACCCGGCGAGCCAAGATGCAGCCGAGTCGGATTACCAGAAAAAATTCAACCGCCAGCACCAAGCGTCAAGTGCAGATAGCAAAAACCTCAAGGAGCAAGAGGCGAGTGGTGGTGACGCTAGCTGGAAAACTGCCACGGCAGATAAAAAAACACCAGATACCGCTGACAAAAAGGGACGGTTCCGTTTTGCTGGCCGCCGAGCAGGTAAATTACAGCGCGGATCGGCGTTTCTATTCATTTTTGCCTTGATCGCCGGGGGGGTCTGGTATACATCAGTGCTAGCACCAAATATTCTGCTGGTGAATATCAAAGAAATGTATACTAACGATTTGGCCGATGCCACAACGGCGCTCGAAATCTACACACAAGTTATGTATTTCAATAAAATCGGGCCGATGTCTGGCCAAGACTGCGTGGACGGCCAGCCGATGAGCAAGCAACCGATAAAATGCAAGTTAACAACCATGAGCCGCAGCCAAAAACAAGCATTTGAACAGCAAGGTTTTACGTTTGGTTTTGGCGATATCAATCTGGGTGGAGCAAAAGTGAATGGTGACGTGGCTGTCAAAAAGGTCTACGAAGACAATCGTGATGATGGTGATTTTAAAAACGACCTCGAAGAAAGCCGTTACAAAGTCTATGCCATCATCCCGCCCAATTACAAACAAGTCATTGATTCCGTAAAGGCAAGTGGCCTGTCGTCGTTTTCTAACCTTATGAGTGGTAATGGCAACATGTCTGCCAGCGTCTCAAATGCCATCAATCAGTTGCTAAATCCACTCAAAAGCGCCTCGGGAAGTCCCCAGCAGCTCCTCGATGGTATTTTGCAAAATGCACCGATTACGTCGGGACCACAACTATGGCTCTATTCTCAACTTAGCACCACGGCAAAAGCGCAGGTCTATGGCGTGTTCAACCCCCGGTCGAGCTTTTTCAACGATGCACGGTTCAAGGAACGTATCAAAACAAGATACAACATGACCAAAGGTGTCACCACAACAGGAGACACCGAACAGGCAGTCGACCGCAGCTTTGACAATGCTGTGCAAAAGGGCGACGGCGGCCTCGATCCGCTCACGGGCCAGCCTAACCCAACAGATGGCGTGAGCCTGTCATCACTCAGCAGCCCGCTGAGCCTCACGCAGCTACAATCCCTCGGCAGTAAACTAACGAGCGGTGTAAACCTCGATACTGTCAAAAGTATTTCGAATGAACTTCCCGTCGTTGCCGACCTGCAGGTTGCCGGAAATCTACTGGCAACCAACACCTATTCATATACCGACCTTATGTGTAGTTGGTACACTATCGGCAAAATGTCGTCCAATGCGCTTATCAGGGCAAAGGCCTCAACCGCAGCCCGTTACGCGCTCCAATTCCTCAAGGCAGCCGATGCTATCAAGGCCGGCACTGCCGATGAAATGCCGTCGAATGTTTTGGCAAGCAAGCTTGCACAGCACTCACTCGGAGGTTACGGAGGGGGAAGTGCAACCGATTCACTGATCTATCGTTCGATTACCTATGGTGACATATTGCCAGGTTCGCTTGGTGAATTCGGATCACTCATCAGCAGTCCGTCCAATCTGCTTAATTTTGCCACTGACGCCGCAGCCATCGTCGCCTACAACCTGTCTGCCTACGAAAACATTGGCACACTTGCACCATCATGGGCACAGGTCATACCAAACGCGGCGGCACTTGGCACTGTAGTTGGCGCATCCGGCTCCTTAGCCCCACCGCCGATCAGCTCGACAACTGGTGCCGATCGCCAATATTGTCTGTCCGGCGAAACATTCGACAACAAAACCGAGACGAAGGGCCAGACGACCAACGATACCCGTTGTTTGGAGGCGGTGACCGCCATGGCGCCACCTGGCACGCAGGCCGCGGTAGGTGAGGCGGCCGAAATTGGCCGGCGTACGTGCCCGCCCGTTAATGCCTATGACGACAACATATTCCAAGGATTTCTAGGAACCTGGCGTGGCCCCGTATCAAACACTATGTTGCCGTCACAAAAACTGACGCAGGTGACCCTCACGCCATACATCGCTGGCTGGTTCGGTATCAATAGCATGGTCACCGCCGCAACAACCCAGCTGCTCTATAATTCACAAATCAAAGGGATCGCCGCCAATTATGCGCTGTTTTCGGGCATGGGTGAGCTGTTAGGCGATATGGCAATGAGCCGCGGCCTGATGCCAAGTAACCTTGCCGACATGGAATCCTACCTGCTACTAGGGGAGGCAATCGGGGTACAAAAAGGCCAAGACGATGTTGCCCGCTACAACGGACGACAAAACCCATTTGACCCCTACAACAAATACTCATTTGTCGGATCGATCGTCCATGGGTTGTCACCATCCACAAGTGACCAAGCGCCGCTATTTGCCACATTGAATAATGTATTTTCGCTCATTAATACCAGTACGCAACAACTGGGTCAAACACCGTCCGCCAAAGCGTTTTACCACATCCAACCATCGCTTTTGACGGGCAATGACATGACCGAGCGTATGGCGGGGTACTTGCTGCGACTGTCATCGGCATTTTGTCCGCTTGATTTGGAATACCTGGCGATTGGGATCATGCCTGACATTATGTGTAATGTCCGCTACAGTATGCCGCTTGACGATATTGGAACAGCTATTAACCTGTCGGGCGTTATCGACTATATGACCGGCACGCACTCCGACGCTTACCAATCACAGCTACAAGAACTAAACGAACGCGCTGGCAAAGCAGACCCCGAGGGCAACAAACCATACCTTGAGGCGCTGCGCCAAATTGTAACAACGGCCAGCAACAAGCCATTCATCGACAAAACGACCGGCAAACCAACGCCGAACAGTGAATACGACAAATACCTCCAGTACTGCGTGAATCGACTGGATCCATGGGGACGCAGTGCCATCGCAATGCGCTATGAAGGGCTATCTCAGAAAGAAAAGGATTACCGCACTTCGCTGCGAGACAAAAATGGCAATATCATCAGCCAAAACGACGCTGGTGATCCCAACCAGAAAACAGCTGGCGATGTACCCAAAATGGCCGTCACCTCGACACAAAACGACCAGGATTGGTATACGGGTAAAAAATGTACTCGGCTAACCGATCAGCCGGAGATGTTGCGCTATTTCCGAGCTTATACCATGATGTGCTCGGTTGACGGATCAATGTCGGGCAGTGTTGATTGCACCGAACCGAGCCACGCAGACGGCGCGTACAGCAATCCATTCTATTTGAACAACGACATCCTCTACACTTCGTGGTATTAGCGGTTAGAGTTCTGCTTTAGCGGCAAGTTTTTTCAAAATAGCAGCAACGTCAATTTCACTGATTGTGACATTCCGCACAGGCTGAGCAATCACAAATCGATACACCTTTAACCCATTTATAACCATCATATGATATTCCCGGTCACTCCCAATTGTCTGGGCGTGCCTGTAGTAGGCGGGGAAACCATTGACCGTCCCGGCTTTGGCAGTCGCGACATAAATATGATCGTTATCAAGTGACTGCATATTTTTATAAAGCTTCATATCGATGTAAAGAGTAGACTTCACACCGTCATAGCGAACAAACGGAAACGTCAGTGTTTGACTGCGGTCACCATTGTAGTTAAAAACTTTGCTAACTTGGGCATCACTCACCGACCTGGCTTTACCGCCCAGCGCGGCTACGACGTCATCCCTACTTGCAACCGCTTTTACCTTGAGATCACTATTTTCTTCAACATATGCCTGAAACCCATCGGCTCCGACGCCGCGTTTTGTCCCAGGTTCGGCCTTGGGGGTGATAAACAGAGATAGCACCGTGACAATAACCACACTCAGACCAATAACGACAAGGATCGGCACGACAACCAGTCGAGTACGGCGATCGCTCATCAATGCTTTGAGGTTACGGCGTTTTGATCGTTTGACCATAGTATCCTCATACTACCATAGGCAGTATGAGCTGTCAGCAAAACGCTTGTTCTTTTTTGCAAGGGTAGTGTATCCTTAGTGACAGAAGCATGAAAACAATCGTCCAAAGAGCGCTCTTTCCGCTAGGCAATCGCGGCTGGTTGACCTTTCTTGTTGTCGCGGTTGGGGTGGCGAGTGTTGTTGGCTTGATCCATACTCAAATCGCGCTTGCCGCACAGTCTGCCAGTGATTACTGCGGACAGTACACATCAAACAGCCAAAAAAATGCCTGTAAAGATGGGCTGAATGGAACCGACTGCCAAAACTATATTGATGCCGGCTTTGGCCAGGAAACAGCCGATATTTGCAGCAAGGCCGCCCGAGATTTGGCAAATGGTGTTGTCACCAAGGGTGATGTCAGCGTCACGCCATCACCGAGCCCCAGCACGAGTCCATCACCGTCATCAACACCATCTGGCGCCGAACAGGCCCAGCTCCAGAACTTATTAGATCAGGCGGACAGTCTGTCACAATACATTGATATTTTACACCAGGGTGGTCCTGATTCCGGCACCGATACAAGTAAGGAGACCGACAATGATTACGGGTCGTATATTAATGGCGCCGGTAAAAAACAACCAATCAGAGTACAGCCGAGTGGCAAACCAAATTCACCAGTAATCCTGTTCTTTAACGGTGGTGGCTGGCACGGCAATGACCATACGAGCGACCAAGTTGCACCAGATGCACTGGCTCGTGGATACACCGTCATGGATGTTACCTATCGGTATGGGTCGAGCGGTGTTTACTATATGTACGAAGATGTCATGCGTGGCATCCAGCATGTCCTAAACAACGCCGAGATGTATGGTATCGACCCAGCCAAAATGGCTATTTGGGGTGACAGTGCCGGTGGCAGCTTGTCGATGCGCGCCAATGCAAGCGGTAAATCGGGTGCCAAAGTTGCTGTTGGTTGGTCAGCACCTACGAACGCCTATACTGCTCTGTTCCATTCATTCCAGTCCTTTGGTATTGGTATGGACCACTCAACCTGTATACCGACCGACCTGGCAGGATTTACCAACTTCGCCGATCTTGCCAATGGTGGTAGTGGTGATGTAGCCCAATACGGCCAGGGGCTGAGTAGCAATGATTTTTCGGCCCTCGGTATCAGTGGCGATGCCAATGGTTTCTCAGCGGAGAGCTTCGATCCACTCACACTGCTCACCCAAGGTATGATTGCAGGGCAAAATGCACTGAGTGCCGCCAATGATGTCGAATCAATATCCAATCAAATCAGCGGTGGTGGTGTTCAAGGCCTCACGGGTACCGCATTCAATATCGCCAGCAAAAAGTTTGGCGAATGTCTCGATAACTTCAACGTGCTATCACCGGCACTTTTCGCCAGCCCCGATTCGTCACCAGCCTTTTTGGCTGGGTTTGAAGACGACGGGGTTGTTGGCCCAGAACAGGCCTATGGCATGCGCGACAAATTACGCCAGTTGGGCATCAAGTCTGATGCGCTCATCTTGCCAGGCAATGAAGAATGTCGACAGTCACCAACAGCATCTGGACCTGCCGGAGCAGGCGGTTGCCACTTGGGCTACTGGAAAGATTTCGTTTGTGCGACGCTCAATTTTGTCGACAGTGAGATCCAACCCGATCGTGGCACGACCAACTGCGCCACTGGGGTGCCAGAAAACCAAGGTAGTAATGATGCAAGCAGTGGCGGTGGTAATGGCGGTGGCAGTAGTGGCGGCGACTCAAGCACAGGAAATAGCTCGGGGCAAAGCGGTGGCAATAACAACTCAGGTGGCGGACAAAGCTGTACAAGCCAGGGTGGTGTTGGCGGAAGTGCAGGATGTAATACTAATACCAGTTCGACCGACCAGCAAAAAGCCGCTTGCGTAAAAGCGGGCAGAACCTGGCAGCCGTTGCCAAGGGGTGGCGGCTATTGTCTCCAGCCAACTCAGCAGGAAATAACAGCCGGTTATTATTCTCCGACGTACGTCAAAGATGGAGACTCTGGACGCTACACTTGTCCAAAAGGCGGAACATTTACTCAAGACCCCCAAAAGGGCAATATCTGTAAATTATAGCCCGTAGCGCATAATGCTTGCATTTTTCGATCATATAGTGTATAATAAAATAGTACATTGATTAAGGTTATCCCAATTAACCATTAACCACCAGAAAGAAGGACCAAGCTCTATGACGAATCCTCGTCGGCTAGACCAAGCTCCTCAAGACCAACACGACAACACTACTAATGAAGCTGCCGCCGGCGCGCCTCATATCGAGCAGTTCGACTACCGAAAAACACCAATGTCAGAATCTGGCGTCGATCCGCTTCCTAGTCATATGACACCCGAAGTCACTGCAGAACTTAAAGAACCAGCAATATTCCGCGAAAACCCGATCGCGCCACCAGCCGAGACCACGGAGGTAAGTACCGTAGCTAAAGCTGAAAAATCAAAGTTAGGTAAATACGGCCTGGCAGGTGGAGCCCTCCTTGGGCTTGGCGGTGTTATCACCGGTGTTGTAATTGGCTTGAGTAGTGATAAAGAAGCACCAAGCCCACAAGAAACAGGCTCTCGACCTGTTGCGACGGGTGAGGCTATGCCCGGTCAGAGTACCATCACCCCCGCGGAGCAGGTAATCAATCTGGAAAACTACAATGGCACCACGCGTGAGCAACGAGATCAGCTACTGCCTACCGAGTACACAGATTTGCCCGAAGAAGTACGTGCAAATGATCGTGCCGAGCGTTTTAACACATATCTGCACACTGCTTGGGAAACTATCCAACCGGCCCTGAATGAAGATGAAAAGCGCGTCCTCTACATGCCAGACCTTACCAAACCTCGAGCCGAATGGACCGATCAAGACTATTTGAACTACCGCACACTTGCAACATGGCTCGTCACAACCCAGGCCGATATTAACGAAGGTCTCCGAGCTGCATCCGTTGTAGCGAACGCGGGTACAGAAGAATACGAATTCATAAAGACATGGATCGGTGAACATCCTGGCCAGGGTCTTAAGGCTGTGTATGAAGCGATACCGAACCCATTGAGTAATCGTGAACTTACATCGGTAAAGATAGGTTCCGTGACCCTTGATGCGAATGGCGGCCGACTTATTGGCCATAGGTCACTCGCTAGCGGTGCAACAAATTATTCTCCGTTCAAAAACTATGCAGACTCAAAGGGAAACATCATCTCTATCGATGAATACACTTACGATTCCCTCGCAAACCCAGACCTTAGTATTCTTCTCGAAAAATACGCTGGCTAGCTCCCGCTTTTAGCTAACAGTCTCTACATCAATTAACGCTTATGCTATAGTATTAGCGTGATTGAACACAAAAAGCTATTCAAACATGGCATTGCTGGAGTTTTTGCTGTGTTTGTATTGCTTTTTGCTTCTGTATCTTCAGCCCCTCAGGTTCTTGCTCAGGGGGCCTCGGTGCCATCGCCAACTCCATCATCAAGTACTTCTCCCGCGCCAACAGCCGGCCAAGACCCTGACAAGGTCGATGACAAGTCCGTCACCTGTGCGGTTGAAAAGATTGGTTGGATTTTGTGTCCGATCATGGAAGGTGCGGCCAAAATATCAGACAAGGCGTTTGACATCCTGGCCGATAACTTCTTGCGCACCGACCCCGAACTAGTACGTGATGATAGTGGCACCAAGATCGGCTGGGAAGTCGCCCGCAACCTGGCGAACATTATGTTTATCATTTCGTTCCTGGTCATCATCTTTTCACAGGTGACCGGGCGCGGATTAACCAACTATGGTATTAAGAAAATGTTGCCACGACTGATTATCGCCGCGGTCGCCGTCAACGCATCTTATTATATTTGCCAGTTAGCCGTCGATATTACCAATATCCTGGGGTATGAAATTCAGAATGCAATGGCACAAATTGCTAACACTGTTGGCCCGTCGGTCTTTGGTGAAGTTGGTCATGCGGACACACAGGTCGGCAACACAGCAGTATTACAACACGGCGGCATCTTGGCACTCATCGTCACATCAGCGCTCGCAGTTGGGGCAATTGTGTGGTTTACACTGCCAACCATTGCGGCACTTATTCCTCTCATCCTCATCACTGTTGCGACGATCATCATCATTTTGCTACTCCGAAAAGCATTTATTGTGTTGTTGATTGTTATTTCGCCGATTGCATTTGTTATGTACCTCCTGCCAAATACGGAAAAGTACTTTAGTAAGTGGATGAAGATGTTTGGCCAGTTACTGATGGTATTTCCAATAGTTGGGCTGTTGTTTGGCGCAGGGCAGCTGGCCAGTACAATCATATTGGTTGCTGGATCAAACAATGGCCAATCGCAGGCTGCTGCAGACTGTAATCCGGATAATGAAGACCAGGTACGAGAATTTAACAGCAACAAAAGCGCCAATGATAATGCACTTTGTGGTGAGCCATCCATTACCGTCCAGGGTGGAAAAAATGGCAACAACACATGTTTTGGTAATGGCCAATGTAACGCGAATAAACCATATAATGCCACACTGACAACAGGTCTCGTCGCAACTGGTATTGCTGTTGCACCGTTGTTATTCGTGTGGTCAGTCCTCAAGGGTGCACTATCTGCGGCCGGCGCTATCGGCGGCAAGCTGAGTGGTGCAATCGAAAAGGGTGTCCGCGGCGGAGTGAATGGCAGTGTCAGTGGTGGCAAGAAAGCATGGGAAGCCAGCGCGTTTGGGCGTGGACAAGCCATTAGAAAGGCTGCGAAGGAAGGTTATAAATCAAGGCGGTTTGCTGAAAGGCTTGCAGGAGAAGGTGGTGGCGACAAGAGCCTTGGAGGTCGCTACAGGCGAGCACGAAGTTTGTATACCCAAACTGCAGCCGGTGGTGTACCGGGATTGATACCAGATAAACTCCAAACTGGTAGTATTCAGGCCCAAGAAGCAGCTCTTTCTAGAACGGCAATTGCAGGTAGCGAGAAGGCGAAGCAGGAGGAAATCCAAAACGCCCAGGTTGCCATTAATCACCGCACTGGAGGAAATATGGATGCGGTAACAAAAGAGTTCGAGGATGCTTACGAGAAGGGTGATGAGATCCGCGCGAAGGCAGCACAAAATCTTCTGTTTGGTATGGGTGGCAGCGGTGTTGACGCATTCGTCAACGCAATGAAAGGCAAATCAGGTAAGGTTGCTGATGCTATCGCAGAGAATATCCGCCTTCACCATGGCAATATCAAAGGAACCTCTGCTGGCGTTAATGAATGGGCGTTTAATTCACCTCGTGGTACAACCATTGAAACGGCTATGGGTAACGCTGCCGCATACAGCAACTTATCGGCCGAGCAAGTTGCTGGTCAAACAGCTGGCACACTTGCAGCGATGAAAGGTGCTATGAAGTCATCGATGGATACCTTTAATGATACAAGTCTGAGTCAGGCTAATCGCGATATGGCGCTCGCAGCCGCTCAGGGCATTCTTAATGCTGCCAACGCCGCCACCAAGTCTAAAGCGTATGAGAGTACAAAGGTTGGTAATAAATCAATCATTGAAGACATGGCTAACGGCCGCTTCTAATGATTAATATGGGCATTTAGCGGTCGCCAAACCATAAGAAGTAAGCTATAATACCACCAGATATGGCGGTATACAAGGTGCCTCAAGACGTTGAGGCGGATGATAAGCTTATCGGTCCATTCAGTTTTCGTCAATTTATCTATCTGATAGTGGTGGCGATATCGATGGCCGGCGCATGGGGGCTCGCGCAGCTCTTTATCCCTTTGGCGATCATTCCGCTGCCTGTTATTATCTTTTTCGCCGCATTAGCGCTACCGCTGCGCAAAGACCAGCCAATGGAGGCATACCTGTCGGCAGTGGTATCGTTTTACTTCCTGAAATCACGCAAGCGATTCTGGCAGCCAGATGGTATTGATTCGTTTGTAACCATCATTCCACCCAAAGACGCCGACAAGATCCTCACCAAAGATCTTAATGAGGATGAGGCGACAAGGCGTCTGAGTTACCTGGCCGACCTGGTGGATACACATGGCTGGGCAATCCGTGGCGCAGGCGGCACACCAGATACCTCGATTAGCACCGACCTGTACTACGAGTCCCAGCAAGCACCCGACAGGATGGATAACACGACCCCCGCAGCGCAGGCAATGGCACAGCACCTAACCGAAGAGGCTGATCAACAGCGTCAAGAAGCAATTTCGAACATGCAGACAGCTACCAAGCCTCAACCGGCAGCCGTAACGACGGCGGCACCCGTTCCAACGCCAGCACCAACCACTCAACCAGCCGATAACACACCGCCCACATCAACATTGCCATCACTGGACGAAATCCGCGCCCGCGAGGCAGCCACCGTCAAACAGCAGTCCGAAAAAGAGAGTCGTGATGCAATTGCCTATGCAACGGCACTGGCAGAAGAAGCCAACGAACTGCGCGGCACACAAGTGGCACAAACACCCACGGCAACTGCGACAACCACTAGCGCTTCTACCCCCGATACTGGTACAATGGAACTGACCAAACAGCAGGCGGATGAGTTGTCACAACAGACTGACGTGTCAGTGCAAACATTGGCACACGAGGCCAACCGTGTGGCGCAAAAAAATAAAGAGCTGAAAAACGGTGACGAGGTGACGATCTCGCTCCGCTAGATTGATAGGAATAGGGAATAAACAAGCATGCCACCAAACCAACAACCACAGCCCGGTGCACCAGCACCCGCTCCTCAGCAGGGTAGTCCCGCCATGCCCCAGCCGGGGCAACGGCCAGTGCCCGGACAACCTGGTGCAGCAGCACAGCCCGATCAGGCACGCACACCAGCGCCACCAACCAATCCCAACACCACACAAAACAGCCTGCTTTTTTCTGAACTACGCGACAACATGGTGATCATGAATGATGGCAGTTTTCGTGCGGTTGTAGCCTGTAAATCGATCAACTTTGACCTGATGAGTAGCAAAGAGCGTGAAGGTATTGAGTACAGTTACCAAAACTTCCTGAACTCACTCTATTTTCCGATCCAAATCCTCATCCGTTCACAGCGCGTTGACATTGGCCCATACATCGAGCGCTTGACCAACATTCGCCGCGACCAAGAAAACATGCTGCTCAACGTCCTAACCGATGACTACATCGATTTCATCGACACACTATCGCAAGAAGCCAACATTATGGATAAAACATTCTACGTCATCATCCCGTACTGGCCACACGGTGACATCGAAACGCTCAAACGCGGCAGCAAAAGCCTGTTTGGCACTATCTTTGGCGGTGCACCAAAAACACGTGCGATCGTGGTTGACCACGCCGCCTACGAGAAGGCCAAGGATGAGATCAAAAACCACGTTGATTCAGTCATGAGCGGTCTGTTCCAGCTAGGTATCAAGTGCGTGCAACTGAACACCAAAGAACTGGGTGAGCTGTACTATAACTTTTATAATCCCGATACAGCTGTCCGCGAACCACTGGGCAACTTTGAAAGCATCACTGCTATGTATGTTCGCAAGGGCGAGGGCGAGGCACCACGACCACACCTGATCAGGGAGGAAGATAAATAATGGCCAAGCGACCCGATGCCGTTGATATTGCCGCTCAGCAGCGTGCCCGCGAACAGGCCGAGGTAGAGCAGGCGTTTCAAAAAGGTATTACAACACTGCGTGATTTAGTGGCGCCATCATCCCTAGAAATCCATGCCAGCTATTTTCGCCTCGGTACCAAATATGGCCGTACGATTTACGTCTACGCCTATCCACGTCAGATTTATACTGGGTGGTTGTCGAGTATCATCAACATCGACGAAGTGCTCGACGTGAGTATGTATTTTTATCCGGTCGAATCGGAAATCGTGCTAAAAAACCTGCGCAAAAAGGTGACGCAAATGCAGGCAACTATGGCCATCAACGAAGAAAAAGGCCGTACGCGCGACCCAGGACTTGAGGCGGCACTTAACGACGCCGAGGAACTACGCGATGAGATCCAGGTGGGATCAGAGCGGTTCTTCCGCTATGGTCTGTATATCACCATGTATGCCGACAGTCTGGACGAACTAGCGTTTATCCAACACAAAATTGAAACAATTTTTGGCCAGCAGTTGGTATTTAGCAAGGTTGCGTCCAGTCAGCAGGAACAAGGACTGAACAGTACCGTTCCGCAGATGACCGACCAACTGCAAATCCGTCGCAACATGAATACTGGCGCCATTAGCACGTCGTTCCCATTCACCAGCGCCGACCTGACGCAGGAAAAGGGCATATTGTACGGCATCAATATGCACAACAACGGCCTGATCATCTTTGACCGGTTTACACTAGAAAACGCCAATATGGTGGTCTTTGCAAAGTCTGGTTCTGGTAAATCATTTACCGTCAAATTGGAGGCTGTGCGCTCTATGATGATGGGCGCCGACGTGCTGATTATCGACCCAGAAAACGAATATCAGAAACTGTCCGATGCTGTCGGCGGTAGCTATATCCGCCTGTCGTTGAACTCAGACGTGCGCGTCAATCCATTCGATCTGCCGCGCGTCATCGATACCGAAGAGGCCGACGACGCACTACGTGCCAACTTGGTGACACTTCATGGGCTACTCCGCCTTATGCTCGGTGGTGCAACATTGCAGGCAAGTGGTGCAACCAACGTGGCTGCTATGACCCCAGCCGAAGAAGCCGACCTGGACCAGGCATTGATCGATACCTACGCTCGTGCCGGTATTACCAGCGATCCATTAACACACACGTCGCAACCACCAACAATGGTCGACCTATACGATACGCTCGTCCACATGGAGGGCAGTGGTCCGGCATTGGCACAACGCCTGCGCAAATACACGACAGGTACATTTGCCGGTATTTTTAGCCAGCAGTCCAATATCGACATCAACAACCAGATGGTCGTCTTTAACATCCGCGACCTTGAGGATGAGCTGCGTCCGGTTGCCATGTACATCGTACTGTCTCACATCTGGAACGTGACACGCAGTCACTTGAAAAAACGTATGCTGATCGTGGATGAGGCCTGGCAGCTGATGAAATACGAGGATTCAGCAAACTTCCTATTCAGCCTCGCCAAGCGCGCCCGAAAGTACTACCTTGGTGTCACCACCATCAGCCAGGATGTTGAGGACTTTATGGCCAGCAAAATGGGTCGCGCCATCGTGGCCAACAGTTCAATGCAGCTCCTGCTCAAACAATCCCCAAGCGCGGTCGACGTGCTCGCCGATGTCTTTAAACTCACCGACGAGGAGCGCAAACGTCTGTCAAACTTCCCGGTTGGACAGGGACTATTCTTTGCCGGTGCCAACCATGTGCACATCCAGGTTGTGGCGTCGCGCACCGAACACCAACTCGTCACCACTAACCCGGTCCAGCAGTTGCAACAGCAAGAGCAGCAGCGTATGGAGCAGCTGGCTCAACAAAGGCAGGCGCAGGAACAACCCCAGGGTCCGCAAATTTAAGGAGATAGGCAGTGGCACTAGCCGATGACTTACAGGAACGGGAGCGACAGGCTGGTAACACCAGTGATAATCTTGACCTTGCGCAGCAGCACTATAATGAGCAGTTCGACAAAATCGCCCAAGCCGAAGAGGATCGGGACTTTGATGATATCATTGCGGATAATTATGGCGACGATGCATCCGATGAAAAAGTTGATGCACATGGCGACACGATCCAACGCAACTACAATGCCGACGAACCCGAAGATAGCCGCGAAGATCTAGAGAATAGGGAGCAGAATCCAGACTCCCTCTACAAAAGTGGCGCCGACGCCACAAGCGGTCTGCGTGGCGGAATAGCTAGCTGGCTCGCCCGAAACGGCAGAAGATACGGAGCGAGCGGTGGTGTGCTTGGCATTTTAGGTGTTGGTATGATTGTTATTTCTGTGACACTTTCGCCAGCGGCACTGTTTGCGACAATCGAGAAAAGCCTGACAAACGACGGATCTGATTTTAGCCGGACGAACAGCACAGCCTGGAAAGCATATCGAGGCAGTTTGTTTAAAAGTGAGTGTACAGGATCAAAACTCAAGTGTAAGCTCACGACCGCTACTAAAAAATTATTGACAAACTTTGTTGAAAACCGATTCAAGATAAAGGGTATTATTGTCGATGCAGACGGCAAGGAGGTGTCTGGCGGAGAGCGAGAAATAAAGCCCGATGACATGGAGGAAGGCCAAACCGCAAAGCTAACAGCTGTTGAATACCCGAATGGTGTGGTTGCAAGAAGTGGTCCAGAGATGGATGCAGAGGATAGCCGAAGCGTAGATTCGCGGCGTTATTCACTGCGCGCGCTCCAAGATAAATCCAGTTCGTTTTTCACTGAAAAATTTGATAAAGTACTGAAAAAATATGGCCTAAGCAAGGGGTCGATCGCTAAAAAGAACTCCCGTCCACCTGAAGATGAAGAAACTAAGAAGAAACTTGTCGATGATGCAAAGAAAACATCCGACGAGAAAGTAAAGGGTACATTAGATAAATTCACTAGGGGAGCGGGGCTCGTGACGGGACCCGTGACAACCGGCTGTACAATATATAACACTCTTCGTATTGTTGTTGGTATAGTCAAGGCCAAATGGATTGCCGATGTAGTCAAGTTTGCATTTCCTTTCGTTCAAATTGCTTCAAAAATAGCCGATGGGTCAGCAACAGATGCTGATTTTGATGAAATAGTCGGTCGAGCCGACCAACTAACCTGGTATCAAAACGATAAATACACCGACGAACTTGCCGCAAAGGACCCTGAAAATGCTGCGAAAATTCGAGCCAAAAAGAATCTGACCGCTACAGATTCTCAGGGACTTCGAATGGCAATGTATGGCGATACATCGAAGTTACTTGATTTTACAAAAGACTATACGACTGGCGGTATCGGGTCGATAAGGGCCCTCGGGGAAGGTATCGAGGAGTTTCAGAGTGCGCTTGGTGGCAAACAAAATATCCGAGAGCTATGTATTAACGCTCAAAGGGGCCAGGTCGTAGAAGGAGTTGTACAGGGAATAGCATGCGTACTAGGAAGTACCGTAACACTCGGTCTTGCCGCCGCCGGGTGCTTACTAAAAGGCGCTGCCACTAGTATTATTGCCAACGTTGTTCAAGACGCCGTCATAAATTACATGACCGGCAAGCTCGTGCAAGCGCTCATGAGCGCTGACATACCGTCTGATTTACGAGGTGTGGATGCAGGGAATGCACTAGCTGCCGGCATGGGCTTAATGCTTGGACGAACAAGTTGGGGGTATGGATTAAAACCTGCAAAAAGTGCCGATGAAGTACGAGACTTCATCTCTATGACAAATGACGATTACTACAAAGATTACATAGAAATTGCTATGGATGATGCTAAACGTAATCCATTTGATCTGTATAATGAATATTCCTTTGCGAGTGTACTGAGCGCATCACTCAATCCATACATCAGCGGTAAAAAGACAGGATACTCATTCGCTACAAACGCGTTTACTGTTATAACAAATGCTTTCAATCCAAAGACAAGCGCCCTGCACTCACAGCCATCACTCATGACCAATACAGAAGAGAATCTAAAACATCGCCTTAGTATTAATAACAATGGCGAAGCTGTTTGTCCTGATAGCGATAAATATGATGCAAAACTTGTCTGCGATGTCATGGGGCGTACTGTTGGCATTACATCCAAAAGAGTACTCGGCTGGTTAGATCAAATGGCCAACAATGACGTAACGCCACTACTCGAAACGATAGATTATATGCAGCAGGCAGGAAAATACAAAGATGTCGGCAAAACGAACGAGTATGATGATAGCAATAAACCAGAGATGGGAAGAGTAAACCAAGAGTACACTCCAAACAAAGAAGGTGGTACCCGTGATGAAACCTGTGATGATGCAGATAATCTTTTTGATCAGAATTGTGAAGATTCGGAACAACCAAGCATAAAGGAAGATGGTACAGTCGTCGAAAATAGCCAGTACGATCTTTATAAAAAATATTGTACGGAAGACAGGGAACTTGATGCTGGTTCCTCGGAGGTAACACTTGAGGAGGGGTCGTCAAAGTTCCAAGACTGGACAACCATGAAGCAGTGCGCCAAGGACAGTATGATGATGGATCGATTCCAACTCTACATGATTATATGTGAGGGTGCTTACTCCATGGCAAATGGCAATATATGTACAAGTAGCCCGGCTGTTGCAAGCGCAAATGGTGATGCTTGTAGTCTACTCAACAATCCAAACATCATCTACGTCAACGACGGAACAAAGAAAGGGCTCAAGGAGATCTGCGAAACTGGGCACTCAATCAATTCCTGTGGCAACACCAACTATACGCTTGATCAGGAGCTCATGAATATCATCACAACGCTATCAAGCAAGTACAAGGTATGGCTGAATAACTTTGGGTTTAAATATGATCGGTTTAGTTGCGATACGGGACAACACCCAAAGGGCAAGGCTGTCGACCTAAACGGGATCGAGAAGCTTGATGGCAGCGGGCGCGCCGGTGGACCGGACTGGGGTGGAATTACTTATAGCGATCCAAAACAGGTGAAGGTGATCCAGGACTACGCGAGTGACTGGTTAGCTGGAATCGATCATAGTCATGGTGGTGTAGGCCAAAAAGGCTGCGGTGGTGGACGCGACAGTAACCCGGCATTCAACCCTACGTTTCCCGCAGGCTCAGTCAATGTTAATGGCGCAGCTTTCTTCGAAGATAGTTGCGACCACCTTCATATAGACGTGCGAGATAGAGGTGGTCCAAGTGTACTCTAAATTACTTGCGAGACTCATTATACTTGTCGCCGCTAGCGGTTTTATTATAGGTAATGTCAGCTCCGTGCTTGCGATTAGTGTAAAAGATAGTTATAGGCAACAAAACGATGTCCTTTACTACAGCGAGGGGTGTGCAGCAGCTCAAACCGGCTCGGGCGGTTCTACACCGGCAGGCGGGGGCGGCGGGGGAGGCTGTGGTGGTACGCCCGAACAAAACAAGCAGCAAATATGGTCATTTCTCAAAAGCAAGGGCCTCACCGACGATGCCGCCGCAGGTATTATGGGTAATATGCAGCAGGAATCCTCATTTAATCCAAAAGCGACAAATGGTATTGGCTGCAGAGGGGTTGTGCAATGGTGTTTCGGTCGTAACGACAAACTTGATTCGTTTGCCGCTGGAAAGGGCACGAGCTGGGACTGCCTGGGCACTCAGTTGGAATATATGTGGTATGAAATGACCGAAACAGAGCAGGGACAATATAACGGCAACGGTGATCATTTGGAGATACCGCTTGTTGATGCATTGAACGGAAAATCATTTTCCCGTAGTACAAACTATGCTGGATCAGGAGCCTACAAGGCAGGAACGATATTCCACGACTACTTTGAACGGGCGAATACAGCCAAGGGCGAAAACCTAGGTCGTGGTGAGAAGGCCGAGGATATTTATAAAGAATTTACCGGTAAATCAGCCGATGCTTCCTTACTAAGTAATTCACAAGGGTCTGGCGGGAATGCCTGTCCAACAGACGGCGGACAGACAGGGAGTGGAACTATATTATCCGAAGAATGCTCAACACTTGTTATGGAATATGACAAACTCAAAGCGAACGGCAAGATCGTCGCACACAGTAGCGGTGAAGGTGAATATATGAATAATGACCTGAAAAACTGCACAACCGACCAGATAGAATGCGGAACCGGCGGCGGCAAAGGAGGTGTGCACCCGCGCATTATACGCGCCGTTGTCGCTGGCGCAGAAAATAGTGGCGCAAGTAAATTAGAGCAGTGGAACTTTAACACAGGCCACGATTGTGATGGACTCAACCATCCACATGGCATGGCGGCCGATATATATTGTCCCGGTAATAACGCAAGCACAGGCACAGGGGCATCCGATGATTGCAACAAACTATTTAAATATTACTATGATCATTATGACGAGCTTGGCCTCACTGAATTAATCTGGCAGTATCCACCACAAGGATATTCGTGTGGTGATCCAAAGATTATCTGTGACGTGCCCGGACATACTAATCATATCCATATAGGAACAAAGGTAACGTAATGAAATTAGAGCAAATTATTCAATGGATATATCTCC
>JALQVV010000102.1 GCA_023260255.1 Candidatus Saccharimonadia bacterium
AGGTCTGACAGCGATTATCCTTGTAAAACTTCCTGATCCACAATTTGAAGGCCAGACAAAGAACAAATTGGGCAACCCAGAGGTGCGTCGCTATGTCGAACAGGTAATGAATGAGTATTTTGCATACTATCTTGATGAAAACCCTGCAGTTGCCAAGAAGATCGTCGGCAAAGCGCTGCTTGCCGCCCGAGCACGCAAAGCCGCTCGTGCTGCGCGCGACAACATTATTCGCAAAGGTGCACTTGATGGCCTGAGCCTGCCAGGTAAGCTCGCTGACTGCAGTAGTAAAGATCCAACAAATTCAGAAATATATATCGTTGAGGGTGACTCGGCTGGTGGATCGGCAAAATCTGGTCGTGACAGCAAAACGCAGGCGATCCTGCCACTTCGTGGTAAAGTCTTGAACGTTGAGCGCGCGCGACTCGATCGTATGTTGAATAACAACGAGATCGTCAGCCTCATCAAAGCACTTGGTGTAGGGATCGGCGATCAGTTCGATATGAACGGCCTGCGTTATCACCGTATTATTATCATGACAGATGCGGATGTCGACGGCAGTCATATTTCGACACTTCTCCTGACATTTTTGTTCCGTTATATGCGTGAGGTAATAGACGGGGGCCATGTCTATTTGGCGAAACCACCGCTATTCCTGTTGAAGGCTAGCGGCAACAAGCGCTGGTATGCTTATAGTGATGAAGAGCGCGACGATATCATGCGCCAACTGACGGAAGAAAGAAAAGAACGGGGAACAGTGATTGACCCCAACGATACACTGATCAAACAGGCGGGTCTGTCTGATATCCAGCGTTACAAAGGTTTGGGTGAGATGGATGCTGACCAGTTGTGGGATACCACAATGAACCCCGAGAATCGTGTATTGATTCAGGTAAAGGTTGAAGACGCTGAGAAAGCCGACGCGATTTTTACCAAGCTGATGGGTGACGAAGTGCAACTTCGCAAGAGTTTCATCCAATCGCGCGCCAAAGACGTTAACCTTGAGGAATTGGACGTATAGTTATGGAAAACGAAGAGAATAACACTCCGATAGAGGGCGAAATCGTAGAGGCCCCACAGACACACTCGAAAACACTCGAGAATCGTACTGTCGAAGATGTCATGGAAGACAGCTTCCTGAAGTATTCAATGAGCGTGATCATTGATCGAGCGCTTCCTGATGTGCGCGACGGCATGAAGCCGGTTCATCGCCGCATTCTTTACACAATGGGTGAGCAGGGACTTCGTCCGGGCGGTAAATTTGCAAAATCTGCACGTATTGCTGGTGAAGTAATGGGTAAATATCACCCTCATGGTGATAGCTCGATCTATGATTCAATGGTTCGCTTGGCTCAGGACTGGGTTATGCGCTACCCACTCGTCAATGGCCAAGGTAATTTTGGCTCGATGGATGGTGATCCTGCGGCTGCAAGTCGCTACACAGAGGCTCGACTTGGGCGTGCGGGTAACGAGCTGCTTGTTGATCTTGAGAAAGAGACCGTTGACTTTCGTGACAACTACGATGGCTCTGAGCAAGAGCCCGTCGTACTACCCGCACGGCTTCCTAATCTCCTATTGAATGGTCAAATCGGTATCGCGGTCGGTATGGCAACCAATATTCCTCCGCATAATCTTGGAGAATTGGTTGATGCGACGATCGAACTTATTGATAACAAGGAAGCAACGATTGATGACCTCTTGAAGCATGTGAAAGGACCTGATTTCCCAACTGGTGCGATTGTCTATGGCGGTACGCCGATGAAACAGGCATATCAGACCGGGCGTGGCAGTGTCACGATCAGGGCAGTTGCGAATATTGAAGAGAGCAAAAAAGGTCGTCACAGTATTGTTGTTACAGAGATGCCGTACGCTGTAAATAAAGCAACACTCATTGAAAAAATTGCAGAACTTGTTAAAGATAAAAAACTAACTACTATTAGTGACCTTCGCGACGAATCCGCTCGCGGTAAAGTCCGTGTAGTGATCGAATTGAAAAAGGATGCGTATCCCAAAAAGGTGCTGAATCAGCTCTTCAAGATGACCGCACTTCAGACAAGTTTTCACTTCAATATGCTCGCACTGATTGATGGTATCCAGCCGCGTATTCTTGGTCTGCAGGAAATACTGAGTGAATTTGTTAAGCATCGTCAGCAGGTCGTCCGCCGGCGAACAGAGTTTGAGCTGCGTAAGGCGAAAGAGCGTGCGCATATCCTCGAAGGCTATAAGATTGCGCTCGATAACATCGACGAGGTTATTAAGATTATCCGTGGGAGTAAGACGACCGAGATCGCTGAAGCTGCCCTCATAAAGGCTTTTAAGCTGAGCGAGATCCAAGCGAAATCAATTCTCGCGATGCAGCTACGTCGCTTGACTGGACTCGAACGCGAAGCAATTGAGAATGAGCTCAATGAACTACACGAGCTTATTGCAAAATTGGAGGCGATTCTGGCGAATGAGGAAGAGATTCTCAAGATAATCAAGACAGAACTCCTTGAAATGAAAGAAAAGTACGGTGATGAGCGTCGCAGCCAGATGATTAATCACGAGCTGGGCAAATTCAGCGATGAGGAGCTGATTCCAGAAGAAGAGAGTGTTATACTTTTGACAACGGAGAACTATATCAAGCGCACGCTGTTGAGTGAATATCGACGCCAGAATCGTGGTGGTAAAGGTAAGCGTGGCATGACCACTAAGGAAGAGGACATCATTGATCATTTGGTGCCTGCAAGTACCCACGATTACCTGCTGTTCTTTACGAATAAGGGTCGTGTGTTCCGCCTGAAAGCATATGAGGTACCTGCGGCGAGCTTGGCGGCCAAAGGCGTTGCGGCGGTGAATCTGTTGCAGCTGCAACCGGAAGAGAAAATTACTTCTATCATCAAACATGAAAAGGATGCCAAAGACGACGGCTACTTGTTCATGGCGACAAGTAAGGGAACGATCAAGAAGACTCCGCTAAAAGATTATGCGAACATCCGTACCAATGGTTTGATTGCAATCAAGTTGGATGATGGTGACGAATTGAAGTGGATTCAGAAAACGACTGGTGATACTGATGTTATTATTTCAACATCTGCTGGCCAAGCAATCCGTTTCAGTGAAAAAGATGCACGTCCTATGGGACGCGCGGCTCGCGGTGTCCGCGGTGTCCGATTGCGTCCGAACGACAAGGTTGTCGGCATGGATATTGTGTCTGATAACGAGCGCAGCTTGCTGGTCATCAGTGAGAATGGGTACGGCAAGGCGACAAAGGTAGCAAACTTCCCAAGTCATAAACGCGGGGGTGTTGGTATTAAGGCGGCTGTTGTGACAACAAAAACTGGTCCGATTATCGATGTGCGTACGCTAGAACAAGATGCAAGCGAGATTTTGATCATCTCGAAGAAGGGACAGACAATTCGCGTTGGTTTGAAAGATATCCCGACGCTTGGAAGAACAACTCAGGGTGTACGAATCATGAAGCTTGGTGAAGGCGATGCTGTGTCATCACTCGGGGTGATGTCGGAACAATCGAACGAAGAAGAGGTGGCTGAGGGCTAAATATGGAAGAGCTGTCACCCTACCTTATCGCTGTGATAATTGCTTGGGTGGCAGCCCAGGGTAGCAAATACGTCATACAGGCATTCAAGAGCCGTAGCTTCGCAGGGTTTCGCCAATTGTACCTATCGGGAAATATGCCGAGTAGCCATAGTGCTACAACAGTTGCACTGGCTACCGTTGTGGGAATGAGGGTAGGTATTGAAAGTGCACTCTTTGCCATATCAGCGCTATTTGCCGCTGTTGTTATGTATGATGCGGTCATGGTGCGTCGATCATCAGGGGAGCAAGGGGCGGCGATCATTGCGCTCATCAAAGAGCAAAAAAGCAAGGTACAGATGCCACGAGCTGCTAAGGGTCATGAGCCATTGGAGGTAATTGTTGGGGCAATCCTAGGGCTTATTATTGGCTATCTCGTCTTTTTACTCATAAAATAGTAAAAATACCTCTTGACGCCCACCTCTTTTGGCGCTATGATGGATAACAGTCTGGTCGCCAGTCTTGTTCGAGAGACAAGAGAGCGATACCCAACGAATGCGAGTTGAACAGATGGTTAATGTACATTGACAATTTAGTTGTGCAATATCATCGTCAGTTTATTTGAGTCTGATACACTATAAGTATCATTTTTATGGAGAGTTTGATCCTGGCTCAGGATGAATGCTGGCGGCGTGCCTAATACATGCAAGTCGAGCGGCAGCGCGACTCTCACTATTCTCTTGTCACTCTTGAGACAGGACGCGGGGATTTCCAAAGGAAATCAGCCGCATCTATATCGAGGGATGAATGAGGAGGGAATTGTGAGAGTTGGCGGCGAGCGGCGGACGGCTGAGTAACGCGTGGGAACGTGCCCCAAAGTGAGGGATAACGCACCGAAAGGTGTGCTAATACCGCATATGGTCTTCGGATTAAAGCTTCGGCGCTTTGGGAGCGGCCCGCGTACGATTAGATAGTTGGTGAG
>JALQVV010000060.1 GCA_023260255.1 Candidatus Saccharimonadia bacterium
AGCTTCAAGGCCATCGGCAATCACTACGAAAAGGGTCGCCAGTCCACCCATGTGGAGCCCGGCTACTGGCCCACGCGTGAAACGCACACTCTGGTGGTGTTGGTGGGCAGCATCAACCTGGGCGTCATCCGTGGCCTTCAATACGCCAGGTCATTGCACCCCGATCGCCTCTACGCCGTCACCGTGGCCACCGACGACGAAGACCGCAAGCGCATCGAGCAGGCCTGGCTCGAGTTCAACATCCCCATCGACTTGGAGATTCTCTACAGTCCGTTCCGCGAGCTCACCAAGCCGGTCATGAACTTCCTCGACGAACTCGACACCAAGTACAGCGACGACATCATCACCGTGGTCATTCCCGAGTTCGTCACCTCGTGGCGCACGCAATGGCTGCACAACGGCAGCGCGTTCGCACTGAAGGCCCGCCTCCTCCATCGCCGCCACACGGCGGTTGTCTCCGTGCCCACGCACATGAACATCGAAAGTAAGTAAGGAACGAATATGCACGTCATCATCGTTGGTTGTGGTCGAGTGGGTTCAACACTCGCCCTCGAACTCTCAGAAAGCGGTCACGACGTCGTCGTGATTGACCGTAACGCAAACGCGTTCCGTCGCCTGGGTGACAACTTCAAAGGTCGCACCTTCAAAGGAATCGGTTTCGACCGCAACCTTCTTGCCGAAGCTGGAATGCGTTCTGGTGATAAAAGAATGCTTGAAGAAATAAATAGAACGGTTTGTGATATTTGTAGTGATTTCTTATTTGTTTATCACGATAACTATAAAGCCAAATTAGCCAAAGAAAATATTCATAATGGTGTGCATGTGGTTGGTAATACAATTGTTGAGGTTGTAGAAAAATATAAACCAACAACACAAAAATTGAATAACTGTATTATCTTGGATATTCACAGACCAGAGAATTTTAAATATAAAAACAGACTTGAGAATATTATAAACTTTGCTTATAGTATGGGAGACGAACATAATCTTCCTGTTTATATGTTAGGGTTTCCTAGAACACTTAGTATGATTAAAGAATATAATATTAATTT
>JALQVV010000048.1 GCA_023260255.1 Candidatus Saccharimonadia bacterium
CTCAAGTAGCTGAAGAAGTAGCTGAAATACATCGGGGTGCGCTTTTTCGATTTCGTCGAATAGAACGACGCTATATGGTTGACGACGAATCTTGTCTGTCAACTTGCCACCATCCTCATAGCCAACATACCCTGCAGGTGCACCAAGCAGACGGCTCGTATTGTGCTTTTCGCCAAATTCAGACATGTCGATCTTAATAAGCGCTTCTTCGCTACCAAATACCTCGCGTGCCAACACTTTCGCAAGCTCAGTCTTGCCAACTCCAGTTGGTCCCATGAACACAAATGAGCCGATAGGACGTTTGTGGCTGGCAACACCACTCCGCGAACGCCGAATAGCACGGGCAACTGTTTCGACAGCTTCGTCTTGACCGATAATGAACTTAGACAGGTGCTTTTCCAATCGGCGTAACAGTTTGATCTCGGATTTCTGCAAACGTTCGACAGGAATACCTGTCATTGTTGCAATCGCATGCGCAATATCATCATCCGTCAGTGTCACTGGCGTCTTTTTCTCATCCTTTTCGCGCATTTCATTCAATTTTGCCGTAATCTGACTAATGCGTGTTTTATAGAGCGCTGCCCGCTCATAATCTTCGTTGTTGACAGCGTCGTCCATCTTTTCGTTCAGGTTTTTTAGTTGACGTGTAAAATCGCGAACACGACTTGGTCGTCGACCCCGTTTTACTCGTACAAGTGCTGCAGCCTCATCAATCACATCAATTGCCTTGTCGGGCATATTGCGCTCGCTTACATAACGGTCAGCCATATATACTGCTTGCTCAATAACCTCATCGCCAATTGCCACGCCGTGATGTTTTTCGTAATAACTCTTCAGGCCTTTCAGAATAGCAACTGTATCTTTCAGTGAAGGCTCTTTGACAATAATCGGCTGGAAGCGGCGTTCAAGGGCACTATCCTTCTCAATATGTTTACGATATTCATCCAGAGTGGTTGCACCGATCAGGTGGAGCTCACCGCGCGCAAGAGCTGGCTTGAGCATGTTTGCGGCATCCAGCGCACCCTCGGCGGCACCGGCACCGGCAAGGAGATGCAGCTCGTCGATAAACACGATGACGTTTTTCTGGTTTTTCAATTCTTCGACGACTTTTTTCAAGCGCTCTTCAAATTCACCCCGGTATTTCGTGCCGGCGATCATCGCTGCAAGGTCCAGCTGGACAACACGACGGTCTAGTAGGTGATCCGGCACTTCCTCACGAGCAATACGCTGCGCCAGGCCTTCGACAACAGCGGTCTTACCGACACCCGGCTCCCCAATCAGTACGGGGTTGTTCTTGGTTCGGCGACTCAGAATTGTCACCAAACGCTCTTGCTGTTCATCTCGCCCAATCACCGGATCAAGTTCACCGGCGCGAGCTTTTGCCGTCAGGTCAGTACCGAATGTATCAATCGCACCACCGCGACGCTGTTTTGGTGGTTTTTGCGTCGCAGTATCGTCCATTGACTGTTGATAGTCGTTGTTCTGACGGTCAAAGTATTCTTCGAGTTCACCTGTCAGTTCAGCAATATCAATATTCATGTCTCGAAGCAATACTGTTGCACGAGCATTCTTTTGGCTCAAGATACTGTACAAGATATGCTCTGTACCCAGGAATTCCTGATGGAATTCCTGGGCAATATCCCAACTCATTTTGAGCGTTAATTTGGCCGTTTCAGACAGGCCCTTTGCACCAGTGCTAACCACAAGTGTGCGCGGCGTCAAATTAAGCGCGAGCTCTGCGCGGTCCAATGTTACACCGGCATCGGCTAATAATTTAGCGCCGACCGAGCCCCCTTGGGCACGCACGCCAAGCAGCAGATGCTCGGTGCCAATATAGGCACTCCCATAACCACGTGCAATCGCATCGGCGTGCTGCAAGCTCGTCCGAGCGTTGTCGGTGAGGTGCGAAATAAATTCTGCAAAATCCTCAGGCATAATACTATTATCAATCCTCCATTGCGTCAGCGCAAGCATTTTATCTTACATTAACTGACTGCTATATTCAGTATAGTACAAAATTAGCACTCAGGTCAATAGAGTGCTAATTTAATACTTTCCGTTGTTTATGCCGTTTAACACCGCTCCCGTCGTTCGCAGACTCACAGTGACAGGACCCGCGAGACAGCGCCGCTACGTGGCGAGCACGCTTTAGCGAGCGCTGGCGACGACGCAAGCGGTGTTGAAACCTATTCTTCCGTCGCTTCGTCAACAGCGCTCATCAGGCTGTCTTCGATATTCTTCTTTGGCTTTGGTTCAGCTGGTTTTTCAGGCTGAGCTGTTTCGATATCAAGTTCATAGCCAGTCAGACGTGATGCCAGGCGAACGTTTTGACCACCGCGGCCGATCGCGATTGATTGCTGATCTTCGGTAACAAATACCTTAGCATGCTTGTCCTTTTCATCAATTTCCACCTTGGCAACTTCGGCTGGGCTCAATGCATTACGGATGAACTGCTCAGTATCTTCATCGTAGGTAATGATGTCAATTTTTTCCTGATCACCAATTTCGTTCATAACCGCCTGAACACGCGTACCATGGCCACCAACAAAAGTACCCACAGGGTCAACGCCAGGAACAGTACTGACAACCGCTAATTTCGTGCGGCGTCCCGCTTCACGGGCAATTGCCTTAATCTCAACTGCACCAGTTTCCATTTCTGGAACTTCCTGACGGAACAGGTATTCAACAAAAGCCTCATTGCCACGACTGAGGATCAATTGTGGACCACGGTTATCGCGTTCGATATCTTTGATATATACCTTGATGCGGCTACCAATGCTGTAATATTCGCCCTGGATCTGCTCGCTCTGCGGAATGATACCAGTTGCCTTACCAAGCTCAACGCGGATCACACGTGGCTCAACACGTTGCACAACACCTGTTACAACCGTACCGATTTTGTCTTCGTATTCAGCAAGTACTACTTCACGCTCAGCTTCGCGCAGGCGCTGTAACACAACTTGCTTTGCCGTTTGCGCCGCAACACGACCAAATGAAGTTACTTCGTGCCCCTCCTCAATAATGTCGCCAATCACAGCGTCTTTTTTCACCTTTTTTGCGTCTTCCAGACTGATTTCAACAGCATCACTCCCAACAGTCTCAACAACCTCGCGCGCCACGAATACCTTTGCGGTACCATCGTTGATGTTCAATTCAGCGCGTACCTCTTGGTCGCGCTCGCCGTTATCACGGCGCCATGCAGCAGCAATTGCCTGCTCAATGACACTCATAACCGTTTCTTCGGGCAAGTTTTTTTCTTCAGCGATTGTCCGAACAGCAAGTGTTAGCTGCTTAATGTTTAGGTCTTCCATATTATTATCTCCTTTGTCTGAAACTAAAAGTTCCGACCTGCCGGCCGGAATGTACTACAGCTATAATAGCACGACCGCGATATTCATACAAGGCTTTGACTCGTCGAACCCTCATATATTATGATAGTCACTACATAGTGAGTACGTTTTTTGTTATCCTCACCGTCCTTGCCCTGATTGTTGTTTCAGGTATTTGTTCGGGGCTAAACGTATCGTTGATGGCGCTCAGTATCGATGATTTGCGCCGCAAACGCAAACTTGGTAATCCACGCGCCCGTAAAGTCTACTACTTTCGCGAAAATACTCACCTCACTCTTGCCGCAATCCTCCTTACAAACGTTGCAGCCGTTTCGGCCACCTCGCTCGTCCTTGAAAGTGTATTGATCGGTGTTGTTGCCGGCCTTATTACCACTCTCCTGATGGTTATTTTTGGTGAAATTCTGCCACAAGCAGTGTTTAGTCGCCATGCCCTCAAATACTTTGCGCTGTTTTCACCGGTCGTTCGGCTGATGATCTTCATCACCTATCCTATTTCTAAGCCACTGCAGTGGCTCCTCGATCGACTGTTTGAACAGCCTCCAGCTCACTTACACAACCGTCGTGAGCTTGGGATTATTATTAGTGAACATATCGGCCACGAGGGCAGCGATTTGGATGAGGACGAGGTAGAAATTATCCGCGGTGCATTGCAGCTCAGTGAAAAACAAGTCAGCGACATCATGCGCCCACTCGAAACCGTTTACTGGCTAAAACTAAATACCGAACTGACGCCAGAACGAATCGACGAGATCAAAAAATACGGCCGTAGTCGCATTCCGATTTTCAACCAAAACCTAACCCGGTGCAATGGCATCCTGCTGATGAAAGACATGGTCGACATTGATTTTGGTAATAACAACGTGTTTGTCAGCGACATCGACCTTCATCCTGTGCAAATGATTGGCAGTCGCACCGCGCTTGATACACTCCTGCGCAAATTCATCAATAGCGGTACTCATTTGTTCCCTGTTATCAAAGACGACCATATCATTGGCATCGTGACGATCGAGGATTTGATCGAAGAGATCGTTGGCCAAGAGATCGAGGATGAAACCGACAAACGTCAAGCGCTCGGTAACGCCTGACCTGGACAGGTCGCTAGCACTCTGATCATCGCATCACGCTCAGGTGGCGTCACCCATAAATCATACTTTGCTTTGACGGCAATCTGGCGCGCAACATACTGGCAGCGAAAAGTTTTGTTGGGCGGCAACCACGTAGCCGCATCGCCATCAGATTTGTTTTGATTCGCTTGACCCTCGACCGCAAGGAGCTCTAGCGGATCATTGGCAAGCTCTTTGCGCCGTTCGGGTGTAAGCAATCCTGCACCCGTCTGCCACGCATTGCTCAGTGCTACAACATGATCAATTTGCACAGCGTCGCTTGTAGCAGCACCTCGTTGGAATGCAATTGTTTTGCCCGTATACGGATCATCCAGCGTGCCAGAAATCACTTTGCAGTTCTCGCCAACCACTGAATTTTTCAGGTCACGGTGCAAAATGATATTGCGGGTGTCACAACCGTCAACAATTGCCCAACCATCACCAAATTGCGTTCGTTCATACCCTGTCTTTGCCGCACGACCTTTGACCGGTAATTTCTCCAGCAATTCCACAGCCGAACCCGTTGGCTCCTCATCTGGTGTAGACTGTCTTGGCTGCCACATATCGCCGTTCGTCACAATCAGCACCCAGACAGCAACAACCGCCGCAATCAAAGCGCCCAATCGCCGCATACGATATCTTCCGCTCATCGTATCTAGTATACTAGGTACATGACTACAGTTACTCGCTTGCTTGATTACTTTGCACCAGACAACTATGACTTATCGCTGACGCTCGATGCTAAAGAACGACGTTTTGAGGGCCGTGTGATGATCAGTGGGTCCGTGCAAAAAGGCGCAGATCACATTGGGCTCCATGCCAAGGACCTGACGATCTTGACCGCAAGTATTGATGACCAGCCGGCCGAGTTCACGGCAGGCAAAGACGATGAGATTGAGATTAAAAACGACCAATTCTCAGAGGGTGGACATAGTATCGAAGTAACATTTCAGGGCATTATCACCGATCAAATGCACGGCTTGTACCCTTGCTACTACGAACATGATGGCGTCAAAAAAGAGTTGTTTGCAACCCAGTTCGAATCACACCATGCCCGCGAAGTCTTCCCTTGCATCGACGAACCGGCCGCCAAGGCAACGTTTGACTTACAACTTGCCACCGATACGGGATATACGGTTTTGTCGAACATGCCCGTAAAAGCCACTGTGCTTGATTCCGATCGTCAAATCACTACATTCGACACGACGCCCCGCATGAGTACTTATCTACTGGCATTTGTGGTTGGTGACATGCAAAAAAAGACCGCACAGACAAAGGGTGGTGTTGAAGTCAATATTTGGGCAACGCACGCACAACCAGCAAACAGCTTAGATTTCGCTCTTGATATTGCAGTGCGCTCGATCGAATTTTATGACGATTATTTTGGGACTGCCTACCCTCTGCCCAAGAGCGACCATGTCGCATTGCCTGATTTTTCATCCGGCGCCATGGAAAACTGGGGACTTATCACCTACCGTGAATCAACACTTCTAGGTAACGCCGAAACAACGAGTATTGCCAGCCTGCACTACATCGCAACGGTCATCGCCCATGAACTGGCCCATCAATGGTTTGGTAATTTGGTGACAATGGAGTGGTGGAACGACTTGTGGCTGAACGAAAGCTTTGCCACGCTCATGGAATATATCGCGGTTGATGCGCTGCATCCGGAATGGAATATCTGGCTCGATTTTGCCACGCACGAATCTGTCATGGCACTGCGCCGCGATAGTATTGATGGGGTGCAACCCGTCCAAGTTGACGTCAACCATCCCGACGAAATCAGCACATTGTTTGATGGTGCGATTGTCTACGCCAAGGGAGCTCGCCTTCTCCGCATGATCCAGCACTACATTGGCCACGATGCATTTCGTGCTGGACTCAAGCAATACTTTGCCAAACATGCCTACACCAACACAATTGGCAATGATCTGTGGAATGCGCTCGAACAGGCAAGTGGCAAAGAGATTAGCAGCATTATGAATACCTGGATCTCACAGCCAGGCTATCCAGTCGTGTCGGTCGCTCGCAACAATGGCGAGCTAACACTATCACAGCAACAATTCTTTATTGGGCCACACGAAAAATCCGACAAAACCTGGCCAGTCCCCCTTGATGCAGATAGTAGTGATACCCCTCAACTACTCAACGACCCATCAGTGACATTCGCATCGACCAACCCCATCCGTCTTAACCGCAGCGACAGCGCCCATTTCATCACCAACTACGACGAACAATCTCGTACACATCTTCTCGACCAGGTGGCCGATGGATCACTCGACACCATTGGTCGCGTACAACTCCTTGACGAGGCCACCCTTCTTGCGCGCGGCGGTGTTATCACCAGCGACCAATTAATCCCCCTCGTCCAAGCGTACAAGGATGAAACACTTGAACCTGTCTGGGACATGATAGGTATGGCACTGGGTGAGCTGCGCAAATTCATTGAAGACAATAAGGACGCAGAAGCAAAGCTGCGCCAATTATCAGCAACCATCGCAAGTAAAGAATATGCTCGGCTTGGCTGGACACCACAACCAGATGAATCCGAAGAAGATACCAAACTTCGATCAACGATCATTGGGTTGACCCTCTATGGTGAAGTTCCCAATGCGCTTGAAACAGCTAAGAAATTGTACGATACAACGCCTCTTGACCAATTAGATCCCGAACTTCGCGCACTTGTCATTAGTTCGGTTGCCCGTTACGGTGATGGCGCTGTTGTCGATACACTACTTGAGGCCTATAAAACCACGCAATCGCCAGACCTCAAACAAGATATCTGTATCGGCATCACAAGCACACGGGTTCCTGAAAAAATCGATCAATTACTTGATGGCATGAAAGATCCTGCTATCATCAAACCTCAAGACGTTTTTCGCTGGTTTGTTTATCTCATCCGTGGCCGCGACAGTCGCGACAAAGCCTGGCAATGGATACGTGACAACTGGGATTGGGTTGAGCAAACTTTTGCCGGCGATAAGAGTTACGACGACTTTCCCCGCTACGGTGCAAGCGGCCTTGTCACCCGTGCACAGTTAGAAGAATACAAAGCATTCTTCGACCCCAAGAAGAATATCCCCGCGCTCGCCCGCACTATCACCCTCGGCATCAGTGAGATTGAAGGCCGCGTCACATTGATCGAACGCGACAAAGCAACAGTCCAAAAAGCTCTCCTGGATATATAGGCCCAGCCGCTCTTGCCGAGTGCAGTGCAAGGAAGCAATGAAGCACGGAGCGAGACGTACTGATAGGTACGGTGAATGAGTACTGAGCTACTGACGCTGCAATGTACCGGGAAGTATGGTTGGGGAGTGCTATAATGGTGCAGTGAACAATTCAAACTTGAGTCAACTAGGCAAAACCCTCGTTGACTCGCTTCGCAGGATCGAAGCATACGAAACCGAGACACTGGCACGGCGCGAAAAAACGACTGTCCATATTCCCACCGTTGGGAGCACTATTTCGACTGCCTACGAGCAGTTGCGCAATGCATCCGAGTATGCCGAAGATGAACTGCTACAACAACGCGCTATTCGGCGCTACCTGAAGCGCGAGTTGTCGTTTCATGTCAAAGTCCCCACAGCTCGTCTCGCCGATGAACTGGTGACTGAACTCACTCAATCTGAATATTTACCGAACGATTTTGTGACCAAAAGCGATATCGCGGCGATCAAACATCATATCAAACACTATTACGATGCTTATTGGCAGTATGCCGATACACAGCCTAATATTGCCAAGCGTAACGATTTCGCCACATGGACGCTCGATGTCTTAGCTGTGCGCTGCGAACAAGTGCTGGGCAGTCATATTCGTCAATTAATGTTTGCTCACTTTGCATTTCTCTATCTGCAAGAAAAGGTCACCCTCAAAAAACTTCGGCGCCATCATGAACGGATTGACGAAGCTGATTTTGCTATTGTTCTCTATGCCGCTATTCATCGTTCACTTCTTAAATCGGACAATGTTACTGTTCGCACGGCGTTGATCGATAGCTACCAACAAGACATCACTGATATTGCGAAATTCGAGAGCTTCAATACCAAACTCGACTATTTACTTGAAACAAAAACCGTTGCCTACGCCACTCGAATCGTCGGTCGCAATGGTGCCGCTCTGCGCTTTATCTACACGGGATTTTTTAGCAATGATGCACCGCTGAGCACTCAGGCACTTCGCACGCCAGACACGCTCGAGCATGGCCTACGCTCGCATATAGAGCAAGAATACGTCGCGCTCAACAAACGCCTCGACAAAGGTATTTTACGCAGTATCGTGTTCCTATTGATCACCAAAAGCATCGTCGGTTTTGCAATTGAGGTTCCGTATGATCTATTGATTACCGGCGCCATTATCTGGGTGCCACTCCTCATCAATTTGTTTTTCCCATCAATATTTATTGCTTTCTCACGCCTCACGCTCACGACTCCGAACAACCGCAACACCAAAGCGCTCATTAGCCAAATCACCGACATTTTGTACGGTAACGACGAAGAAAATGCCTACGCTATTCGCATCCCCAAAGAATCATCGTCAATTGGTTTCAATACTGCCTATACCATCATGTTCCTCGTGGTGTTCGCTGGCCTGTCTTATGTTCTGTATTTGCTTGAATTCAATATTGTCCAAGGCGTTATTTTCTTCATATTCCTCTCAACCGCTGCATTTTTGTCATTCCGTCTCAGCCGACAGATTCACGAATTGGAAGTTGTCCATGCCCAGCAGGGGTCACTGTCGCTTATCCGCGACATTATGTATATGCCCTTCATCTATGTCGGCCAGCAGATATCATATCGATATAGTCAGGTGAATATCGTCGCACTGATCCTCGATATTCTGATTGAATTGCCGCTTAAAACAATTCTGCGCCTCGTGCGCCAGTGGATGTCGTTTCTCAACGCCAAAAAAGACGAACTCCTCTAATTATCGGGGAGGATTCTGCCCACTAAAGCCAATGTCACGCATTGTTGCCTTCGGCTTCCTATTCCCCAACGGCAAGCTTCAACAGGATAATTCCCGCACCGACAGAAAGCTCAAGAGAACTAATGAGCAATTGCCGCCCCACATTGTCATAAATCTTGCGACTTGCGCCAAATGAGAACGCAAAAAGTGATAACAAGCTCAGAATCATCGAAACCATCAGTGCCGCTTTCAGATCGAACCATCCCGTCAACCAACTGATTGTCACAAAGAATATTGGCGGCAGTGCAGGAGCGAGAAGTCCTGACGATGTAAAGAACGTCCGCACGTAATCACGACGATCAATCGCTTTGCCATGAACCGCACGGTACGACATACGCGCTGAGATGAGTGTCGCTAGCCAGACGGCGGCAACAGCACCGACAATACCTGCAATCGTACCCAGTGGACTATGATGGTCAGCATTTTGCCACATTGTCGCGAGCACGGCCAGTAGCGTAATGGTCGAATAAATTCGTTCTTTCATGTTTTCGGCAATAACTTCGCGAGCTGCTAGTGGCAGATCTTCAAACTGATCCTGCCTGTTTCTTTTTGTATTCACCATATCCCCTATTTTACACTATTTACTACCAAGACTATTATACAGTTTGCGTCCGATCGGACATGAACTGTATAATAGGGATCAATCCAAAATAAGAAACTGTTCGACTTCAGGTGAATTGCCTGTAAGCGACATGACTGCAAGCCGCAAATCCGTCTCACGGATCTTTTTCGATTGAGCGTACAATCTAGCTGCAAATTTCATCTGATTCAGTTTCTTAGCCGTAATTGCCGCTAATCCCCCACCCTGACTGGCAGATTTTCGATATTTTACCTCTGTAAAGTATACGGTGCCGTCTTTGTGCGAAACAATGTCAATTTCGCAGTATTTTGTTTTCCAATTTCGCTCCACAATGTCATGCCCTAGCCGTATCAAATAACTCACCGCCTCATCTTCCGCAATCCCACCCATATGATTGCTCGGCAGCGCTGTTGGTGACTGGATGTTTGCGGGCGCAGAAACTGCCTTATATTTTGCAAGCGGAGCAAATGACAGTCGATGAAGAGGTGTAACACCGCGGCTTTCAATAGCCGCCCGGTGTACAGCCGTACCGTAGCCGACATGCGATGCAAACTTATAGCCGTCATAAAGTTCATCTTGCTCGGCCATGTACTTGTCGCGTGCAACTTTAGCAATGATAGATGCCGCCGATACGCTCGGCACCAGTAAATCTGCCTTTTTCATCGTTGTTACATATTGTCCCTTGCTCGTATCTGCCAAAAAATTAATCGTACCATCAATAATAATTTCATAATACGGTGTATCCACTTGTTCAACCGCTCGTATTGTCGCCAGTCGTAGTGCCTCGGCCAACCCAACCTCGTCAATTTCGTCCGCATGCACCCAACCTAGTCCATAACCAGTCGCTTGTTCACGAATAATTACATCTAGCTCTTCGCGTCGCTTTTTGCTCAGCTTTTTACTATCCGTCAGCCCCTCAATCATCGCACCACCGAGCACCACCGCCCCAACAACTAACGGCCCCGCCCACGGCCCGCGGCCAACTTCGTCAATCCCTAGTATCATACTTTTAGTATATCATTTGTATTTTTAGGTTAAAAATTGTATAATTAGTTTATGAAAAGTCCACGTAGCATACAAACAGAAGTACGAACAGGCATTGAAAGGTTCATCCTTTTTGCAGAACACCCTGCTGGACATGATTTTCTTCGACAGCGGCAACCGTTGACTTGAAATCCATATCAAGGATACTTGCCGCAAGTGTTCCTGTCCATGCACCTGTTCCCGGAAGCGGGATACCTACGAAAAGTAAAAGTGCAACAAACAGACCTCTTCCGGCCTTTGCCTGAAGCTTCTTGCCGCCCTTCTCTCCTTTTTCAAGGCAGAAGCTGAAGAACCTTCCAATGATTGGTTTGTCTG
>JALQVV010000051.1 GCA_023260255.1 Candidatus Saccharimonadia bacterium
GCAGTAAATTCATCCGATTCGCCGCCTGGGCTTTTGTCGCTTCATCGGGGTAGATGATCTGATTGCTACCCTCTAACTTTGCCGACGCATAGATCCAGTCATCAATATAGCGTGCGTTTCCCCACGATCCACCCGAATACGGCCACCCATGTACACCACCCGTACTATCAGGACAGTCGCGGCCATCAAGATCTTTTGTCATCAAATCTGGCGACAACGCTGGTAATTCAGTATCGTTCCAGCACAACCTTGTCGTGGGGGCATTATCACCACTCAGACGGATCAGTTCCAAGCCTTTCCTACCCTCCACATCAGCTGCGACCAGATGGATTTCAGCAACTTTGGTAATTTCTACCTTGATACCAATTGTTTGCTGCGGCGAAATGATCTGCCCCGTTTTGTCCACGCCACTAAAACGAATACGCTGCAGTCCGTCACTCAGACGTTTCATCTGTTGGTTTAGCACCACATCATCTTGGCCATTGAAATCGCCGTCGTTATTGACGTCAACTTTTATTTGGTATTGACCAATGAAATTGCGCAGAAAGAACGAAATGGTACCCGACTGCTGATCGGTTGATTTATCAGATTCAAAATGGAGTTCACCGATAGCGGGCCGGCTGATATTCGGCCGTACCCAGTCTTTTTCGCCGTCCCATTTCGTAGCTTCTGTTGGCAGATCGCCCGAAGGTTCTTCGAAAAACAATTTATACCCACTGCCACATGTACCGAGTGCTGGTGAAAATTTCGTGTTGCTGACATCCGTACTTTGATATGCTGACACGCACCCGTCGCCACTTCGAATACCAATTGCATCAGCGGAAAGTGTTGAGATTTGTCCGTTATACCCCAGATAAGTGGCTTTATAGATAAAACCGTCCTCACTGATGTAGTAGGCGACAAAATCACCAATAAAACTTTCGTCTGCCGGCTGCCTGATTGCATATCGCTCCGTCCAGATTCGTCCGTGCTGTTCGGTATTACCAGACGAGACAGTAATATTCCAACTAAATAAGTTTTTTGCCCATCGTACCGTTGGTGATACTTCAGGATACGCTTTCGCTGATGTCGGTACCGCAAACTGGATACGCCATACACCAGACGTCTGCGCCGTCTGGGCCGCAAAGCGACAGCCCTGCCCTATTGCCACATTTTTAGGTGCAACACATTTCTGCTGTGCAACACCCGGCCCATCAAGAGTTATAGTGATATCCTCTTGTGGCGTATCAAACGGCTCTTCTTGGTTAACCCGTGTGAACACAGCGCTAATTGACTCGCCGCCCTTCACATAGGCATAAAATGTATTGTCTGCACTAATAAAGTGTTTCGGGTTAGATGACAGCGCATCTACGGGTGGTGCAGCAAATATAGAAAGTGAACTGGCAAAGAGAAAGAGTACTGCAAAAACCCGTTTCATATCCCTATTAGCATAACCGACTCGGCAGCAAATTACTACAGCTTCGTCGGCTCAGTCACATGGCGACGGCGCGCTTCGTTAGCCCATTCATCGGCCAGTTCATTGCCCTCGTCACCTTCGTGTCCGCGCACCCAGTTGAGCACTGCGTTGGAATTAACGTACAGCGGATAGACTGCACGCACAATGTCGAGGTTTTTGATCTCGCCACCTTTCTTCTTCCAGCCCTTTGCTTCCCAGCCAGCGGCCCATTTGGTGATGACATTGATCCAAAATTCGCTGTCGGTGTAGATTTCACATTCTTCGCCATTTGCGTCTTCGAGCGCTGCTTTGATAGCTAGACCCTCCATACGAATATTTGTTGTTTCGCGTACTGGCTCACCACCAATAATATACGGCTGGTTATTCTTGATCACCGCAAATCCACCAGGTCCTGGGTTGGGACTCGCGCTGCCATCCGTGTAGTAAATAATCATTGTTTCAAGTATAGCATCTATCGGTGAGGCGGCTCGTCGCCTGCTGGAACATCCGTACCCCCAGGAACCTTGCCGATATTGCTTCCGAAGATTTCTGCGGCAATGGCACTAGCGAGGGCTTGCCGACTAAGTCGCCAGTTTCCTGGCCCAATATCCGGCTTTTTGTAGACATCACTTCTGTGTAATCCCCTACCAAGATTACCCGCTGCGACAAGATGTGCAATTTCATTGGATTTATCCATAAGATTGTATGATCGAAATTGTCGTACCCTATCAATACGCGGCCTACTCACCTCCACTGCCTCACCAAGAATAATTTGACCAAAAGCTGCGGACGCTTGCCTATAATCAATCAGTTTTTCATCTCCATCTGGAGCGCTATATCTTACAACGGGCAACTGCACGAGAGGATCCCTGCTACTACTGAGCATGTAATGGTAAAGATCTTCGTAGGGCTCCTCTTTGTCCACTCCCCAGTCTCTACACCACTTATCTAAATCAACATAATTGCTGTTGCCATCAACCATCTTTAGAGATGCTCGATCAGCATAGAAACTAAATTCAATATCTGGTTTTGTAGCATCAGGTGTATCGACAAAATAAACTTTGAGGAAATATTCATGAACAAACTTACCAGAACCCGGATAAACTTGTTCGCTATAGCGTTGCAGATTGAATCTTTCACCAGATTCATAATCCTTCCAGATCGCTTCAAGATATGTCGGGAGACGTCTATCCTTATTGCTTGTCTTTTTTCTCAATAATTCATCACCTGCGTTGTCGACAACGGATGCTGCCAAGCGAATTATCTCGCCCCACTTCTCTTGAGGCGTCTCAGGGGAACGAATTGGATCAAAATGCGGGGCTTCACCTGTTTTCGACATATTACCAGCATTCTACCCCTGGCTAAATTTTTATTCAAGCGTGGGCATTAAAAATTGCCGAATCCAAGGATATTACCATCCGGGTCGCGAAACCAGGCACCCTGTGCTTTTTCGCTAAGAATATACATATCACCCTTACGAGTTGCATTTGGCAAATCATAATTTTGATCAAATGTTACGCCTTTTGCCTTCAACGTTTTGATCATTCCTTCGACATCATTGACAGTCCACCATGCACAGGTTGCCTGGCCACTTCCGGCTGTTGGAGATTCATGAATAGCAATTCTTCCTTCTCCACTCTCTAGTACCAACCCGGCAAAGTTGTGCTCAGTCACTTTCATACCGAGGACATTTTCATAAAAATCCACGGCGTTTTCTATGTCGTGGACAGGTATAGTGGCGATAACTCTGTGCTTTCCGAGCAATTGATACTCCTATGCTCTCCATTATACGCGGATAAGCGTGAACTCTTTATTTTTTATATTGGTTTTTTAGCTTTTCGATGATTTCTTTATATCCATGTTTTTCTACATACTCCCAAGCATCTTTGTATTCTTTTGTTTCCCTCTTTTCGTTGTCCAGCATCTCGGGTTTCTTCAACTGATCGATAAAGATCGCATGCATCATCGCATAGACAGGTATATGAACAAGGGTGACAAACTCACGCTTGCCAAATAACCGTTCCCATTCTTCGAGGTTCTTTACATCTGCATGCGATCGGTTATCCATAAAAAGTCTGTGAAGCAACTCATGAGTAAGATTTGTAACCAATTTTTCTTGAGTATCAAATATCACACCGATAACAAGTGGGTCGCTGAAGGCATAAAACCAAGGAGCAACATATACATCAATAACATTCGCATGGTATTCAAGTCCAATAACATCATACATTGCCTTCATGACTTCCTTCTCATAAGGCTTCCAAAATTCGCGATACTTTTGCGCTATCTCTTCGCATTCTTCGGGGCTACGTGTTTCCTGATTAGGGCCCCAATACTCCTGCAGGGGCTTGGACGTCGCATTTGCTAATAGCCACGCATATTTTATTCGAATTTCCGGATAGCGTGGTGAGAGCATTAAAGATCTTCTATTTTTACTCGTTTTTGTTCGGTTGTGTCACGATCGCGGATGGTGACGGTGTTGTCTTCGAGCGTGTCAAAGTCGATCACAACGACATATGGCGTGCCGATTTCGTCTTGGCGACGGTAACGTTTGCCAATATTACCGTTGTCGTCCCACATTACATTGCCATGTTTTTTCTTGAGGATCTGATAGACTTCGCGGGCTTTTTCGACCAGCTCCGGCTTGTTTTTTAGTAGTGGTGATACGCTGTATTTCACCGGCGCCAGGTGTTCTGGGAACCGCATAACAATACGTTTTTCACCATTGACCTCGTCTTCATCATACGCGGCTGCGAGTACAGCCATAACATGCCTATCTAACCCAAATGTTGGTTCAATCACATGCGGGATAAAGGGCTCACCTCCATCTTTTGGACGATATTCGAGCTTCTTGCCAGATTTTTCCTGATGGTTTTTCAGATCAAAATCTGTGCGATACGCCAGACCAGCGATCTCCTGAAACCCAATTGATGGAAAATCATAAAAACAGTCAACTGTTCGTTTACTGTAGTGCGCTCGATCTGCCTCAGGAACTTCGTGCTCTTTGATATTTTTTGGATCAAGACCAAGGTTTTCAAACCATTCGTGCTGTGTTTTGAGCCACGATTCAAAAAGCAATTCCCACTCTTTTGAATCAATAAAGTATTCAAGTTCCATAATTTCGAGTTCTCGCAAACGGAAAATAAAGTTGCCAGGGCTGATTTCGTTGCGAAAACTACGGCCAATTTGTGCCAAACCAAAAGGTAGATTGGGTGAAAAGCTGTCTACGACATTTTTGAAATTCGTAAACATCCCTTGCGCAGTCTCTGGACGCAGATATGCAACTGATTCTTCATCATCCGTCGCACCAACATGCGTTTTGAACATCATATTAAACTGTGCAGGCGCACCCAGCTCATTCCCGTCAGGGCTTTTAATGCCCTTCTCTTTCACAACTGCAGCCATCTCTTCTAGGCTCATTGCATCAACATTTTCAATGCCTTGGGCTTCTAGCAAATGGTCAAGTCGATAGCGTTTCTTGGTTTTAACATCTTCGATAAGCGGGTCATTAAATGTATCAACATGACCACTCGCTACCCACACATTTGGATTCATAATGATTGTCGAGTCGATACCATACATATCTTCACGATCTTCGACAAACATTTTCCACCATAGGTTCGTGATATTTCGTTTTAGTGTAATACCGAGTGGACCGTAATCATATGTTCCAGCCAGACCACCATAGATTTCAGATCCTTGATAAATAAATCCTCGACGTTTCGCTAGACTAACAATATCTTCCAGTTGTACATTTTTCTCTGTTTTGTCGCTCATAATTATCACTGATTATACCATGTTTGATAAATATTTCATTTTGTTTTATCGTAGTAACTGACATGCAACGACCGAAAGGCGGAAAAATGTACGATGGGTCAACACCCAAGCACCTCGCAGGCCGCGGACCGGCATGCACCATCTACGAACGGAGTGACGAGGTCGAAGCTGACATCGAACGGCGCAACTTCCAACGCTACATAGCAGTCGCGGATCCAGTGACGAAAGTCGCTTACTGGATGTTCAGGCGAGGCTTCCTGCATCGCATCGGCGCCTTGCTCAGGGGCAAGGTCATCTACACCTAGGAGGTGGGAATGTCCGTTATCAACCAAATTGCGGCAAAGGGTCGGGCTGCGAAAAGACAAGGTCGCACCATCGCGAAAGACCTGATCAACCTCGCGATCTACGAAGTTCGCGAGATCACCATTCTCGGCCTCGACGCGGCCTACGACCTCAACAACCGAATTCGCAAGCACCTTCCCAAGCGGTGAAATCATCGCAGATGCCCTACATCAAGTTCTTATTGATGTAGGGCATTTCTCATTTAAGAACGGGTGACAGTGCAGCATGTCGCCTGGCCACATCGAGGCATTCTGCTAAATACTGCCCTATACCACCGACTTGCAAAATAACGCTTAGCGGCTTAGCTGTTACGAGTCGCAAAATCTTGATATGCTCCGCCGTAATGGGTCCTCGCGGATCCTCGACAAATCCCTTTTCAGTGCTGTCATAGCGATATGTCTTATCTATCACCAATTTGTCACCTTTGTAGTCCCGTACCGTGCTGAGTTCTTCACCAAGGAGCGAACTCACGCGTATATAAAACCATGTTTGAATCAGCGTTAATGGAACAGTGGCGACATCGAGTGCCGCCAGGACTTCAGCGGCAATATCATACCATTCTGATTCATCCAGTGTCGCGCTGGCTTTTGTCACTTGTGCAAGCATCTCGTAGGCAAATTGCATACGGTCGTAGTCTTCAAGTATATGCCGATAAAACTGCACCAATCGTGCCGATGTTAACACACCCAGATCACCCTTACCCTGCCCCACAACAACATCGCAGATAGCAAACAATTCGATACCACCAGCGAGCTTGGATTTTTCCTTACGTACCCCACGTGCCATGACACTCATCCGACCGTCTGGCGTCAGCAGATCAAGCACACGATCCGCTTCACCATAATTGGTCCGCCGCAGGACAACCGCCCGAGTGCGGCGAGTGTTCATCCCATGATTCCTTTCGTACACGAAAGTTCAGCTTTGGCTGTGCTGGTTGGCTGTTCTCGTGACAAAGCGTATCCATAGATACGCTGCGAAGCGAAACAGTCAAACAGTGCGCCAGGCTGAACTTGCAGTAGAAAGAGAATCCTGGAATGAGCACTCACTTTCATACGAGGACACTCCTCACTGCTGCCGCCAAATCATCTGGTCGCATCGTGCTTGTATCAAGCAGCCGCCGAACGCCATACGGCTGCAGTTCCTCTAGTGACAAACCGACTGCACTGCCACAAACAATGACCGGCAGCTTCGCGGTGTCCACATAGCTCTGCAACTCATGAAGCAGCCCCAGGCCACTCGCACCGCTCAACATCAATCCCATAACAATCACATCAGGGTGTTCCTCATCAATCATATCGACCGCACTATACGCATTAGATGTCGTCACGACATCAAACTCATGACGCTTGAGCAAATCCTCAAAATGCTCACCCAGCCATGGTTCACTTTCGATAACGAGGACTTTTTTGCTCATAGCAGACTCATCTGGCCAGACACTCGCATGTCAACGTAAAACGTCGCCCCATCGCGATGCCGGATCACTCCAATAGTACCGCCCATCATTTCGGTCAGTTTGCGAGCAGCAATTAATCCAACGCCACTTGTCTGGGGACGCCTAGCAAGTGGCACCACTGAACGACGCTGAATACGCCCTTCCAGTCGCTGCCAAATATCAATTGGTACCGCTGGACCGTAATCGCGTACACCAACCCGCACATGATTATCATGCTGAGCGATTGTTAACCTGACTGGATGTTTGTCCGATCCATAGTGCAGTGCATTATCACCAAAACCAACAAGTACGCGGCGGAGTAGTTCACGATCAGCAATCAGTAGTGGAATTTTACTCCTAGGCTGAACAGCGATTGCATGTCCATGCGCCTTGAACAGCGGTGCCAATTCGTGCACAACTTCTTGGCACAATGTCACTGCATTGACCGGTTCAAGCGCAAGGAGTCGTGGAGCGTCTGAATGAAAACTAAGCTGACGGGTAATCCGGAGTGCGCGTTCGGCTGTTAATGTCATCCGCTTCGTCAACCTTTGTCGCTCACTTGCCGAGAGTCCCTGATCGGCAAGCGCCAAACTTAGCTGTCGTAGGAGGACCAGTGGCGCGTTCAACTCACCCGCCGCCGCAGCGACAAGTGCTGGCTCACCAGCTTGCTGACCCCCATCGGCACCACCCATTCGCTTCCCTTCCTGTGCCTCCATAATCTATATCCAGTGTATCACGTGCCGGCCGCTAACGAACACTGGTTTAGGTGATGTTAAGCGTTGAAATCGATGGTGCGAATAATCGCTTCAAAATCACTCTTGAAGGTATCCGCATCTGTGCGAACAGTGATTGTTTTGTCGCGACAACGGTAGATAACTGCATCGCCACGAATATTTTTGCTGAAGTTACCCGTAAGACGCGCACCTTGATTACCCTCAGATGACGTACTTGCTTGCTTCAAATCACCCTTTTGCACCAAACTGTCATATTGACCAACAACATCGTCGTAATCGCGCTGTTCGATGGTTACCCGAAGTGCAAACTGCTGATTGCTACTAATCGGCGGCACAACGTCAGGGTTCAGATATGCTTTGAAATCGCCACCATTCGTGATTTGTTCCGATTCGAATGCGCTCCATGTTTTTGGATACTGGAACGTGAGACCACAATAATCATCAGGTGCTTTGAATGTTTTATTGGGTTGTTTTTCTCGTTCGGCAAATTTAGCTTCGTCTTCGTTGCCTTTTTCTTCTTTTGCTTGTGCGACCGCGATTGCAATTTTACCGTCAACGTCACTTTGCGCATCGTTATAGGCAACAAAGGCCCAAATAGCAAATGACCCAACGCCAAGTACTAATACGCTGAGCGCGATAACGGCGACCATGAGGCCTGAAATGGCTCCACGCTCGCTGTGGTGAGAATATGATGTCATGCGGTCATTATACTTATGCTCGCCCACGCTGTAAAGCCTGCGGCTCAAAAAGATACAGTGAATGCGCGTGGAGCGTCCTCACTGGTTCTTTTGTTTTTAGTTTGGCGCCGTAAGTAATCAACCAGACTGGCCGACCATTATGATCGACCGTTTGCTGTATTTTTTTCTCTAACCTGCGAGCATCACGACTTACCGAAAAGGCATAAACGATCGTCGTTTCTTTTGGCAAATCAACCAGCCACATGTCGCCAGGCTTGGTTGTAATCTTTGGATTACCGCGCGACAAAAACCGGCTAAGTGCTACCAAAATGGGGTTGAGCTCATAGCCGATTGCTTTTGCCCCCCGTTCGGCCGCAAGTCGTAATACTATGCCATCCCCCGACCCAAGATCGACCAACACGTCTTTATCGGACAACTTATACAACTGCGCAAACGCCAATCGAACAAATCGGCGATGACTTGGCACGTATGGCGCGCCTCGGACGATGACGAATCCGAACAATAGAAATATCGCCAGTATTGTCCACAGCCACCAGGTCACTGCTGGTCGCTTTCGGACGCAAATGATTGTTTAACAATTTGGATTTCGTTCGCCACACTGTCCAGGTCGTGCTCGATTTCGTCGGCCAGTCTTTTGGCTGCCTTTAATTTGTCGCTGGCTTGCTCCAGCTGAAAATCGTCGCTTTCAAACCATGTAACTAATTCGTCCAGTTGCGCTAGCTTTGTTTGAATTGATAGCGTGTCATTTTTGCTCATAGTTTTCGATCCTTGCTTTCATTATAGCGCGGGCGGTTTCGATGTCGATAACGCCCCCTTCTTTCAGTTCACCCCGTACAAGCGCATAACCACGCTCCAGCACACGCGCGGGATCAAACTGCTCCAATAGTCGTCTTGTCTGCATTAAACGGTCACGCTGCCCATCGAGGCGAACCACCGTGTTGTCGACAGCCGTCTGTAAATCTCGCACCAGTTGCTGGCGTCTGCTTTCAACCGTCTGTGCGAGTAGCGGCAATACATTTTGCACTCGCACCCGTGCACCACGAATAATCTCACGTCTGTCGGGTACCAGCAGCTGGGCAGCATTGCTCGGCGTCGCCGCTCGCACATCTGCTGCTAGGTCACAAAGTGACATATCAACTTCGTGTCCAATGCCCGTCAGTGTCGGAACACGGCTTGCTGCAACCGCCCGCACCAATTGCTCATCATTAAACGCACTCAGATCGTCAGCACTCCCGCCACCACGAATGATAACAATCACATCGGGCACATTCTCCTGAGTATTAAAATAGTTCAATGCTCTGATAATTTGATCTGGTGCATCGTTGCCCTGCACTGTCACGGCAGCAACATCAATGTGCAGTCCACCCCACCGATCCCCCACAATTTTGATAAAATCCGCATAGCCCGCTGCCTGCGGACTGCTGATAACGGCCACATGGCGTGGGATTGCGGGCAGTGGTCGTTTGCGCTCTTCTGCGAACAAACCTTCTTTGTCCAGCTTTTCCTTCAGCAGATCAAAACTCTTCTTGATACTGCCCTCACCACTCGGTCGGATCGCTTTGACAGTCAAACTAAATTTGCCCCACTGCGTCAGCTTAGGCGTCGCCGTGACCACAACTTTCATACCATCTTCGATCGGCACTCGCAGTTGAAACAACATCATGAAGCAACCAACACTTGCACCCTCATCCTTGATATCAAAAAACACAAACTTG
>JALQVV010000100.1 GCA_023260255.1 Candidatus Saccharimonadia bacterium
CCGCCGGGGTTGGATCAGAGGGCTCGCAACGGAGCTGGGTGTTGGTCAGCTTCGCTGTCGCTCTCGATGCCGAGGGCGTCGCGGAGGTGACCCAGGTAGTCATTGAGCTTGTCCGGAGGGACGGTCTCGTTGATCTTGAGCGTCGCCTTGCCGGACTTGGGCTCGACAACGTCCAGACTGACGCCTCTGACACCGGATGCTCGCGTTGCTTTCCTCATGCACTGGGTCATGTTCGGCCGAGTGCAGATGACGGGGTTGATGCCGTCGACGACATGAATGCCGAATGACGGCTGAGTGGTAGTCGGCTGAGTACCGAATACTACTGCAAATCCTCGCATGTGAATCCTTTTCTCTTATCCCCTGCGCCGTCGGTATGACGGCACTTCTTTATCATACAACCAAACCGCTAAAATGCAAATATTAAAAACATGTTAATTATGAAAAATCTGTGAAATATATTACAAAAGTTCACGTCATATAAATACCGAGCAATATGAGAAAGGCCACCCCAGATTGGGATGGCCAGACTCGGCAGAGCGACAGCTAGTAAATCAAAAGATCCATCGTGGCGAATTCGAACTGGTGGCCGAACACTTCGGCGAGCGCACTACGGAAGCGCGGTTCGTATTCGTCATTCCACCGTTCGCCTTCCGGCAACGTGACCGTGATGTCGTAGCCGTGGTACTGGACGCGCGAAACGCCTAGTGCGCGTCGGAGGTCCTTTTCCTTGACGGTCTTGTGGGCGACTCTCTGGTCGAGGGTGAGCCTCACGCCGACGGGCACCTCCCGTACCTCAACGATCTCGGTGGCGTTTTCGGCGAGGATATGTGTCACAGTGACTCCTTTGTCATATCGTCTGCCAAGCTTCTTCCGAAGAGGCAGTAGTGGTATCGCCAGTGGATTACTGGTTCCAAGGCCTCTTGGACAATTTACTATTATACAATAAATACTAGCGCAATGTCCACTGGTTAGCACCCAGGCTACGAACAACACCGTTGATTTCGAGCATAGTTAGCTCGGTCGCAAACGCCCCTGCATCGGCCGCGACGCCGGCTTGCAGCTCATCGCCATCACGGATCCCAGACTGCAGTTGTTGAATGATGGCTGTTTGTAGTGGATTATCTCCTAATGCCAGTTGTGATTGAGGTTCTAATAACTGTGGCGCGATGACCTCTATAATATCTTCGGCACTTGTGACTGGTATAGCCCCTTGCCGCAATAGTTGATTGCAGCCCGCAGAGAGTGGACTGGTGATGTTACCAGGTACGACGAATACTTCCTTGCCTTGTTCGAGTGCATGGCTGGCGGTGTTGAGCGTGCCACTCCGCGCAGCCGCCTCAGTGATCAGTACGGCGTCTGATAGTGCGCTGACGATACGGTTACGCTCCAAAAACTGATTGGGGTAGCTTGGGGTGCCTGCTTCGTACTCGCTCATAATCGCCCCTCCGCTTTTAATAATATCTTCGCCGAGTTGTCGGTGACTTGAGGGATACAAGTTATCAAGCCCGTTTGCCTGAACAGCAATTGTGATGCCGTTTGCGTCGAGTGCTGCTCGGTGTGCTAACCCATCGACCCCGAGCGCCATACCACTGACAATCACGACACCCCGTCGTGCAAGATCGGTCGCGATACGGGTTGTCACCTCTTTGCCATAGCCTGTTGGCTTGCGCGTTCCAACAATAGCAACGGCAGGCACTCGCTTTTCCGGCAAAGTACCCATGTAATACAACTTTTTAGGCACAAGCGCAATAGATGTGATAATCTGGGTAAATTTGTTCTCATCTGGTGAAATTTTGTTGATTTTCATGTGATTTATGGCAAAAAGTATTGACGTAATGTCAAATCTGTGCTAATATGAAGCATGGTTGTTGGCCAATTTGGCCTACAAACGCACCTTATACCCCCTATTCTAACTTATGTTAGGTGCTGTGCAATGTTTCTTTAAAGTATCTACCCTCCACTTTTTAGAATTAACTCTTAGGAGTTTGACATCGCATTGCATGGCTACTAACCCCTTTAACCAGCGGACCTCCATATGTTGTGAGGTGGGTCACGCTTCGAGATCTCTTCAAGAGTCTCCCCCGGATTCGGGTGGGTTGAAGGGCCAAGTGGCGCTAGGTGATGCCCACCCTTACCTAGTGCCTCTTGGTTAGAGTAAATACAAAATAAATCCCGGAGTAAATCCGGGATTTATTTTGTATTTAGAAGACGAATTAACAGTGGTAATATATTGACGTCTTATAATATTTATGCTAAAATTAACTTATGATCAGCCTCTTCGGGTGGATCACTGTTCATCGACATTGACCGGTGTGATTCCGGTCACCAACCCACGAGGAGAATCCGAATGGACCCAAAATTTGTGCGCACAACCGCGCTACGGAATGAAGTCAGGGGATATCTCTATGACATCAGGTTCTATTTTGTTGCGTGCGTCATTCTGGTTGCCTGCGCATGGTTTTTCTACACGGTGTATGTGCCGTACGGCCGTGTGCTGGACGCGGAAGTCCTGCAAGACAGCATTTTGCAGGGAGGTCCCGTCGTCAAGGGTACCTATACCCGTGACGCCATCGTGCTGACCACAGTGTGTGCTGTACTAGGGATTGGATCGCTATTTTGGGCGATCGTTTCCTATGGCCGCCTGCAAGCAGTGCTGCGCAATTTCTAAGCCGTTGTAGCGATGCAGCGACTTGGGGGCCCGAGGTTCTCCTCTGGTCTCCCCCAGCAAACTTCATGAAGTTATTCATGGTGATTGTCGCGGGAGAATACTCTATAAAAGCAAACGCCCCCGCTCGCACAATGTGCAGGCGGGGGTCGTTTGACAGGTAGAACGGTGGCCAGCGGCCTACGTGAGGAGCTGTTGTAGTTGGTTCATCTCCTTGGTGCCGTCGATCATGGGCCAATACAGTCGGTAGATCGATCCGCTGGTGGCGAGGCGCGACCGGTACAGATTGGCGTCGACGTCGAGGTAGTAGCGCGGGTTGCTCAGGCGCCAAGCCTGGATCCCCTCGACGAGCCTGCATGCTCCACCTTCGCGGACGAAGGCATTGATGGCCATCCGAGGTACGTCCGCACTGTACAGGCGCGAGCTCAGGGTTTGGGCCAGCGCTTCGCAGTTGCGAAACTCCAGTTGACGCCCTTTAGCATCGAGGACAACGGTGTCTCCCATTGCAGTTCCCTTCTTCTGTCCTGTCAAACTCCAGTCGGAGCGCGACAGGGTGGATAATTCCGTATTGTCGGCGCTCGACAACTGCACTATTTTATAATAAAAGCATAATAAAATCAATTACTCAGCGCAATTGCTATAATGGAATAAATGCATCCCGCCCATCCTCTTCGTATATTTGCTTTCTCTGGTTTGATATCACTTGTCCTCGCTGTGGTTGTGGCTCTTTCGGGTGGTGTTGGCGCATTGTGGCTATTTGTGGTGCTTGCGCTTCTCGAAGTGACATTTAGTTTTGATAACGCTGTGATCAATAGCCGGATATTAGCGCGCATGTCGCCACTGTGGCAAAAACTATTCCTGACAGTCGGCATATTTATTGCGGTGTTTGTCGTCCGATTTGCCCTGCCTATCGTGATCGTACAGCTTGCGACTGGGCTTGGCTTTGGCGATGTGGTCAATCTCGCGCTGAGCGATCCGCACCGGTACGGTGAGGAGTTGCACCACGCTGCACCGATTATTGACGCCTTTGGTGGGACATTTTTGCTCATGTTAGGAATTAGCTATTTCCTAGATCACGAAAAAGTTGTCCACTGGCTGCGGCCGATCGAGCGACCCCTGGCTCGTGCAGGCAAGATACGATTTATCAAACTGATTTTTATGACAGTGGTGGCTGCAATTCTCTACCTCACTGTCGAGGAAAAGTTAAAAAACACCGTACTCCTTTCGAGCGTCATAGGTATCGTGCTCCAATTTGGCCTTCATTCCCTGTCGGTGTTCTTTGAAAAGACATTCAGTAGCACCAACAAAAGTGGCCAATTGGTAGGCTGGGCGGCCTTCGCGTCGTTTATGTACCTTGAGGTCTTGGATGCGTCGTTTAGTTTCGATGGCGTGATTGGCGCATTTGCGATCACCACCAGTGTGCTTTTGATTGTTGCAGGCTTAGGTGTCGGGGCGTTCTGGGTGCGTTCGCTTACCGTCTATTTGATGCGCGCAGGGACGCTTGCTAAATATCGCTACCTCGAACATGGTGCCCATTGGGCTATTTTGGCACTCGGTGTAGTGATGTTGGTCAAGCTGTATCATGTGGAACTGCCAGAATGGATCACCGGATCACTGGGACTAATATTCATCATGACAGCGGTCATTACAAGCATTCTTGAGAAACGGTTCGATAAATCGTCGCAATAAACGGTCTTTTTTCAACAAAGTTGCATTCCTCGCTGGTTGTCGCTAGGCTATGAATCATGGATTTACTCATTATGATTGCGGCGATTATTGCTGGGAGTGCAATTTCACTTGCCGGTGGTTCACTGATTTTTACGACCAAAAAACGTCGTGAACGAGCGATTTTGATCGCCATGCCATTTGGTGCTGGTGCCTTGCTGGCGGCGGCATTTTTCGATTTGCTACCCGAGGCATTTGAGCTGGGTGAACCGCGAACCCTACTACTATGGACGTTGGTTGGATTTATCGCTTTTTTCCTGCTCGAACGGTTAGCAGGGTGGTTTCATCATCATCACGAACACGATGTGACGCATAGCAAAAATGCCAGCCAGCGCGGGCTGATTGTGTTTGGCGATTTGATGCACAATGCTATTGATGGTGTTGCGATTGGTGCGGCTTTTTTGGTCAATCCTCCCCTGGGAGTTATCACGACGATTGCTGTCAGTGCTCACGAAATCCCTAAGGAACTCGGCACTTTTGCCTTGTTGTTATCTCGCGGCTGGCGCGATCGCACAGTGTTACTGGCAAACGTGGCAACTGCAGTAGCAACTATCATTGCTGCGGTGGCTGTGTATTTGCTAGGGAGTGACGAACATCTGCCTGTCGACGTACTACTGTCACTGACAGCTGGGTTTTTCCTCTATGTTGCGGCGAGTGATATTATCCCCGATATTCATGAGCAACCACGCCGCACTGGTACACTACAGGCTCTCACGCTGGTTGTTGGTATTATCTTGGTCGGTATTGTCATCACGCTGCTTGGCGTGTAGTTTTGGCGCGGCAATCTGCACACAGGCCCGACAGTTCAACTACGTGCTTTTGGAGTGCAAAATCATAGCGTGAAGCGACGAGATTCAGCACGTCTTCGAGGGTGTCGTTTTCGATCTCGACTACCTTGCCGCAATTCTCGCAGATAATATGGTGATGGTGCGGTGTGAATGGTTCGGCTAATTCCGTATAAGGTGTCCAGCCCCGCATGACCGTTTCGGTGATCCCAAGGCGCGCAAATAATTCGAGTGTCCGATACACACTTGCTCTATCGACGGTTGGCGTGCGACGAGCGATCTCCCCATTTTTTAACGGCTCATCGGCATCTCGTAATGTGTGAAATATCGCCCGCCTTGCGGTCGTGACACTGACGCCATTATTCTTGAGTAGCTGTGCAAAGTTATCTGCATCTGTATTCATGCAGCAATTATAATAAAATTGCGACAACATTGCAATTATTATTGTTATTGCGACATTTTTGCAAAAAACGATGAAGATCGCTATCGTTGAAATATGAGGATTGCGTTTACAGGCAAAGGTGGCAGTGGTAAAACGACGGTTGCATCATTGTTTACCCGCATTGCGGCGGAGGATGGTCATATGGTGCTTGCGATGGATGCTGATATCAATCAACACCTTGCGGGTGCCGTGGGGTACACTGGCCGGCTTCGTAGCATGGGGATGGAAAACCATAGCATTAAGCAGTATCTACTGGGTACAAACCATCATGCAACGGTACAAACCATGCATAAAACCATGCCGCCAGGTCATGGGTCGCAACTGGTGCGACTGACCCCCGACGATTGGTTTATTCGTGAATTTACCTCAACTCATCACGGAATATGGTTGGCCGGTGCCGGCGAAATCCCTGAAGGCAACGTGGGTGCCCGGTGTTATCACGGTCTGAACGGTGCCGTCGAGCTGGTACTCGGCCATATGATCGACCGTCAGCAAGATATTGTGGTGGTTGATATGACCGCTGGGGCTGATGCTTTTTCCTCTTCTCTGTTTACCAAGGTGGACGCGCTGATGCTCGTTGTTGAGCCAACCAAAAAATCGATCAGCGTGTACCATCAATTTATCAACCACGCTAAACGGTATGATATACCCCTGTTGGTTATCGCAAATAAGATTCAAGACGATGAGGATAGAGTATTTATATCGCAGTATATTCCTCGTATAGCGGCATGGTTACCAGTATCGGGTAATGTGCGGCGCCAAGAGCGTGATGGCGGCGTGCGGGATATAGAATCCGGCATTGCCGCTGCTCTCAGAGGTGTTCGTGATGAGCTACTCGCCCGTCCAATCGACTGGCACAAACGCGAATCGTTGGCGCATACGATGCACCTGCGAGCTAGCGAGCTGTCGCAGATTGACCCCAATTTTTCGCTGGTCAAAGCAGCTTTGTGATTCGGCGTGGGGCGCTTGAGTACTACAGCGTCTCGCGCCAGTCACAAGGCTGGTAACCTCTCTACAGAAGGAATAGTTATGACTATGCCCAAGACGGCTGCGACTGTGGCCGAGTTTGGCTTTGCTCAGCC
>JALQVV010000065.1 GCA_023260255.1 Candidatus Saccharimonadia bacterium
AATAGTGAGGTTTGGATTGAACACCAGGTCGGGATCAACCTCCAGCCGACTACCAAGTCCAGTACATACAGGACACGCACCCTGCGGCGCATTAAAGCTAAATAGACGCGGTTCGAGTTCGGGGATCTCTTCGTTTGGGTGATTGACGCAGGCATAACGCTGTGAGAACACATCAACCTTATCGTCGTCAACCAACAACACCTCAACAATCCCACCACCAAGATCAAGCGCTTGCTCAACCGACTGCGAGATACGACTCGACAGTTCGCTACTGAGCGCGATACGGTCAACAACAATTTCGATTGAGTGCCTGTCATTTTTTTGCAGGTCAGGAAATTCATCGAGTGCGTAGACAACACCATCGATGCGGGCGCGGGCGAATCCCAGCCGACGATATTGCTCAGGAATATGTGCAAACTCACCCTTTTTATCCTTAACAATTGGCGCGAGGATCATCAGACGCTTGCCATCTTCATACTGCAAAATCGCATCTATGATGTCTTGTGGCGTACGACGCTGAACAGGATTGCCATCGATTGGACAATGCGGCACACCAATGCGAGCAAACAGCAGACGAAGGTAATCATAAATTTCTGTCACCGTTGCCACCGTACTGCGAGGATTGCGACTGGTCGATTTCTGATCAATGCTGATCGCGGGGCTCAGGCCTTCGATCTGATCAACGTCCGGTTTGTCCATAGTACCCAGGAATTGGCGGGCATAGCTTGACAAGCTCTCAACGTAGCGACGTTGGCCCTCGGCATAAATCGTATCGAATGCGAGTGAGGATTTGCCAGACCCAGACAGGCCGGTGATCACAACTAACTTATCGCGAGGGATCTCGACCGTAATATCTTTGAGATTGTGCTCACGCGCACCTGTAACCCTAATAACCTCTGGCATAACCCAAATAGTATACCTCTTTTCGCCGTTTTTTTCCACCCCGCTACTTCTACCACAATGGCCGGCTGGATAAATTGTCAGCATTCCATAAGAATGGACTAAAAGCGGAGTGCAGCCTATTATTCCTGCCATTGCAAAGAATAATAGGCGTGTAACGGTCCATTCGTTGGATATGTAGACAATTTATCCAATATAAAATGCTTATAATTGCATAAAATTGACGGTATTGCTATATTCATACAAATTAACTTTTTCATGAGGTGTATGGCATGCGAAAAGCAATCAATATTTCAGCTCTCTTATTCTTTGTCTGGTTAGTACTAGACACCCTCAATGTGCCAAGTGCACTTCTCAATTTTTTGCTTGTTGGTGAACTACCAGGCACCACCACTGCACTCTCGCCCACACTTATGTTGGCACTCATGACCGCAGCGACCGGATTAGTTGTGTTCGAACTCGCAGCCCGCCGTATCGAAATCGTTTGGCGTATTCGCCAACAATTCATTCAGGTGATGACTCGGCGCCAGCGCCTACCACGCCGACGCTTTAGCCGTATCTAATTCTCTTTTCTATTTCCTTAATACAACTATTGTCCGATCGGACATAAAATGTATAGTATACTTGCGTTATTAATTACGGTACCTATTCCGATTCTGACTGATCACTTATATCAGATGGAGCGACGTTTTCCAGCCACAATTGTAATTCTTGCAAAATAAACTGCTGATTATCAGTCAGTTCCTTTTGCGACAAACGGCCCATTGCTTTCATGAACCCCGGCAATTGACACTGCAAGTGTGCTGCTCGCCATTGTTCCCATGTTGCCGCTTCGTCTGCACTCAGACTACGCGGAAAACTACGCGCTTTATAATGCAGCAATAATTCAGATAATCGTTCGTCTTGGAATTCAGGGTGAAAATCAGCCAAATCCTTTTCGTTTGCCGCGGCGACTGCTTGCACGCGCAGTCGATCCGCATCATTCAAAAATCCATCGTATAATTGCGCTTCAACATCAGGTGATTTTTTATACTCTGGTTTGCCTTCGTACAAACTCCGGATGTTTTCCGCAAAATGTGGGGCAGCCAGCAGCTTTTGCCGATTCGCCTCGATCGTCGCTTGGTCTAATCCAATGCGTTGCCAGCCATCGCCCTTTTCTAATACTCCCAGCGGCGCAACAGCCGGAGCACGATTATACTGCAGTTCCTTGACTGGCAGTGCCACGAAATCTTCTGCTTGGCGCTCTTCTACTCGGCGGAGCTCGTGGGCGCCTTCGTCAGCGCCAAGGTGGTGGACGCGCCGGGCAAGGACGACCG
>JALQVV010000120.1 GCA_023260255.1 Candidatus Saccharimonadia bacterium
TCACCTCACAGGTTGACGATGCTCCGCTGACGCCAAGCACGCCCAGTGCCACAGATACGCTCACATCATCAGTTCAACCGCCGGCAGCTCCCGCTGTTGACCTAGAGGCGCCAGTAGTACCGGGTGCAACTCCACCAACTGTTACTCCTGCAGATCTTTCTGCAGCACCAGCTGATGCGACTGACAAAAAAGACGACAGCCTGACGCCACCTACCGTTCCTCCTACAACACCAGCACTGTAATCGTGCTATAGTAGCCTGGATGAGCGAATCTGATATAACGCGCTTGAACAAATATATTGCCTTGCACCAGGGTATTTCTCGCCGCCAAGCCGACGAGCTTATTGAGCGTGGCAAAGTGGCTATCAACAGTCAGACGGCTGTTATTGGTGCCAGGTTGCAGCCAGGCGACAAAGTAACAATCGACGGCAGGCCGGTAGATGATTCGACTGAATTTGTCTATCTAATGCTTAATAAACCCGTTGGGTATGTTTGCTCACGCCGCAAACAGGGTGAGAGTCCGACGATTTATGACCTGTTGCCACAGAAATACAAAACTCTCAAAACCGTTGGCCGTCTGGACCGCGACAGCAGTGGCCTGATATTGCTGACCAACGATGGTGATTTTGCCCTGCAAATGACACATCCACGCTATCACAAGGTAAAACGATACGAAGTCAGTCTGGATGAACCACTCGAACCCCTCCATCAGCAGATGATCAGTGATTTTGGCGTCGATCTCGAAGATGGCAAGAGCAAACTACTCCTTGAGCGCCAATCGGATGATCGCAAAGATTGGACTGTCACCATGAGCGAAGGCCGTAACCGTCAAATCCGTCGTACATTTGCCGCGCTTGGGTATACAGTCGCACAATTACACAGAACACATTTTGGCCCCTATACGCTTCACGATCTTCCCTCAAGTTCTTATCTGGTAACAACAAAGAAATAGTGGTATAACAATACTACGCACATTCCAGCTACCGGATAGGAGTATGATGACGCATTCATCGTCAGAACCGCCGACGTCCACCGCATACCTCACTCGTCACGACGTCCACCACGGGATGAGATACAGATGCTACGTCCCACATGACGCATCCGCACCCCAGCATTCGGGCATATTTGTCACCGACCCATACGCCGACGAACAGGAGTCGCTGCTTGTCGACATTGTCGACAGCGAAATAGGGGAGTGCACGATCGAGCTCTGCATGCTCGGTATCACGCCGAGCCACACAGGCGACTATACCACTCCATACCGCTGCATCGACATCACCGACGAAGAGGAATGATGCGCGCGGCGACCCCATAAACCAGGGTCGCCGCGCTATTCATTTGGAGCAGTATCAACCCCGGATACCTCTATCTGTCGCAAAATCCAATCTTCCATATAGCTCGCAACGTCATACCATGTTGCTATGGATTTCCATCGAGCTTGCAATTGATCGGTTGTTATATCGTCAGGTCCGTCCTCGATATCATTCACAATCCAGCCGCCCAGTAGCGCATTGTGTCCGAACTCGCGCACCATCTTTTCATGGATATAGCTGAACTGCTCAAATGTAGGCTGTTCCACGTAATACGACTGACTGTTAAGAGAATCAGCTGTCAAATCATCATAGATATCATCAATTGTCTTCACCGCACGTCGTGTCATTAGTTATATATTTATCAATTTTCATAAACCATTGTCAATACCTCTCATATCTGTTAAAATAGTAAAGTTTATGAGCTCTAAATTGCCAACAGTTGCAATCATTGGCCAAGCGAACGTCGGCAAGAGTTCGCTTTTTAATCGTATGGTTCGTTCGCAGCAGGCAATTGTGGCGCGCGAAGCCGGCACCACCCGCGACAATGTACTCGGTAAAGTTGACTACAACTATCACCAATTCTGGTTGGTCGACACCGCCGGCTTGAAAGATCCAAACGACGAATTCGAGGCATCGATCCAAGAGCAGATCACCGAGGCAGCCGAAGCAGCTGATGTGATATTGGTGGTCGTAGATAGTACTCTCGTCGTCAGTGACGACGACCGTTTTGTTGCCAAAAAGGCGTTAAAAAGCAAAAAGCCAGTCATCTTGGTCACCAACAAGGCTGATCTCAAAGAGAGCATGCCCGATAATGAATTCCGCCGACTAGGTATCAAAACCATTGTCCGTACCAGCGCCGAACACAATAGTGGCATCACCGATGTTCTGAACCAAATTGTCACGCATATTCCTGCCGAAGCTGAGGAAGAACCCGACGAGGTACTGCGTATTGCACTTATTGGCCGGCCAAATGTCGGCAAGTCATCCTTGTTTAACACACTCGCTGGCAAACAACAGGCAATTGTAGCCAATATCGCGGGGACGACTCGTGATGTTAACCGCGTGCAGATACGATTCAAAAATCACGATATTGAATTGCTTGACACCGCCGGTATGCGCAAACCAGGTAAACAAGAGGTTGGAATCGAAAAATTCAGTGTTTTGCGTACATTACAGGCGATTGAGCAAGCTGATATTTGTTTCCTCCTCATGGATGCCAACGAACTTAACACGCAGCTCGATCAACGCTTGGCCGGCATCATCGACGAAGCGGGCAAGGGCATGGCAATCGTTGTCAGCAAATGGGACAGCGCCGAAAAAGACGCTTTTACTCGCGATGCTGTAGCGCCGCAAATCGCCCGAACATTCAAATTCACCCCATGGGCACCGCTCATTTTTACCTCGGCAGTCACCGGTCAGAACGTCACTAAACTGTTTGATCTGGCGCTCGACATCGACTATCGCCGCAAACAGCAGACCAAGACCCGTGTCCTCAACGATTTATTACAGCAAGCGGTCCAGGCCCATCCGCCTGCAGGGCTCAAAAATACGCACCCCAAACTGCGCTACATGGTCCAGACCGACACCAACCCACCATGGTTTGTTATCTACGGGAGCAATCTAAAATTTGTCCACTGGTCATACAAACGCTACCTTGAGCGCCTGCTGCGCGAAACCTACAACTATGCCGGCACACCGATCAAATTCAGCTTCCGTGACGAAAAACAAATCAAAAGCAACAAAGAACGTGTCGCCCAGGGCAAAGCCCCTGTTACCAAAAAATACAAGCAAGAAAAAGAAGCTGAGAAGTAGTGAAACCTCAAGGTGAGCGCATAGCAACGGATAAGCCCATTGCTATGACCGCCATATACAACACTCATGAAACAGCGGCCGATGCACAGGCCGTTCTTGACCATATCCCGCCAAATACACTTGTTTTTCGCGAGGGAACGATTACCCATCAGAAGCTGTACATTGCTGAAGACTACGCACAATTAGCACAGCAACGGCTAGAGGAGGGGGCATATACGGGCAAATCCAAAGATCTCATTGATAAGATATTCTTGACTCGATATAACAGCGAGAATCCACTATCATGGCGAAGTAGAGAATACTTCGCAACTCTCTTTACGGGTCTCATCCAGAGAAATTGTGTTATTATTCCCGCTGACCAGATCGATGTTGATAATGTTGGCATACTCGTCGAAGATGCCGGTTGGGTATATCACGATGTCGCCCGTCTTGTGCGAGGGCTAACGCCCAAGAACCTACCCATGGCTGTAGAGGGCGAGGTTACTCATACCGATCTCGTCATAGAAGGCAACAAGCTCAGAGAAGATGGAGCAATATCACAAATCAATGAGGCACTTCATTATCTTGCATCTCACGATGCTCGTAATCTTGACACAACAGCAGATGGCCAGTACGTATCGTACATCATCTACGGCGCGCTCCACCGGCATTCCTTAACTCGCAGACTTGCTGCAGCTGGTATACCACTGTCGTCTGTAGAGTTTGAAATAAGAGGCCAAGACCCTGATCGCCTTCCTGATCTAGCAAGACTCGAAGATACCACGGCGGACAATCGACGAGAAATGGCAAGAACAGTGTTCACTCGTCTGCTCAATAGTTAGTTGAAACTAGTTGTCTTGGTCGTTCATTGCGCGGCGCTTTTGTTCGGAGCGGGGAGTGTCCCGATATGTTTTGTGAGGACCGCCGCCAGTCTGTTTGCGCTGGGCTAATTCTTCACGAGATAGTTTGAACATCGCGGCCAAGGTCGCGTTTACTTTTCGTTTACGGCGTGTCTTTTTGCGGTGTGACATATCTATTTATTACCTTACTGTAACAATAGCATAAACGGTTTCACCAGTGTAAGTATTGACGTTTATGCTTATTAGTGGTATAATGAAATTATGCTTCTCAGTGTTTGAGAGAGCAAGGAAATTCACTCAACAAGTAAGGAACAGCGATGTCCAACCTCCGTCAAGGAATCATCTTCGTGGTGTCCGGTCTGGCTGGCATTGCCAGTGCCTACTGGACATTCCAGGGTCTCCATGCCTACATCATGTGGCAATTCCCCGGGAGTAATCCGCCTTTTGCAGCGAATCTGACTCTTGGGGCCATGTCGGCAGTCGTGGGACTTTGGGTCGCCGGAATGGTGTCCGGCGCTCCTGATTTCATCGCGCGCCAGCGCAGCGGAATCAAGGAAAAGAACGCCCAGATCGACAAGGGTGTGCGGTACCTACGTACCGCCCCCAGCGGGAGGCCCAGGCGATACTCCCAACACTGAGAAGCACCCCGGTGCGCCACGTCTCACACCGAGACATGGCGTCCGGGGCGCTTTTTGTATAAACAAAAGGAAGGGCCCGCCCTTCCTGCTTTATTTTCGGAGTAAATTCGCAAATAAAGCACCATCCCCTAAAGGCCAGACGCAGTCTGGCTTATTATAGTAAACTGTAGATATGAAACTCATCCTTGCGCAGGGCAATCCTGGTGCTGAATACGAAAAAACCCGCCACAATGTCGGGTTTTTGGCCATTGATTCTTACGCCAAGGAAAAGGGGGTTGAATATCAGCAAAAGCCAAAGTTTTTCGCCGATATTGCCGAGTTAACAGATGGCGAAAAGGTATTGCTGGTCAAACCTCTGACGTACTACAACGACACCGGCAAGGCAGCTCGTACCCTAGCTGATTTTTACAAGGTTGAACCGCACGATATCTTGGTCATCCACGACGAACTCGCCTTGCCGTTTGGAACGCTGCGCACCCGCGAAAAGGGGAGTGATGCCGGTAATAACGGCATCAAATCGCTCAATGCACACCTCGGCGAACACTATGCCCGCATACGTGTCGGTACTAGCAACGAACTGGCAGACAAAATGACACCATTTGATTTTGTACTGTCCAAATTTAGCAGCGAAGAACTAGAGAAGTTACAGAGCGATATATTTCCAAAAATCAACGACCTGATTGATGATTTCATCGCCGGCACTCACGTGAGTACAAGCCACAAATTGTAAAAGTGGTCGGTTCTGGCAAATTAAACCGCCAGAACCGACCACAGGACCTCAGCAGTCGGGCGTAAGCTGCATGCGCGACTGCAGGCACCACAGCTCGTCCTCGTCGACTTCGCCGGGCCACGCTGCCACAATGCAACAGTTAACGAACGCAATTGCCACGCCGTAGCGTCGCTGCATTAGTTCGGCCGCGATGGCGCGAAACGGGCTAGCAAACAGCCGCGCCAAATAGCCCACCAGAGTGTTCCAGTCGGCCCTGCTAGCCATGTCGGCCGGTGCCTGCGACAGATAGGCGAATGTTCCGGCGCTCGCCGCTTGCGCGGCTGCACGGTCAATGAACGCGATAGCGCCAGGCAAATCACTATCCAGGCACTCCCACAGCACCGCCAACTGATCGTCATCCAACTGCGCCGGCTGAGCAAAGCCAAACTCGGCCACAGTCGCAGCCGTCTTGGGCATAGTCATAACTATTCCTTCTGTAGAGAGGTTACCAGCCTTGTGACTGGCGCGAGACGCTGTA
>JALQVV010000098.1 GCA_023260255.1 Candidatus Saccharimonadia bacterium
GTATTCGTCCACGCAAATTCAAACTATCCGTCAGTGTTTTTTGCCACAATTTAACCGTTTCCGGATCGGTAATCGGTGTGAATTTGTAATACAGCAGGATTTTTTGCATCGACATATACTATACCATTTTACGACCTCTGATACAATGAGTCATATGCCTCGCTTACACACACATGGTCAGCATTTCCTGCGCAGTCCGCGGCTAGTTGCCGAACTGGTTGGTCATTCGAATATCCGCAGAAATGATACTGTTTACGATCTTGGCGCAGGGAGCGGTGTCATTACCAGCGTTCTGGCCAGACGTTGCCGTAGCGTTGTCGCTGTTGAAATTGAACCAGGCGCACTAACAAAACTTCGTCAGAACGTTGAACACCTCGATAACGTAACCATCCTTGCAAAAGATATTTTAAACGTAGAGTCGCCAAACGAGCCCTACAAAATTTTTGCCAATATTCCGTTTCATTTGAGCGCACAGGTTGTTCGCAAATTCACCGACGCCAGCCAGCCGCCGACCAGTATGTACTTGATTACACAAAAGCAGTTCGCCCGCAAATTAGTACCCGGCGACGACCATTTTACTAGTCAACTCAGCGCACAGATCAGTCCCTTTTTCACCGCACGTATCCGTCGGCCATTACACAAAACAGACTTCACTCCCCCACCCGCTGTTGATACCGTCCTGCTCGAAATAAAACCGCGCAGCGAACCACTCCTCGCAACTGACAAACGTGCCGATTACCAGGCATTCGTCGGCCGCTGTTTTGAAGACCAAAAATTCTTTGCCTTGGCACCTCGCCAAGTCGCAAAGCTTTCACCAGAATTACGACCATCGCAACTGACACCCGAGCAATGGGTAGCGCTGTATCACGCCGCCATTGCATAACAGCGTGTTCAGGTTGTATACTAAAGAATACTATGAACGAGCAATCGTTCCTCTACGCGCAAACGTTTGGACGGCCAAACCAATAGCGTTATAACGATAAATTCACTTATAATTATCTTGAAAGGATTTCTGGGTGCAAACGAATAGAAAAACACTCCGTTTATATTGGCGGCAAGTCAGAAAACATAAAATCAGCTTTTTCACAATGCTGGTCTTTATTCCGCTTGGCGTACTATTAATCGATACTATCCTTCCCTATTTTCTTAGCCAAGCAATCGGCGGTCTTGCCGCGGACGGCCAGGCAACACAAACAAATCTTATTCTTGCTGGCATTGTCGGTGCAATCGGTGCATTAATCAACTTCGTTGGGTTTCAGGCCATGTCGATGCACGAGGCAGATGTTGCCTCAGACCTGCGCGAAAGTACTTTTAATTCCCTGATCAAAAAAGATTACGAGTTTTTCTCGAACCAAAAAATTGGTGCTATGACCAGTCGATTTATTGATTTCGTCCGCAGCCAAATGACAATTCAGGACCTTGTGATTATACGAACGCTTGGATTTTTGCTGTCAGTTGGCGGAGGGTTAATCATCTTGGCTGCGCAGTCGCTTTTGGCGGCAGTTGTCATTCTTGTCTTCATCGTTTTACTGCTCGTACAAATCCGATGGAGCACCAAAAAACGCGCACCATGGCGTCATGAACGCAAAGAATTAGTCAGTGATATTCACGGTGCAGTGGCTGATTCACTCACAAACAATGTCATTGTCAAAACCTTTGCCGCAGAAAATCGTGAGATTTCACATTTGAACAAACTGACCGATAGGTTTCGCGTTATCTATCGGAAAGATATCGGTTTTGTACTCGCCGAGGGTTCGGCGCGTGTTGCAATCATGGTGATCATCCAGATTGTTGCAATTAGTATTGCCGCAACCATGGTTCACCAGCACACGATCATGCTCGCCACAGCGATTTTTATGCTCGCTTATTTGCAGCGGATCGGTTCGCAGCTATTCGTTCTGGGCGATATTATTAATGGGTTTGATCAAGCATTTCTAGACGCTGCACCAATGACCGAAATGCTCGAACAACCCGACGCGATCGTCGACAAACCAAATGCGGTGCCTTTCACTATGCAAAAAGCAACGATTGACTTTAGCGACGTCAGTTACCGATATAGCGACGGCAACGAAGATGTTTTGAAGAACCTGAACTTATCAATCCCGGCTGGACAAAAAATTGGCTTGGTTGGTCATAGCGGAGCCGGCAAAACCACGATCACACAGTTGCTATTACGTTTTGCTGATGTCACCGATGGATCAATAAAAATCAGTGGACAAGACATCCGTGATGTCACGCAAACAAGCTTGCGCAACCACATTGCCTATGTGCCACAAGAACCAATGCTATTCCACCGCTCACTCCGCGAAAACATCGCCTATGGCAAACCAGATGCAACCGACGCCGATGTGCGTGCTGCAGCCGAAAAAGCCCACGCCGCAGAGTTCATCGACAAACTCGCCGACGGCTTTGACACGACGGTTGGTGAGCGTGGTGTCAAGCTATCTGGCGGGCAGCGACAGCGTATAGCGATTGCTCGCGCTATTTTGAAAGACGCCCCAATTTTAGTGCTTGACGAAGCGACCAGTGCACTCGATAGCGAATCCGAAAAGCTGATCCAGGCATCGCTTGAAACATTGATGAAGGGCCGAACGTCCATTGTCATCGCCCATCGCCTGAGTACAATCGCCAAACTTGATCGGATCGTGGTATTAGAAAATGGTCGTATTATCGAAGACGGCTCACATGCAGAACTGCTCAAACATGGCGGGGTTTATGCCAAGTTGTGGAACCACCAAAGTGGCGGATTTATTGAAGAATAAATAAAGATTAAGCTTGCTTTTTTCTTAATTTTGTGATATATAGTAAGCAGGCTTCCATACCCCCTGCGGTGTGGCTAGCGGTAACGCTAGAAGAGAGTTAGGACATTCCAACGAGAAGGGTGTGTGCGATGTCGTCACTGCTGATCGGTCCCGACCATGATCTGGACGAAGCATCACAGCCGCAAACACGTCAGAGTCGGCGCGAAACCATCCGGGAAAAAGAAAGGGTTGCGGCCAACCGCAAAAAACCCAATCAGGCCCAGGCGCAGCCAAGGGGCGAGAGCAAGAAAGACCGCAAGAAAACGGCACGTCTCGACAAGCAGCGCAAGGCACAACTTCGACGAGTGAGTTTTGCCGATCACTGCTACCACGTCGCCGAAATGATCGTCAAAACCGCCAAGGATCTCGAGGGCCTCGCATGTGAAGAGCGGCAGTGGTTCGAAGGATACGACGGTCTCGTCGATACCCTGGCAAGACAACACCAGGTGGTCGACAAGTACCGCAGTGTCTACTCGCCGACCAGCAAGTATGAGCGACGTGTCATCGCTGGCGCACTGGCGATCTGCGAACTCGACAAGCTGATTGACATCGAGAAGAAAATGGGCTGGTGGCGCTTGCGCGCCATCAATAACCCGATCTACCGGTACACGACAATCACTCGGCTTCGTGCCGCGTAACACCCCACCCATCCCGAGCCGTCTACTATGCATGTTACTTGTGCATAGTAGACGGCTCTTATTATTTATGCTTGCATTCCTGGGCAAAAATAGTATAGAATGACGCCATCGCAGGTGGAACCCCACTATTCGGACAACGACGTCCGTGCGATCGCATCATTCCTTTTCCTATCAGTCAGGAGAATTTGTGCCCGTCACAGTTCAACAGGTCAGAAAGATCCACGAAAGCAACCAGCAGTACCGGACTCGCGAGGAGTGGGCCGCAGTGAGAGATGCCATCATCGCCGAGCAAGAAGAGCTCTCGGCGCGGAGGACCAAAGCCGAACGAGCAGCGGCTCGGGAGGCAAAAAAGATGCAGCTCGCACAGTCCCTCCGGCCGATTGACCGGCGCCGCGCGTTCAGAACGCGAGCAAAACGGCACACTGGTCGCCACTGCCCTAGCGGACAACGTGGCCGGACGCCGCGCAAGGATCACAAACCCTTGCTGGCCGCCTGACTTCCACCGACATGGTCCGCTGCTCGTAGAGAGCGGACCATGTCGGTTCAGTCACGAATAACAAAATCCGCCCACACTGTGTGGACGGATTTCTTTTTTATGAATCTATTTTTCTTTATTCGCGTCAACGTTTTGTTGCTTTGGCTCATCCTGGCCTTTGCCGCCCGGACGGGTTTCTTCAGCCTGTGTATCCTGTGGCGTATCTTCGCCGTTTTCGGCAACAACTTCGGATTCGTCAGTTGCATCACCACCAGCTGCGTCGTTGGCTGCCTGTAATGCACTTGGCTCGTACACATTCGCAACAACCAATTCCAAATCCTGATCAACATCAGCATATTCAACACCTTCGGGTAGTTTAATATCGCCAAGCGTTAATTTATCGTCAGTCGTAGCGAGGTCCACGATTGGTACTTCCAGTGCTTCGGGCAAAGCGGCTGGCTTCGCCTTAATCTCAACATGTTCAATCGCCTGCAGTACTACCAGCCCGGCTTTTTCTGCTGCGCTTTCGCCCACACCAACCAGGTGAATAGGCACCTCAGTCGTAATGGTTTCGTTCTGCTTGATCGTATGAAATGCAATGTGGCGAACTTGATGTTTCACCGGGTCATGATCAATGCTTTTGATGATCGCCAACTTTTTCTTGCCGTCAATGGTCAGATGTACTGGCGAATGCTTGCCTGCAGCATGGGCAACTTTGGTCGTTGCGACAATATCGGACTG
>JALQVV010000025.1 GCA_023260255.1 Candidatus Saccharimonadia bacterium
GGAATTTCAACAGATTTATAGCCTCGATGTTATCCAGATTCCACCGAACCGGCCGATCACTCGTGTCGATAAAGAAGATTTGATTTTCAAGACCGAAACAGGCAAACTGAAGGCCGTTGCGGAGGCAATTAAAGAACACCACGAGGCCGGCCGTCCTGTATTGGTCGGTAGTGCGTCGATTGCGAAAAACGAGTTGATTGCCAACTACCTCAAAAAAGAAGGTATCAAATACGAAATCTTGAACGCCAAGAACAATGAACGTGAGGCTGCGATTATTGAAAAGGCTGGTGAAAAAGGCGCAATTACACTTGCGACAAATATTGCTGGACGTGGTACTGACATTAAACTTGGTGAAGGAGTCAAAGAACTTGGTGGATTGGTGGTGCTTGGTAGCGAGCGGCATGAATCTCGTCGTATTGATAATCAGCTGCGAGGTCGTGGTGGTCGTCAGGGTGATCCAGGTGAGACGCAATTTTATGTCTCGACTGAAGACGATTTGATGCGTATTTTCCAGGGTGAGCGAATCGCAGGGTTAATGGACCGTCTAGGCGTTGATGAAGATACACCAATCCAGAACAAAGCCGTCACGAAAACACTAGAATCCGCACAAAAGCGTGTTGAAGGTTACAACTATGACATGCGTAAAAACGTTGTTCAATATGACAACGTGATTAATCGCCATCGTCGTGTTGTTTACACAATGCGCCGCAAGATCCTTGAGGGTGACAATATTGAACCAGAAATCGAACGATTGATGGCTGACAAAGTTGCCGAATTGGTGCGTGTTCCAGCGAAGAATAATCCAAAATTCCGCGACGAGTTTGAAGCGGTCTTTCCACTCGATGAAGCAGAATTTCTGAAAATTGGTGCCGAGAAGCGTGATAAAACTCGTGTAGACATAGCAAACAAGGCTGTAAAAGATTTCTATGCAACGAAGGAAAAAGAACTAACACCAGAAGTACTTCGTAAAGTTGAACGTGAAGTTTATTTGCAGGTACTTGATACACTTTGGATGCAACACCTCGAAAATATGCAACACCTCCGCGAAGGTATCCACTGGCGTTCGGTTGGTCAACGCGACCCACTGGTTGAGTATCGTGCGGAAAGCCAGAAGTTGTTCGAAGGTTTGCAGGCAACACTGCGTGATGAGGTGCTCACAGCGCTCACACATGTTCGACCAAACGACGTGATTGCATCGGTTGAGGAAGATCACGATACCGAACTCACCCGACTGGCCGAAACGTCTGTCGAACGTGGTGTCAACGAAATTATGAGTGGCGAACAAGGCCGCGACTCTGAATTTTCTGTCAGCAAAAAATCAAAACAAACAGAAAATCGAGTCAAAAATCAGGCGCGTAAAAAGAAAAAAGCACAGCGCCAAAACCGCAAAAAGAATCGCAAGTAGGGTGGAGTAAGGACGAAAGAGGCATGAAACACACTGTCGAAGAAGTGCGATTGAAAAACGGTGCTCGTGGTTTATTGATCGATGTGCCCGGCGCAACGGTAATGAGCTTTCAGTTTCAGTTTCGTGCTGGCAATCGCTATGTTGCGAATAAGAATGTGTACGAGACTGCGCACATTATGGAGCATATGGCGTTTGGTGCGAATGCACGGTTCAAGGATGAGCACGAATTTGAAGCGGAATTTACCAAAAACGGCGCATATCACAATGCCTACACGAGCGACATGAGCATGGTGTATGTTGCGGACTGTGCTGATTTTGAGTGGGAGCGTATTTTTGATTTGCAGCGTGTGTCGATTTGCCAGCCGCGGTTTAACAATGAAGAACTAGAAGCTGAAAAAGGCAATGTTCGGAGTGAACTCACCGGCTACCTGAACAACCACAATCGAGTGCTATGGCCAAAAGTCCAACAATTACTTGGTGAGGATGTCCTGACTTTCAATCAACGCCTGCGCACAATTCCACGTGTCAAACTACGACATATTAAAGAACATCATGCCCGGACGCACACAGCAGGCAATATGCGGTTTGTGATTGCCGGTAAATTGCAGGGTCGCAAGAGCGAAATTAAGCGCCAGTTGGAAGAATGGGAATTACCAGCGGGCGAGCGTTTTGAAGCTCCGCACGATACGTTTACAGCGGGTAATCCGACATTGATCCGTCGCAAAGAAGCTTCAAACCTGACGTTCGCCTGGTCCATGATTGTCCCGCGTGAATTGACCGATGAAGAGTCGGATGCCATGAACTGCCTTGACCATATTCTGACAGGGACGATGCATTCACGTATCTATGGTGCAGCCCGCAAAAAAGGCGTGGCGTATGGTATGTTTAGCGATACGTCAGTCGGATTTCATGATTCATCATGGGACTTCGGTGGTCAGGTAAATCTCGATACGGCTGATGCACTCTTCGACATTATTGTTCGCGAACTCAAGGCGGTCATGGATGGTAAAATTTCGCAGGCTGAAATCGATGCGGCGAAATCATACGCACTTGGACGCCACCAAATGGGCGCACAAACTGTCTCGCAGATTAGTAATTTTTATACTAACCGTTACTTTGCTGATGGTGTGGTCAAAGATTACGAAAAGGTACCAGATTCGATTAAAAGCACGACCAAAGAATGCATGATTGATACGGCGCGCGAGTTCATCGGCCACAATATTAGTGTGCTCGCAGGTGTGAGTAGTGGTGAGCGCAAAGAATTAGTGCAGCTCAACAATAAGCTCGCAACATTGTTTGAGGCAGCCTAAACGCTTATACTGGACTCATGAAGATCGCCATTCTTGGATACGGCGTTGAAGGCGAAAGCGTGTATAAGTATTACCACGCAAAATTTCCGGATGCGCAATTTGTTGCCTACGACAATAACGAAGTGGCAAAAAATCCACTGCCCGTGGGTGTTGAGTTTGTTGGCGGTGTTAGCGATTTTAAAGGTATTGATGCAGATCTTGCAATCAAAACGCCAGCAATTGCACCGTGGCTCGTCGAGGTGAGTGGTGAAGTGACAACTATGACCCGTGAGTTTATGAAGGTCTGCCCGGCGCCAATTATCGGCGTGACAGGCACAAAAGGCAAAGGTACGACGGCGAGTCTCATCAAATCAATGCTTGACGCGGCTGGCAAAAAAACGTGGCTAGTTGGCAATATTGGTCTGGGGGCATTCGATGTCATTGACCAGATTTCACCGGAAGATATTGTCGTCTATGAACTGAGTAGTTTTCAGCTGTGGGATCTTGATGTTAGTCCCCATGTTGCCGTTGTGCTGGGAATTGAGCCCGAACACCTCGACGTACACAGGGATTTCGAGGATTATCTAATGGCAAAGGCAAATATCGCGAAACATCAAAGCCCTGGTGATTTTGTCGTTTTCAATGCCGACAACGACTATGCCAAACAGATTGCCGACATGTCGACTGCTCGTCATATTCCCTATCAAAACCAAACGACAGCCCATGTACAGGATGGTACGTTTTATTATGGCGAGCAAAAACTTTGTTCGGTTGATGTGTTGAAATTGCCAGGTATGCATAATCAAGACAATGCCTGTGCGGCGATTGCAGCTGTCTGGTCCTGGGTACAAGATGGTGAGGCTATCGCACGAGGTCTTGCAGCGTTTGAAGGACTGCCGCATCGTCTGAAATTTGTGCGCGAAGTCGACAACGTAGAATACTACGACGATAGTATAGCCACAACGCCGGGGAGCGCAATTGCAGCACTGGCTGCGTTTGACCAACCAAAAGTTATCATTATCGGAGGTTCCTACAAAGGAGCAACCTACGATGAACTCGCGGCCAAACTAGCCGAGAGCAGTATTCGCAAAATACTCCTTATTGGGAGCGAGGCGCCAAAGATCGAGGAGGCCATAAAGGCGCAGGGCATTACTCGCTATGAAAATCTGGGATCGTCAGTAACGATGGTTGATATTGTCGGTGTCGCAAAAAATGCTGCCGAACCAGGTGATGTCGTAATTCTCAGTCCGGCCTGCGCAAGCTTTGACATGTTCAAAAGCTACAGTGACCGCGGCGATCAATTTATTCAGGCAGTTCAGCGTTTGTAGACAACAGGTCTTTTAGCCGGGCGCCAATTGCATCGGATGGTTCCAGTACTTGCACGCGTGGTCCCGCTGCTGCTTGGATACGATCTTTAATCCAGTGGTAGTGCGTACACCCAAGGACGATCGTATCGACTTGCCAGCGATGGAGTTCGTCCATCATAGAGTGGATATTAATCCTATCGGCCTGGCCGTGCTCAATGAGATCCGCCCAGGTACTGCAGTCTGGTTCGATAACGGTTATTTGTGAGGCCCAGCGTTGCTTCAATAGGGCATAGCGATGGCTCGCGAGTGTACCAGGTGTTGCAAGCACTGCGATGACCCCTGTTTTTGTCATACGGGCGGCCGGTTTGACCATTGGTTCAATTCCCACAAAATGGACCGACGGGTGCGCAGCGCGTAATTCATCAATGGCATTTGTGGTTGCGGTATTGCAGGCAATCACAATTGCATCGCACTTGGCGTCAACCAGTGGCTGGGTCGCTGCGAGGGTAAGTCGAATAATTTCTGCACGTCGTTTCAGGCCGTAGGGGATATTTTTGCTGTCATTGACAAACAACACTTCGGTATCAGGAAAGATCTGCTGTATTTTTTCGGCAACCGATTGGCCGCCAATTCCAGAATCAAAAACACCAATTTTTACCATCCCTGCTAGTGTAACACTCTTGGTACTGTATAATCTACTCTATGCAACCACTGGAGAAACGTATCCAGACTCTGAAAACGGAAGTCGCGGCGGCGTACGAACAACTGGCAATTGATGATAAAGCTCTGCAACTGCAATTGCTTGATGATGAGTTGGCGGTGCCCGAGATATGGAATAATCCTACTGAGGCCCAGGCGAAAAGCAAGCAGCAAGCAGCGCTTGCAGCTATGGTACAGCCGTGGCAGACACTTCGCGCGCAAGTAGATGACATAGCCGAGCTCATGAGTTTGGGCGACGATAGTCTGCTGGAAGAATTTGAGGGCCAGATTAGTGCACTGGAACATGAGCTGGCTGAACGAAAAAAAGAACTGTTGTTTCGTGGCCAGTATGATGATCACAATGCCATTGTTCGTATTAGCGCGGGGGTGGGTGGTACCGATGCGCAGGATTTTGCTGAGATGCTAGAGCGAATGTATCTGCGCTGGGCTGAACGTGCTGGTATGAGCGTAACGCAGGATGAGCGTTCGACGGGCGAAGAAGCAGGGATTAAAACAAGCGTGTTTGAGGTCAGCGGGCCATACGCATATGGTAAGTTGAAAAGTGAAAACGGCGTTCATCGCTTGGTACGGTTGAGCCCGTTTAATAGTGATAATCTGCGTCAGACAAGCTTTGCGCTTGTCGAGGTGTTACCGCAAATCGAAGCACCTGACGAAGTCCAGATTGATGATAAAGATCTCAAAATTGATGTGTATCGTGCTGGTGGTCATGGTGGCCAATCAGTGAATACAACCGATAGTGCGGTCCGCGTGACACATATTCCGACAAATATCGTGGTCGCGATCCAAAACGAACGTTCGCAGCTACAAAACAAAGAAACAGCCATGAAAATCCTACGTTCCAAACTGGCGCAACTGCAATTAGAGCAACACGCCGAAAGTGTGGCCGAACTTCGCGCCGGCGAGTCAGCGAACTGGGGCTCACAGATCCGTAATTACGTACTACACCCGTATACGCTCGTTAAAGATACACGCACCAAATACGAAGAAAAAGACCCGCAAGCCGTGCTAGACGGTAAGCTTGATGGATTTATGAACGCCTACCTAGAAGCAAATATTAGCTGATAAGCCATGAAGATGATATAATATACAAAATTTGGTGGCGCACCTTCATATCGATACATACGAGGTACAGACCTCGTGTGGAACTCACAAATGATTTACTCCAACAATCCCTAAGGGGGAGAAATGTTTGATAGAATGACTAATCGCGCCCGACGAGTGCTGGTGGTTGCGCGGTATGAGGTGGAGCAATTCGGCCAAGCAAAGATCGGCACAGAGCACATACTCCTCGCCATGGTGATTGAGGCGGAGGGCGCTGCAGGAAAGATCCTGAGGCAATTTGGTGTTCAGGAGGAAACGGTGCGCCAGGCAATTGTCGATCATGTAGAGCCGATCGAGCATCCGAGTCCATCCATGTTTACTCCAAACGCGGAATTGGCATTTCAGCTAACGCTCCGCGAGGTGATCAAGGTGCAGGGCGGTAAAGGCAAGCGTGTCTCTATCGATACCGAAGATCTACTGCTTGGTATCGTCTTGCAGTCTGACTGTTCGGCTGTTCGGGTACTCGAGACGCTGAACGTCAATCTCACAAAGCTCCTTGCCGTCATAGAGTGGTCGTCGAGCGGCGTCGAGAAACAAGTGTCCGAACTCGTACAGTCTGGCCAAGTCGAGGAGGCGCTTGGATTACTCCAGACCGATATCGACTCGAAAGAAGCAGTACTCGAGCGAGTCAGGGCGCTACGCGACCAAGTCGCGATGGTTGCGGCCGGCGTGTCGTGAGTTCCTACGGATACCCGCGGCCTGTCACGGCTGCGGGTATCCAACTCACACTCTGTGATTCGTATGTATGGATATGCCGCTTCAGTTTAACTTCTAACAACTTATGCTATAATATGGTAAGCAATGATTCTGTTAGATAGGGTTACCAAGACTTACGGCAAGGACAGCAAGCCGGCGCTGAATCGCGTCAGTTTGCATGTTGATCCCAAAGAATTTGTGATTATTGTTGGGACGAGTGGTGCTGGTAAATCGACGTTGTTGAAACTCCTGACTCGCGAAGAAAAACCGACGAGCGGCAAAATTGTGGTTGGCGGTATTGATTACGATACGCTTAAGGACAAACACATCCCGCTGCTGCGCCGCAAAATTGGCGTAGTGTTCCAGGATTTTAAGTTGTTGCCGCAGCGTACGGTGTATGAAAATATTGCTTTTGCTCTCGAAATAGCTGGCATGACCGGTCGCGAGATCAAAAATACGGTTCCAAAAGTCATCGAATTGGTTGGACTCACTGGCAAAGAAAAACAATTCCCACACCAGCTATCTGGTGGTGAACGTCAGCGTGTTGCGATTGCGCGTGCTGTCGTGCGTCAGCCAAAAATCTTGATCGCCGACGAGCCTACGGGTAATCTGGATCCTAAACACAGTTGGGATATTGTGCGACTGCTGGAAAAAATTAATCAATACGGCACGACTGTTTTGCTGACAACGCACAACGTCGAGATCGTCAACAAGTTAAAGCGTCGGGTTATTACGATTGACCACGGCAAAATTACCTCTGACCAAGCACAGGGATCATATAGGCAATAATCATGGCAAAGAAAAACACGGAACCAAAGGCATTGGCCCAAAACAAGCAAACACGGCGCAAATGGCTAACATTTGTACGCATGTGTCGCTACGGTGTGAATAATTTCAGCCGTAACGCGTGGCTGACAATAGCTGCGACGGCCGTCATGACGATCACGCTGTTGATTATCTTTATCACGCTGGCTGCTCGCCAGGTGTTGGTTGATACCATCGCGACGATTAAAGATAGGGTAGACATGTCAATTTATGTTCAGACCGACACGACCAATGGCGAAGCCAAGCAAATTCAAGACGAGATTGAAAAACTTCCGTCCGTCCGCTCAGTTACGTACATTAGTCCTCAGCAGGCTCGCACGAATTTTGCAAATGAAAATAAGGCAGACGCCCAGACGCTGGATGCACTGAATGAGGCGACGAACAAGCTACCGGGAACATTTCGTATTAACATTGAGGATATCAATAACCCTTCTGAACTCGACAATTTTGTTAAAACGAATCAACTATACAAGCAGCATGCCGATCCTGACCGTCCAGCATCATTTGAGGGGGGTCGTCGCACGGCGATTCAAAATATCGGTAGTTGGGTTGATTTTGCCGAACGTGCAGGTATTGGGGCAAGTATTATCTTTATCATTATTTCTTCGTTGATCATCTTCAATACCATTCGCATGGCAATCTTCAATCGTAAAGAAGAGATTCAGATGATGAAACTGATCGGTGCCGACCGCAGCTTTATCCGTGGGCCGTTCATTGTCGAGGCGGTTGTCTACGGCGTTATTGCTGCGGTGATTGCAACTGTACTGGGTGTGGTGACACTGTATGCATCCAAAGATACATTGACCAGATACGACGTGGCGATCAACGGCACAGTCCAGGGGGTAACGGTATATATCGCATTTGTACTCCTCGGGATGATTGTTGCTGGAGCGCTAATTGGCATCGTCTCATCACTTCTTGCGACACGAAAATACCTGAAGATCTAAAATTAAGCAT
>JALQVV010000007.1 GCA_023260255.1 Candidatus Saccharimonadia bacterium
TATGATCATGATTCGCAGATGAAGGCGATGGAAAAGGGCGTCGCACATTTTGCCATTCCTGGCGCCAATGCCGTACCGGGGCAGGTAGGGAACACTGTTTTTTCAGGTCACTCGAGCAACGATCTATTCGATCCTGGCGACTACAAGTTCATTTTTGCCCAGCTCGACAAGCTACAAAACGGCGATACTATCTACGTCAATTACAACTCCGTTCGCTATACCTACACCGTGACTAAAAAAGAAGTCGTGCTGCCAACGCAAGTTGATAAATTGACCTATGCCACGGACAAACCAGTCCTGACGCTTATTACGTGTACGCCACTCGGTACCGCTCAGAAACGCCTGCTTGTCACCGCCGAACAAGTCGCACCCGATCCAGCCAAAGCTGCTGCAGCCAATACAAACTCATCGCAAAACAACGACGCACAGGCAATCATGACAGGTAATGGCCCTTCACTGCTTGAACGCCTCTTTGGTGGCCGCTAGTTCAAGATTAATTGCACACGGCTCAGGCCAAAGCCTTGGTCTGTTTTGGTGATACCGTACAAGTACTTGCCGTTCGGACTAATACCCGCCGAAAAGCCCTCTGCAACTGGCATGATTGATTGCTGGTTAGCGCCGTCAAAGTCATAAATCCGTATTTCGCCGCCATTATCTGACCAAATAATATATTCGTCGAGCCACTGGACTGGTCGCTGCGCTGCTGATTGGTGCGTCCAAGTGGTGCGGTCGTATTTTTTCAGCTCCAGATCGTACGTTGCATAGCCATCAGGTAATTCGGCAATCAAGAACCGGCCATTTTCGCTAACCGATAGACGCGTCACACCCGTAGGGATTGTTTGCGTGGCAAATACTTTCAAATCGCCCTTTTCATTGGCCGTTGGTAGCGTACCCGTTTGGGTCGTGAGCGTTTGGCCATGAATGACGGTGAGGTAACGTTTATTGAAATAAACTTTCATTGCAGCATACAGTGGCTGGCCATCTGCAGTATAAGTATGCGTCGTGATAGGCTGGTCGATATCAGTTGCCGCATAGCCAACCGTGCGCTTGCCATGCTCATCGGCGGTCGTCGTGAATACAATCGTTTTGTCGTCAAAAGCGTTAAACTGATCGACACGGGTCGCGAGCGGGCGCGAAAGCGTCTGCTCATCCAGATTGATTCGCCGGACAATGTCGTCCGTCTGTACAAAAAGTAATCGATTACCTTCGCCTGCAAACACTAATCTACGTGGGTTAACTCCGTAAGTCGTACTGAGGTTAAGCGATTTTTGCGGTTTATCGCGGTCCAGTAGTAGCCATTCGGTCTTGTCGTTATCATAGGTATGCCGCAGCAAAACAGCGTTTTCATCCATACTCCAGCTATCTAGGGTAAATGTTTGGCTCATACCTACGCCCGGAGCAGTATAGCTGCCAGCGGGGAGGGTGAGTGTCGCATATCGCACCGTGTCTTCTTCGAGGTTTGCCAGCTCAAACGAGGGCTGGTCGGCCGCCTGGTGCAGCAATAGCCATTTGTGTTGTGGCGATGCCAGCGCACCACTTAGCACGGGAAACGCCCGAACTTCTGCCGACTCTGTCTTAGTGGGGATCAACCGAGCATAATTAATCCAGCCAATCTGTCCCGGTACAATACCAATCGTCTTTTTCCAGCTGCGGTACCCGCTGCGATCAAAGCTCACACTATGACTGCCAGCGGTGACTGTCGCTTTGGTATTTGTGCGTGATCCAAGCGTCAATTCGTCCAATGTCACTGTCGCGCCAGTTGGGATACTGGCAAGCTGCAACAATCCACCTTGTTCCAAGCGTCCGTCCTGTCGGTTAAAAGAGTACCCGAGGACAATAAGTGTCAGTATAGCAACAGTAATCGTCACCGTGACCGTCATGACGCTATAAACCGCCGTCCGAAGGAGCGGCTGACGGCGCTTCGAAACAAGTTGCTTCATATAAAAATAGTATAGCAGTTCCTAGGGAAACCACGCGAGAGGTATTATGGTCTTGTTTTTTTCACGGTTGATGCCTATGATAAGAATTACCAAATAGGCATAAAGGGGATCGCGGGGATGACAAACAAACCAACAGTCACTATCAATGGGCGGCAATACGATGCCGTGACAGGGCTACCTGTCGTTGCTGACACCATCGATACAACAAGTGCTGATGAAAAAAAGACCCATGCACCACAACTAAATACACAACCCTCGCACGCGCATCAATTGCACGCTCAAACACAACGTTCACAAACTCTTAGTCGCAAATTCACCAAAAAACCGACCCCTGCCAAAACAGCTATCATTACTCGAGGCGTCAAACCAAACATCCAGCATGATGTTCGTCCTGCGCATCCTCATGCTCAAGTACGCAAATTCGCACCACATCCTATTGTTACCCCCAAATCAATTGATGTCGCACCCGTCACACACCCCCATGTCGCCAAAGCTCACGCACTATCCGCGGCCAAAGCGGAACAAAAATCATTACCTTCCCAAGTCGCCGCAACCGCCATCAAACAGCAGGCAATCACCCAAGCGGTCGCAAACACGCAGCCATCATCCAAACCACACAAGCAACCATTTTGGCACCAACGCCAACGGGTCACCGGTATTATCACTGCAACATTTGCACTCGTGCTTCTTGGCGGTTATTTTACCTATCTTAATATGCCGAGCCTTTCGGTTCGCGTAGCTGCAGCACAAGCAGGTATTAATGCCTCGTTTCCTGATTATCGTCCCGACGGGTATGCGCTCAACGGACCAGTCACATACTCGGACGGTCGTGTCAGTATGAATTTCAAAGCCAATGCCAGCGATGTTGGATTCGAACTCAATCAAAGCAAGAGCAGTTGGAGCTCGGACGCAGTACTTGATAACTATGTTGCACCGCGCGCTGGCAGTAGCTACATGCCATATACCGAACGTGGCCTGACAATCTACACATACAAAAACAGTGCCGCATGGGTAAATGGTGGTATTTTGTATACGATCGAAGGCAATGCACCACTCAGTAGCGAACAAATACGCCGCATCGCGACAAGCTTGCTCTAATCTGTTATACTGCATCTGATGAATGATCCGAACAAGGTAAGAACGAGGTTTGCACCGAGTCCTACTGGCTACCTGCATGTTGGCGGTATCCGCACCGCATTATTCGCGTTTCTTGTTGCTCGCCAAGCAGGTGGAGCATTCGTACTGCGTTTTGAAGATACCGACAAAAGCAGGGAAGTCGTCGGTAGCGCAGAGCACTTGATTGCTAGCTTGAATGCTATCGGCATTGAATACGATGAGGGTCCTGATATCGGTGGTCCTTATGCGCCCTATATCCAAAGTCAGCGGCTGGATCACTACAAACAATGGGCACAAAAACTGATCGATGCCGGTAGGGCATATGCCGATCCATACACGCCAGAAGAAGTACAGCAATTCCGCGAGCAAGCTCAGACAAACAAACAGCCGTTTTTGTACCGTAATCATCGCCCAGAGAATCCGCCCGCATGGGACGGTAGCACACCGCTCCGCTTCAAATCCGAACCAAAAAGCTATACCTACCACGACGAAGTGATGGGTGATACCACCACTAGCCCAGATGTCGTCGACGATTTCATCTTAATCAAATCCGATGGTTACCCAACCTATAACTTTGCGCATATCGTCGATGATGCCGAAATGCAGATCACGCATGTCATTCGTGGCCAAGAATTTATCAGTAGCATGCCGAACTATCTAGCACTCTACGAGGCACTAGGACTCGAACACCCTATCTTCGCGCACATGCCACATATTTTGAATGAACAAGGCAATAAAAAGCTGGGCAAACGCGACGGGGCCAAAGACGTACTGGACTATATCCGCGACGGCTACCTACCAGAAACGATGATGAGCTTTATTGCTACTCTTGGGTGGAACGACGGCACCGAGCAAGAGGTATTTACACGCGACGAATTGATTGCCAAATTCAGCCTGGACCGCGTACAGCGCAGTGGCGCGCGTTTTGACGAAAAGCGCCTGCTATGGATGAATGGTCAGTTTATCCGTCAACTATCGCTTGAGGACCTCGAAAACCGCGTCCGCAACTTTTGGCCCAACAGCGCCGCAACTGCTGACGAAGACTACAAACGCCAAGTCCTCACACTGGCTCAGGACCGACTGAAAACCTTAGCTGACTTGCCAGTATTAACAGATTACTTCTTTGCCGAACCAACGCCCGATTGGTCAATGATTGACAATAATAAACAACTTAGCAAAATTGATCGATCTCGTCATATTGAACTACTGCAAGTAGCTACGACAGTCCTAGAATCAACCGATTTCACAACCGAAAAGCTACAGGAAACGTTGAACAATCTGCTCGAAACCACCGGTGAAAAACCGGGCACGCTATTCAGCCTCATCCGTTTCGCCATCACCTGGGCACCCTTCAGCCCAGCCTTACCCGAAACCATGGCGGTCCTCGGCCGCGAGAAGACGCTCGAACGATTACGTGTAGCAATTACTAGTGACTAGTGAAGGTCGCTCGGCTTTGCCTTGCTTGCATTTTTTGCATCACTATGTTATAATTATATTAAACCTGCATTTTGCCCGCACATTGAAACGAGGAGAGAAATGGCAAAAGGGGGAAAACGCCGACAAGGCAAAGTAGTCACCGGCGGTCATTCCACGAAGGTGGAAGGACTAGCAGAGTTCTGTAAAGAATTGGAAAAGTGGCCGGAAATCACTTCTATCAGGCTAGGGCGTCTATCTACGCGCAATACTGTTGGGCGACGCTCCAAAAAACTCAGGACCGAACCGGCCGACAGCGGCTTCGAGACAGCACACGACGTTAAAAGAAGCCACGGCGGTGGAGGTTTTAGCTTCCGGGCTCAACGCGATGCCGTAGTTGGAAGTGTCGTCACTGGTATCAAATGTGATGCCGCTAACGGCACAATCGTGCAAGAAGTTGTCCTCTGTGGAGACGACCTGAAAGCCCTGTGGCGCCGATTGGCAAAGGAGGGATTCTATCAATAACCCGTCAAGCGAATGAACCTGTCTTCGAGCACTGGCTCAGGCACTCATCCGCCTGGCGGGTTTATTCGTTTCAATTATTCGCAGCTTTGCTGCGTTTTTTGTTGCCTTAGTGTGGCATCTGCAGCGACCCGAGGCGGGGTGGGCGAAAACGACGGAATCATTCGCGAGGATCAGTCATTTTTAAATAACTAAAAGAATGAAAAATGACCAACCAGAGGGAGTTCCGAGATCGTGGCCTTTTCTTGCGGAGCAGCGAGCCTAGCTCGCTGGCAGGCAAGAAAAGAGACCATGTCAGCGACCGTCGTTTTCGTTCAACGCGTCACGGCGTCGTGAAGCCATCACGAGTTTTTTGATTCTTTTTGTCGACACAAAAAGAAGCGACTTGGTTCTTGGTCGCTCAAGAATACCAACTAATCTGTTACAATAGTGCTTAAGCTATGAAGTCACTGCACAAAAATGTCTTTGGACGTATCAAGTCATGGGTTCACCTTCACCATACCGCGACCTTTGCCCTCGCTGGCACAGGGGTAGTGCTTGCTGCAGGATTGGTCGCATTCGTGTTGTTATTCCAGGCACCACAAGCGACCCCGGCTACGACTGTGGTGACGAAAAAACCCACGCCATCGCCGCCACCGATTTATTATTCACCGCTCACTGGTGAAAAGGTTCCTGACGAAGCCAGCACCCAAGCGGCCGTCACAGGCATTATGATCGAAAACAGTCCTGACGCTCGGCCACAATCAGGACTCAAGCCCGCAGGTGTCGTGTTCGAAGCTATCGCCGAGGGTGGAATTACGCGCTTTTTGGCGTTGTACCAGCAGGCAAAGCCCCAGTTAATTGGACCCGTTCGCAGCGTTCGATTGTACTATGTTGACTGGGTCGCACCGTTCCAAGCCTCTGTGGCGCATATTGGCGGCAGCAAATTCGCACTCAACGAAGTCCGCAACGGCAAATATCGTGACATTGACCAGTTTTTCAATGCTGGTAGTTACTGGCGTGCAACCGATCGCTATGCGCCCCACAATGTCTACACTAGTTTCGAACGCCTCGATGCGCTAAACCAGAAAAAAGGATATACCACCTCTGTCTTTACTGCCTGGCCACGCCGTGATGGAGCACCCGCCAAAACACCGACAGCTACGAGCATTGATGTCAAGATCAGCGGCCCACTCTATAACAGTCATTACGACTATGACGCCACGTCCAATACCTACAAGCGCTTTGAAGGCGGTGCCCCACACAACGACCGCGAAGCAGGGCAGATTACCCCAAGTGTCGTCATTGTCATGGACACGACAATGAATTTGATATTCGAAGACGGCTATCGCGAACAAATCACCACTACCGGCAGTGGGCGAGCGAGAATATTCCAAGACGGCACCATTACCGAGGCAACTTGGACCAAAAAGGATCGCGGCAGCCAGATTAGCTTTACCAGCGCCGACGGCAAAGAAATTCCATTGGTTCGTGGCCAAACATGGATCACCGCCGTGCCAGCCAATCAGGGTGGAGGAGTCGTGTGGAAATAGAGTCGCAACCAACACCTATCGACAAACCACTCATGCGCGATTACTGGCCGCGCTATCGCAAACGAACTTATATTATTATCACCAGTGTCCAGTGCGCATTTATGTTGCTGCTTTTTGGCTTGCTTGAGCTGACAGGTATCACTCATATCGGCTGGATGTCCTTTTTTATTGCATCATTCGTAGCTGCTGGCGTCCTCAACGGCATTACGATCACCCTGATCCATATCCTTGGTCGACCATTTCGTGATTTGGTACAGGCTATCGTACTGGTTGCGGGTGAACCATCGGCTCAAGCACCACCGAACCCTAACTATGCCCAGTACGACAAAGATGGATTCCGCGAGATCCTGCAAACCATCTACGAACTGGCCGCACGTGATACCACCCCTATGGCAGCACCTATTGCCACTAGCGATACGCTGACGATTGGCCTGGATAATACAAGCACCGGGATTGTCATATTAAATCAAAATCGTACCATCGTATATAGCAACAAGCATGCACCAGTGCGCATCAACACTGAGAGTAAAATGGTACTTGATCTCATCTTCCCAGAGGATGATGCGCTTGATACATGGCTCGACAAGGCAGAAAGGGCCAAACTGATATCCGAACACCAGTGGACGCGTGTTGCTAACAAACTACCTGGTGAAAAGGGCAGGCGGATTTTTGATGTTGCTGCCAGTTATCACAATGGCAGTAATGCCGCGACCGTCCTGACATTATTCGACCGTACGTCTGGCTATATGCCCGAAGAGGATGAATTC
>JALQVV010000118.1 GCA_023260255.1 Candidatus Saccharimonadia bacterium
GTTAAAAGAACTGACCGGTATCGGTTTGACAGATGCAAAGGCTGCGCTTGTCGAAGCCGATGGTGATTTTGACAAAGCGCTCGAAGCGCTACGCAAAAAAGGTCTGACCAAAGCGGAGAAAAAGGGCGATCGTGAAACCCGCGAAGGCCTCATTGAAAGCTATGTTCACTCAGGTCGCATTGGTGTGGTTGTGGAAGTTAACTGCGAAACTGATTTCGTTGCCCGCTTACCTGAATTCAAAGAATTCGCGCACCAAATAGCAATGCAAATTGCTGCTATGGCACCAAAGTATGCAACGCTTGAAAATATTCCAGCCGATGTCTACGATGCCAAAAAGCAGGAACTGCTGGCGAGTGATGACCTGGCCAAAAAACCAGAAGACATCCGCGAAAAAATCGTCGAAGGTCAATTGAGCAAGTACTTTGCTGACCAAGTACTCACTGAACAGGCATTTGTACTCGACGACAGCAAAACTGTCGGCGAGCGCATTAAAGAGCAAATCGCCAAAAGCGGTGAAAACATTCGTATTTCACAGTTCAAACGTATTGAACTGGGCGTGAACGAATAGTTCCATCGTAATAACAAAAAGACGCCAGCTAAATGGCGTCTTTTTGTATGTTGATTTGGTATAATAAATCAGATGTTTGATACAGATCCCTATGAACTCAAGATGCAGGCGGCGCTTGACCATTTCGAGTCAGAGCTTCGCAAAGTACAAACCGGCCGTGCCCAGCCGAGTATGCTCGACGGTATTAAAGTTGAGGTATATGGCACCCAACTGCCACTGAATCAGGCGGCCAATGTGACCGCACCAGAGCCGCAATTGTTGCAAATTACACCGTTCGATCCATCGAATATTGGGGCGATTAGTGCGGCAATTCGGAACGATCAGTCACTTGGGCTGAATCCATCTGATGATGGGCGGGTCGTGCGCGTGCCGATCCCAGCATTGACGGAGGAACGCCGCAAACAATTGGTCAAACAAACCAGCGAAAAAGTTGAAGAAGCTCGGATTGGTCTGCGAGCTGCACGTCAGGATGCGCTGCAGGACGCGAAACGTCAAAAAGACGCTAAAACATTGACCGAAGATGACGTGAAGGCGGTCGAAAAAGCTATTGACGCTCTGGTGGCTGAGTACCAGGCGAAGATTGACGCCGCTTTCAAAGCCAAAGAACAGGATATCCTGAAAGTATAGCTCTATGGAAATAGTCATCGGCATTATTATCGGTGTTATTGCTCTGACGATTCTGGTTGCATTGCACGAACTTGGTCATGGTATCGTTGCGCGGCGCAATGGTGTTGTGGTAGAGGAGTTTGGTATTGGGTTTCCGCCGCGTGCTTGGGGTAAGAAGCTCAAAAACAGTATCCTAGGCAAAAATGTTGATTTTACGATCAACTGGTTGCCGCTTGGTGGATTTGTGAAACTGCAGGGTGAACACGATGCGGCAAATAAAAAAGGCGACTACGGTGCGGCGAGCTTTTGGGTAAAAACCAAGGTGCTGCTTGCCGGAGTGTTTATTAACTGGCTAACAGCGGCAGTGTTACTGACGATTTTGGCTATTACCGGGTTGCCACAGGTGCTTCCGAATCAATTTAGTGTGCCGGGGGATACCACGACGGTCCATCAGCCGGTCCAATTGACCGCAATTACTCCTGATTATCCAGCGGCAAAAGCAGGATTTCAGTCGCGTGATAAGATTTTGCGTTTTGCTGGCCATGAGGTAAAAACGGCGAGCGAAATGATTGAGCTCAGCCGCGAGAATAAAGGAAAAACCGTTGATATTATCTATAGTCGTGGCGGAGTTGAGGCAACTAAAACGGTTACATTACGAAATGGTGACGGTGCAGTGTTTGGTGCAGGACTGGGCCAGATGACTGAAACACGTTCCACGTGGTCAGCGCCAATTGTTGGTGTGGGCGTTACGTGGCAACTAACCGTCGAAACACTCAAGGGTATTGGTACGCTGATAGGTAATCTCGCAACGGGCATTGTCAACCAATTCAGTGGTGACGCCAAGGTGCGTGAAGCGGGCGGCAAGGAAGTGGCAGCCGTGGGAGACAGTGTGGCTGGGCCGATTGGTATTTTTGGCATTCTTTTCCCGGCTGCTCAGCAATCTGGCCCGACGCAATTAGTACTGCTTGTCGCGCTGATCTCTATCGGACTTGCCGTTATGAACGCGCTGCCAGTACCAGCGCTTGACGGTGGACGGTGGTTCACAATGGCAGCATTTCGAGTACTCAAGAAAAAGTTGACGAAAGAACGCGAGGAGAAAATCCAAGCGATTGGATTTATGACCTTAATGGCGCTCGTCGTCTTGGTAACGGTGGCAGATGTCGGAAAAATCATCAAATAAAACTCGTCGACACTTGGGCAAGATAGCTCATAGTGCACCAGGCGCTTCTGCAAAACGCCACTATCGTTGGTCAATGATTGCAGGATTGCCTTTTTGGGTGCTGGGTACGTTTTTTGCAGCGCAGTTGATTGTGGTGGCGATTTTGTGGGTTATGGAATGGCTGCGAGTGCCTCTGGATAGTTTCGTGAATGGTGCGGTTTCTCAGACAGTAATTGCAACGGTTGTCTACTTGTTGACAATCCTGATTGCGGTCGGCGTGCCATATCTTATCTGGCGCCGTAGAATCAGCCTGGAGACACTTGGCCTTGGCCGATTAGTATCGTGGTCGGATATTGGGCTAGCGCCGCTAGCCTTTATTGCCTATAGTTTGCTGACAACGCTTGTGCTGATGGTGGTCACCCAAGTTATCCCAGGATTTCCGGCGGATCAAGCACAAGATACCGGGTTTTCGGCGTTTGGGTCACGCCTAGATAATTTACTCGCATTTGTCACGTTGGTTGTATTAGCCCCCCTTGCCGAGGAAACGCTGTTTCGGGGGTATCTCTACGGTAAACTGAAAGGGTACGTACCAGCAATTTTCGCAGCACTTGCGACGAGTATTTTATTCGGAGTTGTACATATGCAATGGAACGTTGGAATAGATGTGTTTGTACTGAGCCTGGTGCTCTGCGGTTTGCGTAGCTTGACTGGTAGTATCTGGGCGGGTGTACTGGTGCACATGATCAAAAATGCCATCGCGTATTATTTGTTGTTTGTCAGCCCATTACTGGGCGGCTAGTTGGTATTTTGCCAGGGTATCGATATAATAAAAGGGCTATGACGACTGTGAAAGCCATCGTTCCCACCATGCAGACTCCGGTTCGCCGGTAATTTTCTTTTATATACGCAGCAAATTATCAAGTTATCGGAGTTACTATGAAAGTTTCACAATTATTTACACGAACAAGTAAAAACGTACCAGCCGACGAAACAGCAAAGAATGCGCAGCTACTGATTCAAGCGGGGTATGTCTATAAGGTTATGGCCGGCGTCTATGCGTATACACCGCTTGGCCTACGTGTGCTCGAAAATATAAAGCGCATCGTTCGCGAAGAAATGAACGCGGTAAATGGCCAAGAAATCATAATGACTTCTTTGCAACGCAAAGAAACGTGGGAAGTGACTACCCGGTGGGATGACGAAGTTGTGGATGTGTGGTTCAAGACCCGCCTCAAAGACGATACTGAGCTTGGGCTTGCCTGGAGCCATGAAGAAGCGATCATGGAGATGATGCAACAATTTGTGAAGAGCTATAAGGATCTTCCTACAAGTGTCTATCAATTCCAAACCAAGCTTCGCAATGAACTACGGTCAAAAAGTGGTATTATGCGTGGTCGTGAGTTTGTTATGAAAGATATGTATTCGCTGCACGCAACGGCGGAAGATTTGGATAAATACTACAACAAGATCACGGAGGCGTACAACCGCGTTTACGACAAACTTGGGATCGGCGATGATACCTATGTCACATTTGCAAGTGGTGGTGCATTTACGAAGTTCAGCCATGAGTTCCAGACGATCTGTGATGCGGGTGAGGATGTATTGTATGTCCACCGCGAAAAGAAGATTGCAGTCAACGAAGAAGTTCTTGATGATGCAATCAAAGAATTCGGTATTGAAAAGAGCGAGCTGGAAAAAGTAAAAAGCGCAGAAGTTGGCAACATCTTTAATTTCGGTACTGAAAAGGCCGAGACGATGGGGATTTATTTTACAGACAAGGATGGCCTGCAAAAACCAATTTATCTTGCGTCGTACGGCATTGGTATTACACGCGTCATGGGTGTGATCGTTGAAAAATTTGCTGACGATAAGGGCATCGTATGGCCAGAGAGCGTTGCACCGTTTACAGTCTACCTGGTGCGTATTGGGGGTGAAGAGGCAACCAAGCATGCCGATGAACTATACGAGGAATTGACGGCCAAAGGTATCGAAGTGCTCTATGATGATCGTGATGAGCGACCTGGGGTGAAGTTTGCTGACAGTGAGCTGCTGGGCATTCCCCATCGTGTTACTGTGAGCGATCGCCTTATCGAGGCAGGGCGGTATGAATACACACTTCGTTCCAGTGGTGAAATAGCTGAATTGACACGTGATGCACTGCTTGCTAAACTAAGTTAACAAACGAGAATGAGTGAGGGGTGCTGATCGCAGCACTTTTTGTATCAACAAATCACAAGGTAAATAACTATGAAGAAATTATTTCAAATTACAGAGGCCGGCAAAAAAGAGCTGGAAGTCGAACTGGCTGAGCTGAAAAGCCGTCGCGGCGCGATTGCAGATAAGATCGCCGATGCACGTGACTACGGTGACTTAAGCGAAAACGCTGAATACGACTCAGCACGTGAAGAGCAGGGACTGGTCGAGAGCCGCATCGCAGAAATCGAAGATATCCTATTGAATGCGACGATTATTCCTGCAACCAAAAGCTCCAGTGTCAAACTAGGTAGCAAAGTTGAGCTCAAAACCGGCCGCAAAACCGTGACCTACC
>JALQVV010000037.1 GCA_023260255.1 Candidatus Saccharimonadia bacterium
ACCTAAATAATTTTCTAAAAATTTTTTATTTTTGGTTAATAACTTTAAGCTAAAATTTCTAAAAAAAACTATAATCGGGTTAGACAAATGAAAAGCAAAATGGTTAAATTTTGATCGTTTATTAATCATCTTTACTTTTGCAACTCTATTTTCATAATAATCATTTTTATTATTTATAATATTTTCAAATAACTCCGATGCACCCTCAATTGATTGTGATGCCCCTTGAGCAAATGAAGGGGGAAAGGCAAAAAAAGCATCTCCCAATAAATAGATATTTTTACCAGGTTTTAGATAACCCTTGCTAACAAAAACTGGAAAGCATTTAATATTGTTTAAATTATCTAAAATAGTTGCTGGGAGTTTATTTTTAATGACTTGAACAAAATTTTTTTCTTTAAAAAAACTGTAATTATTAAGTTCATTTGAAGTTAATTGATAATCTAAAACCCCAATAAAATTAAATTCGTCATTTTCATTACTTATAGGATAAATCACATAATGAAAATTATTACCCATGAATAAAGAAATATTATTGTGATTTAAATTTTGAATTTTATTTTTTGAAATATTTCCTCTAATTGCAATTGCGTTATTATAATTAGATTTTACTGTATTATTAGATAATAAGGATTTGCCTTTTGAAAAAACACCATCGGAAATAACAAGATAATCACAAATTACTTTATTATTTTCATTAAATGTTAAACTTATTTGACCATTATTTTTTTCAATTTTTTCAATATTGTGGTCATACTTAATTACGTAATCGTCCAATCTATTTTTTAAAAATTGAATTAATTTAGATCTTTTTAAAGTTGTATACTTACAATCTTCAGAATTAAATTCTGATATATTTAGATCACATATTTTTTTTTCTAGTTTAATTAAATAAAAATCAATTTTTTCAGGGTTAAATTTATCTTTAATATTTAAATCATTAAAACCAATTTGGTTAAGAAGTTTAACACTATTTGTCGATAACTGTAATCCATAACCCTCATTTATATTTATAAAATTATTTTTTTCATAAATTGTTACTTGAAAATCAGGACTGTTTTTAAATAAATTTGCAAAAAATAAACCTGATATACCCGCTCCTATTATTGCAATTTTCTTCATTTATTATTTTCTAAATAGTTTAGAATTTTTTTAGTAAAAGTTGGTAAAGTATAATTTTTTAATTTTTTAACATCAATCCAATAAGAAAAAGGTGTCGACTGAATTAACTTATCATTTTGAATTTTAATATGCATATTCATATTAGAAATCTTAAAATTTAAATTTTGAGTAAATTTTATTGGATTGATAACTTCCTGCATTGGAAAAATATTTAGATTTTTCAAAAAATTAAATTTATTATTCTTAATTAATAAATATTTATTATTCTTTTTATAAACTTTAACTATAAAAAATTTATCTTTATTTTTTTTTTTTATTTTGTTTAAAACAAAATCTTTTTTGACAAAAGATTTACAGTTTTTTGAAATTGGACATTCTTCACAAATAGGATTATTGGGTTTACAAATAAGTGCACCTA
>JALQVV010000014.1 GCA_023260255.1 Candidatus Saccharimonadia bacterium
GGTAGGCTATGAGCTAACTTAGCACCAAATGGGACGGTCATGAAAGTTCCTAATACGATACCAGCGAGAGCCGGCAGGTAAACATAGCCCACGCTGAGTGAAGGCATCAAATTTTCACCGAGTCCCGTCAACACATAGCCAATGGTTCCTGCTGCGGCGATGGGTAGACCCAGTGCAGCAGATGTGCCAACGGCATTTCGCATGGGAATGTTACACATCACCATCAAGGGAATCGTGATCACACCACCGCCAACCCCAACTAAACTCGACAGTACGCCAACGAGACTGGCGCCAACGCCTAGCCCGATGCGAGAAGGCAAATTTCGCGTTGATTTTGGTTTGATATTAAGGATGAGTTGTGCTGCTGAGTAGAACGCGAAAACCATAAACAGGCTGGCAAGAATTTTCGGTTCGAGTGAGTCTGCGAATAGACTACCCAATAGTGTCCCGACGACTAAAAATAGAGCGCTATTTTTAAAAACGGGCCAGAGCACGGCCCGTCTGGCGTGATGCGCGCGAATACTGGAAATAGAGGTGAACACGATCGAGGCGAGAGACGTCCCGATTGCTAAGTGTAGGATTCGTTCATTCTCAAAACCTTGTGCTGTAAACACGAACACCATGAGAGGAACGAGTAGCGTTCCTCCCCCGATCCCTAGTAAGCCTGCAAATAGACCCACGAAGAGCCCCATTACCAGGTAGACAAGCCACCATTCGATCATTTGGCTAGTTTATTGATGTGTTCCCACTCTGGTGCAGTAACAGGGGTGATGGAGAGACGGGATCCGCGTTGGAGCACTCGCATGTTCGCAAGTTTTTTTTCTTCTCGCATTTGGTCGAGTGAAATAAGTTTGATTTGCTTGACGTATTTCACGTCAACAAGCAACCAGCGAGGATTTTCACGACTCGATTTCGGATCAAAGTATTTGCTTTTGGGATCGAATTGCGTTTCGTCGGGATATGCGTTGGATGCTATTTGAGCGAACCCGACGATACCCGGTGGTGAGCAGTTTGAGTGATAAAACAGAACGCCATCCCCGATTGACATGTCATCTCGCATGAAATTACGTGCCTGGTAATTTCGTATCCCATCCCAGGGTTCGGTTTTTTTTGGCCGACTTTTAAGGTCTTCGATACTAAATACATCTGGTTCGGACTTCATCAACCAATAGTTTTTGGGTGTGTTTTTTGCCATATTTTTATACGT
>JALQVV010000026.1 GCA_023260255.1 Candidatus Saccharimonadia bacterium
GCCATTTTTGCCGGCAGTCAGCGGCCAAGCAATCGTCGTCTTGTGATACGTACTATCATAGCGGCCGCTCGTATACACAAATGGTTGTTTGTCGTCCAAATTGACGAGTTTTTGGACTTCTTTTTTATCGCGCAGTTTCAACAAATAATCGTATAGTTGCGGTTGCTCGTCCCTGATTAATCTTGCTACCGCAATGAGTGCCTCAACATCGCTCAGTGCATCGTGGGCAGCAAAGTGATCAATGCCATTGGCTTTAGTCAGAAGCTCCAACCGATTGGTCGGCTTACCTTCGCTATCAACCGGCCACGTAATACCGTCGGGGCGCAGTGCTCTGGTCATGCGCACAACATCAAGCATATCCCAACGCGACCGGCCATCGCGCCATGACCATTCGTACGGATCACGAAAATTCCGCCATAGTAAATGGCGGATAAATTCATCATCAAAACGAATGTTATTGAATCCAACCACCGTTGTGTCTTCGGTAAAAATTTCGTTCATAAGAATCTCTACAAACTGCGCCTCCGTATAGCCATCGGCAACCGTTTGCTGCGGGGTGATACCCGTGACCATCAGGGCATCTGGACTTGGCAAAGTGTCGTCACTAAGCGCAACTAGGAGATTGTATGGATCGCCAATCGGATTCAAATCCGTATCAGTCCGTTGGCCAGCGAACTGCATAATCCGATCGTCCCGACCGCTCAGTCCGCTCGTTTCGAGATCATAGAAGAAAAAGGTTTGTGTCATTACTAACGAGTATACAAAAGAAAAAACCTCCTGTCATACGCGAGAGGTCATAAAGTCATTTAAACATAAAATCTCGCCTATGGCGAGTTCAGAAATTGAGCTGTAACAGCTCGGATTACTTTGGTGCCGTGTGGGACACCAGGACATTCATGCACAAGTGCAGTCCTGCCCCGGTGTCCCACGGGTGGTGATTAGCCGCCGGCGCGGGTGTTCGGCGAGGCCGGACCGTAGCCGGCGTCGGCATCGGTGCCGGCGAGCACGCCGACGACCAGGACCTTGGGCGACGACTTGTTCCCGCTGTCGAGGACGATCGGCGCGGCGGCCGACTCGACACCACCGGAGACCGTCAACTTGTCCGGGAACGTGATGGTGTTCGTGCGGTACTGGACGTGGAGTCCGTCCGCGTCGTCTCCGGTGGCCCCTGCGGACATGCCCGACCCGAGGGTCAAGGCCGTGGCGGCGGCGGCGGTTGCGAGCATGGTGGTCTTGATGAACTTGCTGGTCTTGGTGCTCATGAGTGATCGTTTTTCCTTTGTTCGGTGTACAACCAGGGATGTGCAGATGACGCAACAGTGCGCTTCACTACAACTTTATACACACCAAATATATGTGCACAAAGTTGTAGTGAATGACTAATGTAGGTAATCCGAGCTGTTAAGGTACCGACCAAGGGGCTTTCACCTCACCTAAGTTGGTAATTACATTCTAACACACTATTATGATTATGTCAATGCTTTTTTAAAAAAAGCTTGTAGCTAAGAAAAAAGGCTCTTTGTCATACTGAATTAGTACGACAAAGAGCCTGGTTAAAGTTCCCGCAGGGTACGAGCGAGCAGCGATGGTTGCCCTTCCTTGGAAGTCGGTAGCCTAGAGGTGGCTTTCCGCTGTACAACCATATATACCAGAGTCTCTCACAACTCGGGCGCTCATTCATTTCTCGTACCCTGCGGTTCCCAACGTAATCGCGAAAATCCGACGGGATATGTGCCAGATCCTCAAGCGATTACCCCCAATCTTCACGACCGGTGGGAACTTGATACAAAGGTGCGTCAGTTGCGTTTCCTCCCTGACTATAAATCCATTTTAGCATAAACAGCATAATTTGTCAAGATATAATAAAACAGACCCTACTGGGTCTGCGATAAATTCATGAAAATAGCTTGGATAAGTACTTACGAAAGGCCGAAGCCGTGACCGAGCATCCACCCGCGTCACGACTTCGGCACGATCGCCTCTTTTTCATTTATTGGTGAGCCTTTGCAGCAGCTGCGATAGCTAACTACAGGTGAGATGGCAAAACTGCCACGGTAGTGTGTTCGTATGATCCGAGGAGGGACGATGAGCACTACTCACTCTACAAAAGGCGGCGCCGAGTTATTCACTCAGCTGGGTGGGTTTGGTGGGTTTGCAGTAGCTCCGTGGGAGCTATATACATCGGTAATGTCTCACCGTTACCCCTTTCCGCGCCTCATGGCGCAGCGATTGTGGCGCCGGCGCCGGGTGCTCAGGACGCGGCGAGGCCGCCGATGTCCGTGTCGGCCGCGGTCTGCCCGCTGAAGTTGATCATTGCGACGAGGGTCTTGGTTCCGTGGTGGTTGCAGTGTTTCTTGGGGGGTGACAGCATGTCGTCCTCCTATCTTGGCCGGAATCCGGCTCCTTTCTGCGATCACTGTTGTGCCGCAGTTACTGCATACTCATACGAATACGCAATAACTGCGACACAAGCGAACCGAAAATGACTTTCGTGTACTTATCCAAGCTGTTAATGTACCTATTACGGTT
>JALQVV010000058.1 GCA_023260255.1 Candidatus Saccharimonadia bacterium
CGCCACGACCAACTTGCATATATTTACACCAGCAACAACCGTCGGCTGGTTTTTTGTTTCCCTTGACAAGTTTTGCAATTTGCATACAATCAGCCATTGTGCCATTGTGGAATGACGGGCATAAGAACTATAGTATGGCAAAGAATTTAGTTATCGTAGAGAGTCCTGCAAAGGCAAAGACCATCGAGAAATACCTCGGTGCTGATTTTCGTGTCATGTCGTCGGTAGGCCACATTCGCAGCATTGTCAAAAAGACCAAAGACGGTACACCACCGATCGACGTCAAAAACGGTTTTGTTACCCAATACGAAGTCGACCCCGAGAAAAAGAAGGTCATTACCGAACTCAAAAAGGCAGTCAAAGAAGCCGACCAAGTCTGGCTGGCAACCGATGAAGACCGCGAAGGAGAGGCGATTGCCTGGCATCTTTGTGAGGTCCTGAAACTCGATCCAAAAACAACCAAACGAATCGTGTTCCACGAAATTACAAAGAGCGCCATCGAAGAAGCAGTCAAGAACCCACGGACCGTTGATATGCACCTGGTGCAGGCTCAGCAGGCGCGTCAGATCCTCGATCGTATCGTTGGGTTCGAGCTCAGCCCTGTGGTGTGGCAGAAAGTCCCTGGCGGCAAATCTGCTGGTCGCGTACAGTCACCAGCCGTCCGTCTGCTCGTCGAACGTGAACGCGAGATCGCCGCGTTTGAAGGCAGCTCAACGTTTAAAGTCGTTGCACTATTTACCCATGACGGTGAAGAAGTAAAGGCTGAGTTACCAAAACAGTTCAAAACAGAGGATGAGGCGCAAAAATTCCTCGAAAGCCTCTTGGGGGCGACATTTACTGTCACTGATATCGAAAAAACACCTGGTACGCGCAACCCAGCCGCACCGTTTACCACCAGTACACTGCAGCAAACCGCCAACTCCCGGCTTGGGTTTGGCAGCAAAGCCACCATGGCGAGCGCCCAAAAGCTATACCAGGAGGGTAAGATCACCTATATGCGTACCGACAGTGTCAATCTGTCAGGTCAAGCGATCGCCGCGGCAAAAGACTATATCGTCAGTCAATTCGGTGAACAGTATAGCCAGGTGCGGCAGTTCAAAACCAAATCGGCGAGTGCGCAGGAAGCTCACGAGGCTATCCGTCCAACCGATATGGCACTCGAAAAGGGCAGCAGCAACGAATATGATCAAAAACTGTATAATCTGATCCGCCGCCGCACACTTGCCAGCCAGATGGCACCAGCCAAGCTGGAGAAAACCACAATCAGCATTAGTATTAGCACCGCCAAAGAGGTGTTCGAAGCCAAAGGTGAGGTCATTCTGTTTGATGGCTTCTTAAAAGTATATGGAACGAACAAAAAAGAAGATGCGATTTTGCCAGCCATGGCAAGCGGCGATGCATTGCAACTAAACGAAGTGACCGCCCGACAAACCTTTGCCCGCCCACCAGCCCGCTACACCGAAGGCTCACTGGTCAAAAAACTCGAAGAGCTTGGGATTGGTCGTCCATCGACTTATGCCACCATTATCGACACCATCCAGACTCGCGGGTATGTCATCCGCGGCGAAGGCGAGGGTCGCGAACGCGATGTGATTGTGCTGTCTCTGAACAAAAATCAGGTGAATAGAGAAGTTGTTCAAGAAAAGACTGGCGCCGACAAGGGCAAGCTAGTACCGACACCAGCTGGCGAATTGATCGCTGATTTTTTGGGCGACCATTTTGAGCAAGTTGTCGATTATGACTTTACCGCTGATGTTGAAGAAAAATTCGATAAGATTGCGAGCAACAAAATGGCACGCAATGTCATGTTGGATGAATTTTATGGGCCATTCCACAAATTGATTGAAAGCTCCGGCGGTATTGACCGTAGTAAAGTAGGGGCATCCCGCACCGTTGGCACCGACCCTAAAACGGGCAAGCTCATCACCGCGCGTTTTGGCCGCTTTGGCCCTATGCTACAACTCGGCGACACCGACAGTGACGAAAAACCCCAGTTCGCCCCCTTGCCAGCAGGGGCAAAAATCGAAACGATCACGCTTGATGAAGCACTCTACGCATTTAAACTTCCACGCATGGTTGGACAAACCCCTGATGGACAAGATATCAAAGCCAACATTGGCCGGTTTGGTCCCTATATTCAGATTGGCAAACTATTCGTTAGCATCAAACCCGAGGATCCTCACACTATTACGCTCGAAAAGGCGCTTGAACTCTATGACGCCAAGCTCAAAGCCGAAGCAGAGAAGAACATTGCCGATTTTGGCGATGGTATCAAGGTGCTAAACGGCCGGTTCGGCCCCTATATTACTGACGGCAAAAAGAACGCCAAAATTCCAAAAGACCAAGATCCAAAAAAGATCACCCACGAAGAAGCCAAAAAACTCCTCGACGAAGCCCCGGCAGCCAAAAAACGCTTTACTCGCCGCAAGAAGTAACTCTTACGTTTACATTGACTTAATACTATTTATGTGATAAAATAGTATTAGAAGTCCGCACCTACGAGAAAGGCAATCATCATGGCTTCAGATGGAAACGACAAGTTCACGCTCTTCGTCGACAAGAAAATCGGCGAGCTCGTCAACAGGCTGTCGCCCGCACAGAGCAAGATCCTGCTGGCGACGATCACGGCCTTCATGTTCGGCACCTTCATGACGCTGCTCTTCATCTACCCGTTCGCAATGAACTTCCACGAGCACGGCTTCAACACCTTCAATTCGTGGATGCTCGCGACACTGCTCGTCACCGGGATCATGACGCTTGCGATCGCCCTCACCCAGCGCGAGGAGATCGTGAAATGGATGAACGAGAAGTGCTTCTCGGCCATCGACGAAGGTTGACCGTTCGGCATCGAGCTCAGGACATTGTCGTCCGCCTATAACGTTCCTCCCGAGACACTCCTGGATGTGCAACGAAGGAGCGACGTCGAACCCTGCTAAACCGCCCACGAGAACCGCCCCGGCGTTCCTCTCGGGGCGGTTCTTCATTTCTCGTGACAGCCATAAGGTTGAGAGAACTTATGATTGCAAATCCAATTGTCGTCGTTCATCAGTGGATCATTTGTTTTGTGATTAAATAAAAGTGATCAGCCAACCAACCGGAAGGATAACCATGGCGATCAGCAGTAGTTACATCGATTCGGACGACCGACGCGAAAACAGATGGGGCATAAGCTCCCACGACCCGGAAGGGGAAGA
>JALQVV010000073.1 GCA_023260255.1 Candidatus Saccharimonadia bacterium
AGTCTGTTCGGCGATGGCAAGACCAAAAAAGATCCTTCGGTGCTTCCAGCATCAAAGGTTGATATTACGAAGACTCAAGCGGCAGCCGATCCCCAAAATGATGTTTCCAAGGATTTGAAAAAGGTCAAGGATTCACAACATGCCTATGAAATTGAATCCAAGCGTACTCCCTTTACTTCAACATATGTTAACAAAGATGGCACCAAATCCCTCGAATATTCGTTTGACCAACAAAATTACAAAGTTGGGAACAAGTGGGAAAAGATTGATAATTCACTCAAAGCAATCACAGCACCAGCCAAATCCCTCAATTTATTTGAACAACTGACCAATACGGCCCAAGAGCCTGGCGAAGTTCAGAAATTCATCGGTAAGGGTGGTACTGTTGATACTCAAATCAAACCACTCTCTGAAGGTCTTGATATTGCTGTGAACGGCAAGACGATTAACATGAAACCCCTCGGTGCTAATAATGTGAAGCCTGTCAAGAAAGATGAGCGAACGGTTGTCTACAAGGATGCTTGGGATGGGGTTGACCTAGAATACGAAATGCGTGGTGAAACAGTCAAAGAAATTATAGTACTAAAAAAGAAAATCAATAATCCGACTTTTGATTTTAAAGTAACTGGTGGCAAAGTCATTGCGCATCCGACAAAAACGGGGCTGTTGACTATCGAGGGCACGCCAGAAGATTTCAATTTCAGCACACTTACAGTTGATGTATCCGGTCGTGGCCCAATTAGCGAAGAACGAGCAGGGCAGATTGCAACAGCAAATGGTATCAAAATCACGCTCGATAAAGAGTGGTTACAGACATTAAAATCAAATGACTTCCCAGTACGTATTGATCCAACATTTGGTCGGGATGCGACCAGCTATTGGATGTTCAAATCTGATGGTTATAGCTGTGGATCAAGCAACTGTTATGCCAATACAGGCTCGTTACTCGATGGCTCATGGAAACACTGGCGTACGTATTTCCAATTCCCATTTAGTGACATGGCTGGCAAAAAGATCCTCGGCGCATGGATGCATGGCTATTATAAGACTGGCGTAGGTGGTACGGGCGAGGCTTACCCACGGTATATGGGACATGCAAACTGCATCAGCTTTAACTGCTTGGGTTCATATGTCGGCGGAGCAGGTGGTGTTGGTGGGGATTTTGACATTGATTTTACAGGGGGTATGCAGCAATCGGTCAATAACAGTGACTGGGGGACAGTGTGGAGTTTGTGGGGTAATGAATGTGGATGTAAAACATTTAAGCCCTACTATAACCTAAGGGCGACTGTCACTTATGACACCCCAACTCCCCAAACATCACCACTCGAACCGGCAGATGGTCAGGTGACGGTGAATACTCAGCCAACACTACGGACAAACCCTGTAGGTGATGCCGACGGAGATACGGTTCAATATTATTACCGTGTGGGTACAGGTTTCGATCCAGTTAGTAAACAGGTGTCTGGGGCAGTGATAAATTCAGGATGGACCACCGCGACGCAGTGGACTGTTCCGGATGGGATATTGCAAGACGGTACGACGTATTACTGGAATGTTTATACTTACGGTGCTACTCAAACTGACCCAAACTGGGTACGGTCATTTAAAGTCGACCTACGCACTGGCAAAGACAGCACGCAGGCATACGATACCGTTGGCCCAATGGGTATCGACCTGGCAACAGGCAATGCAACAACCAGTACAAGCACTCATACCATGTCAGCACTTGGTGGCAACATTGGTCTGTCGTTTGATTACAACACGCCTGCCAAATCACAGACTGGGCTGACGGGGAATTATTGGAATGTGCCCGCAAATTATAGCGGGGGTGTGCCCACAAGTTCCCCAAACTTCACGAGCAATGACCTAAAAATCGACTTTAACTGGCCAAATGGCAGTAGTCCAAACAGCTCAGTCCAACAAGATTGGTTTTATGGACAATGGAAAGGTTACTTTATCGCACCAACAACTGGCGCCTACTACTTTGGCGCCAGTGTTGACGACGCAGCCACGGTGATCGTCAATGGTCAAACGGTGTTTAACGCCGGATGCGGTTCGGGTGTTTGCTATGACCAATCGATTAACCTGACTGCAGGCCAGGCCGTACCTATCGATGTGCGCTATATCGAAGCGACTGGCAACGGCTATATCAAGTTGTATGTCAAAGGTGCCGTCGCCGAACAAATCGTCCCGCAAGATTGGCTCAAAACAGAGGTCAAGGCGACTGCTTCGCAATACGGACTACAAGGACGTTACTATACCGATGATGGTAGTCATAACTTCCCTGGCAATAATAGCGACCCGATGCGATTAATGATGGTGCGCAATGATCCAAAATTATCGTTTGATTGGGGTGCTGGCGGCCCGGCTCCGGGACTGCAAGGTGATAACTTCATGACCCGATGGACGGGGTATATTACTGTACCGACAAGTGGCCCATACACTCTTGGCGCCTTCTCTGATGACGGAGTACGCATAAAGGTAAATAATGGCTTATTAGGTGCGGAAAATACCGTACTCAATACATGGCAAGATCAAGCCACGACTGTATGGGGCAATGCAACCACACTGACCGGAGGCACTCCGATACCGATTACGGTTGATTACTTTGAGCATGGCGGCGGAGCTGCATTTACGCTGCGTATCCAAGGCAACGGCTACGCCGATCAAGAAATTCCTGTCAAATGGCTCACTCCGAAAGCTACCGCATTACCCGATGCGTGGCGGTTAGGCGTTGATGTTGATGGCAATGTCGGATACGAGCGCCTGCGAGTGGTGGGGCAAAATGTCGTGCTGGAAGATTCGACCCGCGCAACGCACGAATACACCTGGACGGGTAGTGGGTTCAAGCCACCGGTCAACGAAGACGGCCAGTTGGCACGCAATGCAAACAATACCTATACACTGATCGATACCGATGGCAGAACCTACATATTCGACGCCGAGGGTAAACTAACATCGCTCACCAGTCCGACGGATGATCGCAATCCAGCCAGCCTAAAATACGAGTACTCAGGCGATCCATCCCGACTTATGAAAATCAGCGATGGAGTAACAAGTAGTCGCTACGGCACCTTACACTACAAGGGTATCAATGAAGATGGCAACTGTAATGTACCCAGTGGTTTTGATGCCGCGCCAGACGGTATGTTGTGTGCATTTAAAACCAGTGATGGTGATGCCACGAAGCTTTATTACAAACAGGGCCAACTATCACGAGTCGAAAAACCAGGCAACGAATTGGTTGATTATAGCTACGATGACAAAGGCCGCATCATCAGCAATCGTGATAGCATAGCCAACGACGCTATTACTGCTAATGTTCGTCTGGATGATTCGTCGGTATTGACCGAGGTCACCTACGACGGTCTCGGCAGGGTAGTGACTATTAAAGCGCCAGCCGCGACAGCAACAGCAGGTCGAGTAAGCCATACGATAGACTACGCCAACAATACAAAGGTAGCTACGCCCTTGTCATCAATTGGAAGTACCCCCGTTGCCGGGACAACCACTGGCGTTAGCTGGGGTGATTCACGTATAGATTTATTCGCAAGGGGTGTGGGCGATGATCTGATTCACCGATGGACAAATGACGGCACAACATGGTCTGCATGGGAATCCCTTGGTGGCTGTATTCGCGAAAAACCATCGGCAGCTTCATGGAAATCCGGCCGTCTCGATATATTTGTAAAAAACTGTAATACGTCGGGTAACTTACTCAGCCACAAGGCATATGAAGGTCAATGGTATGCCTGGGATACATCCCCATCATTCAACAATGTACCTATGGCCAGTGCACCTTCGGTGGTAAGCTGGTCAGACGGACGGCTCGACTGGGTTGTGCGTGGCACAGACAACAAGCTCTATCAGGGCTGCTACTCTGGTGGATGGGGCTGTGGCGGTATCATTGCCCAAGCAGGTTGTATCACGGGAACACCAACAATCACCTCTGGCGCCAACTTAGAATTAGATATCTATGCGACCGGATGCGATGCGGGTCCAGATAAGACGATAGCAAAGACCACCTACAGGCCCAGTCCTGGCTGGGCGACAGCCACCCCTATTGACGCGACAGGTATCAACGTATCATCCACCTCAACGCGTTCAGATAGCTCTGTTGTAGCATTTCAAAAATCGGATCAATCAGCATACGTGCGCTTCGCAAGTAGCACTGTAAAGTTAGCGGATTGTACCACAGATGCACCTGCTGTTGTGGGCACAAGAACCGCAACATACACGTTCTTTACAAAGTGCGGTTCATCAGAGTTGCAACAATATCGCATTGATCCATCTGGCGTCACTATCATGCATATCGCTGGCGCGCCTGAGCCAAATGGCTTTAGTAAACGCATTGAATACGATAATCTGCTACGCACAACTAAAGAGACGGATGTTGCTAATCTGAGTAATACGTCAGAATGGGATTCCGTTAAAGATCTTGAATTATCAAAGACAGATACAACAGGGTTGAAGTCAACCACAATATATGACAAAGATGATCGTGCAATTGAAAACTATGGTCCTGCGCCAATCAGCTGGTATGGTGCAGATAGAAAGCCACTAGTTACTTATGCGAACGATGTGCCTAAAACGACTACAGGGTATGATGAAGGTATTAATGGCCCAGCTGTAACTTGGTACAACTACCAAGCGCGTCCTGATACCTCAACTACACCAGGTACAGGGGGAACACTCCTTGGTTCGCCGCGATTGTATGCGACTGGTGTTAATACAAACACAGGGCTGCTTTCCACGAATATTGCGATACCTCCGGTCTCATATGATCCCTCGTATACGGGGCTTGGCTTCCGTATGACAGGTAAGCTATATTTGCCGAATGGAACCTACTGGGTTAATGCTCAAAACACTGAAGGTATTCGAGTGTGGATCGATGATCAATTGATTATTGATAGCTGGCAGGATGGAGCGAACAGGAGTATTACGGGTGGAAGCTTTACGGTTGCGAATGGTGACCTAAAACGTTTTCGCGTGGACACATATCGTAAGAATGGATCAACAGGTAATTTTGACTTATATCTCAAGCAGGACCTTGGTTTCAACTGGACCAATGATTGGTCACAATGGCTCAAACCCGACTATAATCTCAAAACTAGCGAGACTGCCTATGATTCACAACTGGGCAATGTTACGACCAAAACAACATACAGCAAACCAGAATACGGTCTCGTGGACAAAACAGCGCTGGACCCAACGGGGTTGAATCTTGAGACAACAAGCACTTACGAAACACCAGGTAGCGGATTCTTGCGCCAAACCAGCAAAACATTGCCAGGCGGTGGCACGACAACGTACCAGCACTACGGCGCCAATGACACCGCGGACAATCCTTGTACGATAACCGTCGAAGCGTTCCACCAAGCTGGCCGACCAAAGGGCAAAACAGAGGCCGATCCAGATGGCACCGGCCCACAAACAGCGCGTACCAGCGAAACAATCTACAACGAATCAGGTGACGTTGTGGCAACACGTTACAACAATGATGATTGGACTTGTACCGAATACGATGCTCGTGGTCGCGTGCAGCGCACTGTCATTCCGGCGCTGGGCAGTAAACCGGGTCGCACGATCGTCAATGACTACGCCAAAGACAGCAACCCATTGATCACTACTACAACCGATGACAACGGTACTATCCGGGTCGAAAACGACCTGCTGGGTCGCACGGTCAAATATGTCGATGCCAAGGGCAAGGTGACCGAAAACACCTACGACCTGTACGGCAAGCTCACATCTCGCACTAGTCCCATCGGCACCGAAACGTACGAATACGACAACTACGACCGTCTGACGGTTCAAAAATTGGACGGCGTCACGTTTGCAACCGTTACCTACGACGCATTCAGCCGCCTGGCGACTGTCCAGTATCCTGCTGGTATTTCACTCAGCAATATCAGCCGCGACACACTGGGTCGCGAAAATGGTACGACGTTCACCGTTAATAGTCAGACGTATACCGATTCAATTGAACGCTACGTCAGCGGTGACATCAAACAAGGCACCGAAAACGGCATTGCCAAGTCATACACCTACGACAACACTGGCCGCTTAACGGGTGCCACGATTGGCAGCACCACGTTCGCGTACGAATTCGGCACGCCGGATAGCTCGTGCAGTAGCACTCCGGGCTATAACGCCAATATTGCCAAAAACGGCAACCGTACCAAACTGACGATGAACGGTCAAGTGACGACTTATTGCTATGATATGGCAGACAGGCTGATATCAAGCTCCGATGTGACACTCACAGATACTCAGTACGACAGCCGTGGCAATACGGTCAGTCTGGGTGATGCAACGCACAAGACAGAGTTCAGCTATGACGCATCAGATCGCAACACCAGTATTAAGGCGGGTGATAAGGAAACTCTCTTTACCCGTGATGCCCAGGACCGTATCATTGGTCGCGAACATAAAGTAAACGGTACAACTGAAAGCAATGTCAACTATGGCTTTACTGGCAGTGGCGACAGCCCGGACTTCTTGCTAGATACCAACGGTGACGTGACACAAAAATACCTGACGCTTCCAGGAGATGTGATCGTCACCATCAAGCCAAACAGCACCAGCGCCGGGGCCACGACCTACAGCCTGCCAAACATTCACGGTGACATCTACCTGACCGTTGATGCTGATGGACTGGTCAAGTCCACTCACCAAACAGGACCATTCGGCGAAGCATTGCCGAGTCAAGGGACACCGGCGAACACGGCCACTGGCACTTCATGGAACTACGTCGGGCAGCATCAGAAACTGACCGAAATCGAAACAAGCCCAATTTCTGGTGGCGTCATCCAAATGGGCGCACGAGTGTATATATCAGCTTTAGGACGGTTCCTGAGCGTAGATCCAGTCGAGGGTGGAACTGACAACAACTACGTCTACGCAAATGACCCGATTAACCAGTTCGACTTGGACGGGAGAGCCATACCATTAATCGCCTTAGGTCTAGTTGCCCTAAGGGCTGCCGGTCCTCAAATCTTCAGGGTGGCTGTTGGATATACTGCTACACAAAGTGTCAAACAGATGGGCAAGAAGGGTGTCGTTAACGCAACCAAGAAGTCAGTGACTACTGCGGCAAAACCAAAAGCCAACCCTGGTGCAAATAGGCAAGTTACGGGCTATACAATACACGCTATCGGACGAGCGGCAGGTACACGTGGCGGAGGGCAAATCAGTCCACAAGCCATACGTTATATAGTAAATGTTGGTAAAAAGACATATAACGCCGCCCGAAAGACATACGACTACGACCACCCATTGCTAGGAAGAGTTTCCTTGAATAAAAAAGGTCAAGTTGTTACAGTAATATCGAAATCTAAGTATGGCAGATATATAAGATGAGTATCACGTTATTGTCAGAGTATTTCGATAGCTGGGACCCGATGCAGTTTATTAAAGATGGGGCACCGAAGGGCGAGTATAGCGTCGAGGCCGCTGATGTTGTGCTGAAATATCAAGATACTATGTCCGACGCTGACTTAGCAGAATTAGTTTACAAAGAATTCACTGAATCAATGGAGATTGATCCTGACGGGTTCAAAGATGAGTCTTTAGCAAGAGCTTCCGAGATTAGGGAAGCGATTAAGGCGTCGTGAACGGTTGCATAAATGGAGTTGCAAGAACCGATACTAGATGCTCTCATTATCCTAGCACTTTCGGTACTCTACACTTTTCTAGATAGAAAGTACCAATGGTTTCGCATTAAACCCCTATACAGAACAGTTCTATGGCAGAATTTCATGTTAAACTTTCTAGCCGTGACAGTTATATATTTTATATTTGATCTGTTTACATGATGGGCTAAAGGTCTGACCCTAGAAAATAGAAATATGAGCAAAAAAATCGAAGAGCAATCAAAAGAATACTGAAGTTCGTGACGGTATATACGCATTTTTAGTTGCCATTATACTTTGTCTTGTTGCAGTACCTTTTGTATCATGGACAATATCCGTGATAGGAATCTCGATTGTTACGGGGCTACTCGTTCTCCTAACGATCATAAACCTATTCTCTAAGCCTGCTTCCGGTAGAAATCCCTTTTTGCATAGCTTCGTTCAAGTAAACAGATTTCTTAAATGGAGTTCAAATTGGCTTAGATTTTAAGTTAAGGACTCGAAGAGCATATATACTTAATTCATGCGCAGAGTAGACATCCCAAAGTTCAGAAAAGAGATAGTTGGAATTATCGAAGCCAACCGCGATAAGCTCACGAGTTTTGTGCATGAAGAGGATTATTCAATATTCACATTCTGTGGCAAAAATTATGCCTGCGAAGTCACATTAAACGATAAATGGATTGGCTATGATCTCGATATACAAACTCCCGATGGTATGTCAGGTTGTGGGCTCGTAGGAGACGCAGACATCTATCCAATATATGGTGGCAAGAATGAAGAGATAGCATTAGAGATATATGATGAGCTTTTAGATACGGTCAATTCAATTTTTGAAGGACGAATTTACTATTCATCAAACGAGAAATTCTCGTATACAGCCAAACGGCTTATAGGCGGTACTTACTCAGTGAATTACTGGGAGAGAAAGAAACTGTTGTTCTGGCCATATAGCTCTGGGTGGGCAGATCGGACATATACAGAAGCTGAATTTAAAAAGCTGAATCTAAAAGTTCTCAGTTAATTCTTTTTGTAAAGTATTTAAGACGAAAGTCATTGACTATACTTTATGCAGCATATTGAAATTGCGAAAATATCAACTAGTTAGGAAGTTGTACAATTGAAATATGAATAATCATCCGTGCCCAATATGTAGAAACCTTACATTCAACAATGCAGACGAAATCGGTGATATTTACCCTGTATGCTTTTGGGAGATGGAAGGGGGTGAGGATGAAAGAGAAGATATTAATCTCCCAGCGTTTGGTCCAAATGGCGAGTTAAGTATTGCTCAAGCGCGCAAAAATTATGTGAAGTATGGTGCAGTAGAAGAGAGATTCAAATCCCAAGTTAGATTACCGCGAGAATCTAAAAAAGCTTCGTTGTAGTTCCGAAGTACATCCACTAATGGTTCCAAGGACAATCCCTGGAATAAATAAAAACAGTATATGATATGGTTCATGCCAACAAGAAACCGGGTGAAGATCTATGTTCCAGATGTTTACTACCATGTCTATAACCGTGGATGGAACCGATCGGAAATATTTATAGACGATGATGATTACAACTACTTCGAATCACTATTAGTACGTCATCTCTCAGTAAAGAATACGAGGACAAAAAGGGCAGGGAGTATCGCTGGCTCCGTCCAGTTATCCAGTTGAATGCTTATTGCCTGATGCCTAATCACTTTCATATGCTGGTGTATCAGAAAATGAAGAGTCTGGTATATCGCAGCTTATGAGCAGTGTCCTCACTACCTATACGATGTACTTCAACAAGAAATACAAGCGCAGGGGATCATTGTTCGAATCAACATACAAAGCCATACTTATCACGGATGATTCGCAGCTCATGCACATTACTAGATACATTCATCTCAATCACGCAAAGTATCGTTCGTGGCCTTTTAGCAGCTACGGTGATCACCTAAAAATTGCCCGTGATTGGATTGACACCAAACCAATCTTGGAACTCTTCACATCTCCGCAAGCATATAGGGAATTCACTGATGATTACGAACAGCTGCAACGTGAGCGTGATAACATAAAGGCAGAGCTAGCAAATGGCTAAAATATATTAAACAATAAAGTAGTTCGTTCCAGGGATTGTCCTTGGAATCCTTGGAATCGTTGGGACACTCTGGATGTACCTACTACCAACTGACCTAATGGAAAGAGTAGTATTCCCTAGAGGCGGAGTATCAATCTGAAAGAGGATATTATGAAGCATTTTGCAATTGCGATTAAAGCTGAAGATGACCAATCCGAAATATCTAAACTTCTATCCAATTTGGGCACAGAAGTTCAAGAGATAGAAAAAGTGGGGGGCGTCGTTAGTCGCATCTATCTTAACTATGCGAACAAGCATGAAACCCAGACCGAAGCTAATGTATATTATCAAAGTGATGTACCCATCGATGATTATGATGAAGCCGGGCAGCAAGTATTTGAGCGAGAAGGTGAGAGTGCTGTTGCAGCATTTACTGCCGTAAATGAACTGCTGCAGCAATGGGTATCGAGTAATCGGCCAAGCGATATTTATGATGTCAAGTTTGATTTTTATATCGGTGAGGGTGGAAAAGACATCGCTGTTGCTACCATCTTTTATGAACCATAATGGTTGTTGATGAGTCCATTGCCGCAATAATAATTACTATAGTGGTAGCACTTTTTACATTATCTATAATATTGTATGAACAGTTGATCGGTCGGCTTCGTAAAAAGACGCAGGGTCGGCACATACTTGTAAGACTTTGGGATGCGGCAGAACGTCAGAAGGAATACATATGTCAGTGTAACGCTAGTGGAAGGATATATCTCGGCTTTCACTGGGTGCGGTGGGTAAATTACAGTATATTTGCTTCTATGGCAGTGAGTTTAGTCTGGGCAATTCTAAGCACGGAACAAGACATCGCCGTAACCCTTGCCTGTACAATTACTATACTGATTAGCGTTAGTGTTTGGAGCTATTTGGATGCTTATCGTGAAATGCGTAAATTTGGTCATAGTGAAAATTGTGCTAGGCGAGCAGCTCTACTTAGTATTCTTTATTCTGGTCGAGGCAGTACGATGTCAATTAGTAGAAAAAAGAAGTAAACAAGGCAGCTATGTCTCTGAAAACATATTTAAATCAGGTATTTTCCCCGCCAATTGTCAAAAATAGTGAGTGGATTTCTGAAGAGGGAGCAGCAAAAAAGCTAGGCATAAGTCGTCTCCACTTAGAATTTATACTTACAAATCAGCATCTTGATCCTGCAAAAAATACAAATGGCGAAAAAGGAGTAACGAGAAAGAGTCTCGCTAGGGAAATGAGATGGCGCAATAAGGCATCGGGGTTCCAAAAAGCACGAAGGCTTATAGGGGATGTCCTCAGCTGGCCCTTACCTTAGAAAAGGATCGGTATCCCGAGCGTTGTGAATGCGACAAACTGTTATTGAGCATGACAGTATATAATAGATAGTATCTATGACGGAGGGAAAGACGAAGACTGATAAAGCCACTGCTTTGACAGCGGCTGATTATGTGCACCTCCATAACCACACACACCATAGCTTGCTGGATGGTATGACCAAGATTCCGGCGCTGATGGATAAGGTGAAAGAAATGGGCATGGAAGCTGTGGCGGTCACCGATCACGGCACCATGAGCGGCGCGATTGAGTTCTATAAGGCGGCGACAGATGCTGAAGTAAAGCCGATTATTGGTATGGAAACCTATGTTGCAGCGAGGTCACATACCGACCGAGACCCGCAAAAAGACAAGGCGCGGTACCACCTGATCCTGCTGGCTATGAACGAAACAGGGTACAAGAACTTGATGCAACTGAGCACAATCGCAAACTTAGAGGGCATGTATTACAAACCGCGTATCGACCATGAACTGTTAGAGAAATACAACGAAGGGCTGATCGTGCTGAGTGCCTGTGCCGGTAGTGAATTGGGTGAAAACTTGCAGACGGATAACTACGAGGAGGCAAAAAAGATTGCTCAGTGGTATAAATCGGTCTTTGGTGATCGGTACTATTTGGAGCTGCAAGACCACGGCCATCCGGATAATCCGCACAAGTGGGATATGCAGGTCAAGATCAATAAATACCTGGAGCAAATCAGCCAGGAGCTGAACATCCCGACGGTTGTCACCTGCGATGCACATTATTTGACCCATGAGGACCAGGACTCGCACGAAATATTGCTTTGTGTTGGTACGGGTGCGTTTTTGTCCGATGAAAAGCGCATGACCCTAAAAGACTTTGAATTGCACGTCACCGATCCTAACGATCTGATCGAGCGCTGGGGCAAAACCAACCCAGATGCGATTGCAAATACCCGTAAAATCGCCGATCGCTGCGATGTGACGATTGAGTTGGGTAAAATCCTCATCCCGAAATTTCCAACCCCCAATGGGCAGTCCGAAAAAGAATATCTGGATCAACTCGTCTATCGGGGCATGGCGGTGCGCTATGCAGATAAAACTGTTGATGAGGCAAAAGCAATGAAGAATGCCGACATTCGGGCGCTGCTTTCCGATGAGCAACGCGAACGGCTAGATATGGAATTTGCCGTGCTGGACAACATGGGGTATAACGGCTATTTCCTTATTGTCCAGGACTTTATTAACTGGGGGAAGAGCCAGGGTATCATCTTTGGTCCTGGGCGTGGGTCGGCGGCAGGTTCAATTATTGCGTATGCGCTGAATATTACTGATCTAGACCCGTTGAAGTACGACCTGCTATTTGAACGGTTCCTTAACCCCGATCGTATCAGCATGCCCGATATCGACATTGATATCCAAGACACGCGCCGCGACGAAGTGATTCAGTATTGTGCGAACAAATATGGCGATAGCCGTGTTGCAAATATCGTGACCTTTGGCAAGATGGCTGCGCGTGCTGCTGTACGTGACGTGGCGCGCGTGCTGCAGGTGCCCTATGCCGAGGCTGATCGTCTGAGTAAAATGATCCCGCCGCCCGTACAGGGTCGTCATATTCCTCTGAGCAAATCGATCCAGGATGATCAAGATCTCAAGCGCGAATACGAAACCAATCCCGCCGCTAAGCAGGTGTTTGATTTTGCTATCCGGCTAGAGGGCACGATTCGGAGCCATGGCGTGCATGCGGCAGGCGTGGTGATTGCACCAGATGATATTGTCAATTACGCACCGCTAGAAATGGCACAAAAAGGCGTGGTATCCACACAATACCCAATGGGTCCGGTTGAAGAACTGGGGCTGCTCAAGATGGACTTTTTGGGCCTTTCCAACCTCACGATCATCAATAATGCACTGCGTATCATCCGCAAAGTATATAAAACCGACATCGATCTCTCGACGCTCCCACTTGATGATCAAAAAACCTACGAGCTATTCCAGCGCGGCGATACAACGGGTGTATTCCAATTGGAATCTGCGGGTATGAAGCGCTATTTGCGTGAGCTCAAACCGACGGTATTTGATGACATTATCGCTATGGTGGCACTGTACCGCCCGGGCCCAATGCAATTTATTGATAGTTTTATCAAACGCAAGCATGGCCAAGAAAAAATAACGTATCTTCACCCAGGCATGGAAAACTCGCTCAAAAATACCTACGGTATCCTCGTGTACCAAGAGCAGTTTATGCAGATTAGCAAGGAATGGTGCGGGTTTACCGGCGGCCAGGCCGACACGTTGCGCAAGGCCGTGGGCAAGAAAAAAATCGACTTGATGCGCAAGGTGAAGGTTGATTTCGTCGAGGGTGCGATCAAGCATGGTGGTGCATCGCAGGAAGTGGCGGAGAAATTCTGGGATCAATTGGAAGAGTTTGCAAACTACTGTTTCAACAAGTCACACGCAGCATGCTACGGACTGATATCGTACTGGACGGCGTACCTAAAGGCGCATTATCCTGATGCGTTCATGGCGGCGCTCATGACGAGTGACGAAGATGATATTGATCGTCTGGCGATCGAAATTGCCGAAGCGCAACACATGGGTATCAAAGTATTGTCACCAGATGTCAACGAATCATTCGTCGAATTTGCTGTGGTGCCTGGCAAAAATCAAATCAGGTTTGGTATGGCTGCGGTCAAAGGTGTTGGTGTGGGCGCGGTCGAAGAAGTACTGCGCGCACGTAATGAGGGCAAGTTTGAAAACATTGAGGATTTTGCCAAACGTGTCAGCGTGGCTAAATTTAACAAAAAAGCATGGGAGTCGCTGATTAAAAGCGGCGGGTTTGACCAAATGGGAGATCGCTCGGATTTGCTATTTAATCTAGAGTCAATCCAGGCGTTCGCCAGTAAATTGCAAAAAGAAGCCGTAAGCGGCCAGACAGACTTGTTTGGTCTCCTGGGTGAATCGTCCGAACACGTGTTGCCGTCGATCAAACTGCAATCAGCACCAGCACGTCATACAGAAAAAGAGCGTCTGATGTGGGAGCGAGAGTTGATGGGGCTGTACATTAGCGCGCACCCACTCGATCAGTACGTTGATTATTTTGCCGAGCAGACAATTCCACTCAGTACGATCACCAAAGCCAACGACGGCAACAAGGTGATTGTTGGTGGGCTGATAACAACACTACGCATCATCGTGACGAAAAGTGGTAGTAAAATGGCCTTTATTGGCATGGAAGACAAGACCGCGGATACAGAAGTGATTGTATTTCCGAGCGTGTACCAGCAAATTGGCGACCAGTTGAAACAAGATGTGGCAATACGTGTTGAAGGAACGGTCAACTGCCGTGATCGCGATGGCAATATGACCAGTGATGTCAAAATCATGGCCGATTTGATTACCATCATCACCGACAAAGAATTACAAGAATATCAGTCAACCGGCCAAAAACCATTGAAACCACGACCGGGCGAAGTCAAAGCAACTCGTCGTCGCTCAGCACCAACACCGACCGTCACAAGTGCGCGTCGCACAGAAGCTGCCGAGGCATCAATGCCAAAGCCGGTTACTGCTATTGAAATTGAGCTCAAGACGCTTTTTGTTCAGGTAAAAAATCCAGACGATCACGAAGCTCTGACTGCACTCAAGCAACTAAGCAGTAAATTCCCAGGTGCATCGCCGGTTATCCTGGTGCTTGGCGAAGACAAAAAATCTGCCATACGCCTGCCATTTCAAGTCGATACATCAGATGTGCTTGTTGGCGAACTGGTAAAACTCTTGGGCGAAG
>JALQVV010000089.1 GCA_023260255.1 Candidatus Saccharimonadia bacterium
CAAGAAATCAATTCTGAAGTATGTCGAATGCTTTACGCAATGCTTCTACTTCTTGTTCACTATCCCCGGCTGCTTCTCTTTTGGCTATTTCTGATTGCAACCACTTTAGATGTGACACTTCCTCATCTGATCGTTCCGAAGCTAGTCGTATGGAGCGTGCTGACTTGTCGGATTTGGTCAAATACCCCTTGACGATCAGGCCATCCACATGTACTGCCACCGTCGACACTGATTTGTACCCAAGCGCAGACATAATTTCACGATAGCTCGGAGCATAGTCATGTTCTTTTAAAAAATCGCCGATAAACTGCAGCAGTTCCTGCTGCTTTTTTGTTGCCCGTTCACGCGGCATGTTTTTTCTTCGCCTTTTTCGGTGCTTTTACCACCGCCACTGGTGCCGCCACAGCGACCGCCGCCAGCCCCCACCAAACAATACTCACCGTATCATCTGTCCATACAGGGAGTAGTAGTCCAATAATCGCAAGCCCTACGCCACTACCAAATACACCAAGGGCCAATGCACTCTGTCGGCGGCGCCACAGCCGTATCATGATTTCAACAAACAACCAGCCAAATACCGCTAGTCCAAGCCAGCCAACTTCGTGCGCGACAAGCAAATAGTGGTTTTCAATAACGATCGGTTTGTCCCCGAGGAGCGATGCCGATCCAGTACTACCCACACCAGCACCCAGCGGCTGCCGGAGCATCCTCATCACTCCATCTGCCAGTGAATCCACGTGTCCCGTATTGGAATCAATATTCGCACCTGTCGCTGGGTTGTTATGCAAAATCACATTTGATACGACATAGCTATCTCTCAACACATACAGCACGCCCGCGATCAGAACTGCCGCAATCGCCAAACCAATCACAATTTGTTTGCGCGTTTTACTGGCGACAACAGCAATCACAACAACAGCAAGTGTTGCCACTGCCGCAATCAAACTGCTCCGCGAATATGTAGCACCCAGTGTCATCCCAACCGCCACAGCCGCAGCGCCAGCCAACCACCAGCTCCGTTGTTGCAGTTTCCACCGAACCGACAGTGCAGCCAATAGTCCAATCATGATCACCGCATACGCACCAAGCGGGTTTGGACCACGTAGCGTACTATTAATGCGTACGAATGCAGGATTTTCGTCAACAGTCAGGTACGGCGCAATCGTTGCCTTGCTATAGCCGATCGTTGCCAAAAAATCACGTGGCAACACCAAAATCTGCAGCAGCGCAAACCCTATCACCACTACCGCCCCCCCAGCCAGCACCCATATGAATAGTCGCCGAAACTGCGGGAATAATGTGATAAATCCATAGACTAATACAAAATACAATATAAAGCGCAGATCAATCAGGAGCCCAGCACCTGCAGTCTGTAGCCCATTCTGAAACACGGCGATCATCACAAAATGCAGCCCAGCAAACACCAAACATAGCTGCATCAATCGGTCACTCAACAACCTATTCACCATGTTGCGCTGCACACTACTAACAATCAGGAGCACCAATGCCACACCCATCAGCAGCTCTTTCCAGGCTTTAATGAACAGCTCGCCGCCTGGCCACTGTGTCCCTAGCCATAGCGTTAGTGGCGTATGAATTACCATACCACCAGCAATTACTAGCAAAATCCCCAAGAGTATTCGCTCAAAAAGCAGCAGCATCATGCATACAGTATACCTTACAACTAAGGCCATAGCGCCTCATCACCCAAAAAATAATCTGGCTCTGCCAGAGAGATGACAGGTGTGGTGAGGGGTTATGGTGGTGTATAATGATGTCAATATTATGCCAACCAAGAACAACAAGTTTTACAGCCTCATCCTGGTACTGGCCGACATCCTCATTTTGTTCGCTGTTTTTACGCTGGCGTATGTTATCCGCGTTCAGTATGACAATCGCCCACTACTCGCTCCCATTTATGCATTAGATTACTTTCAGGCGTTTTTGGTTATTGTCCCTATTTGGGTCCTCATCTTTGCTACGCTTGGCCTGTATAGCGCCAGTACCTACAATCGCCGACTTGTCGAATGGGGCAAGATCGCTCTTGGCGCCTTCCTCGGGATCCTCGTTGTTATTGGGTGGGAATATGTCAGCGAACGCCACATTTTTCCTGCTCGATTAGTCGCAGTATATTCGCTGTTCGGTGCATTTTTCCTATTGGTATTCGAACGCGAAGTACTGCGCTTTATCCGTGGCCTCATGTTCCGGTTTGGCCGGGGTATTAACCGTGTACTGATCGTTGGCAACAGTCCCGCAACACGTGATATCGCCGATAATTTGTCATTCACTCACAAAAGCGGCTACAAAATCGTGGCGATTGCTGGCCCTGCTCGGCTTATCCCACCCGGGCTCGAAGTCGAACATTTTTCATCGGTCGAATCAGCCCTCAAAAAACTACGCGACCTGCGCATCACCACCATCATCCAGACTGATTTGTATGAAAGCGGTGAACGCAACCAGCGAATCCTGAGCGCTGCGCAGACCAATCACATCGCCTACAGTTTTGTACCCGGCGAACCAGAATTTTACACTGGCAAAAACACTGTTGACGTGTTCCTCGGCTATCCTATGATTTCTGTCAGCCAAACCCCACTTGTTGGTTGGGGTGATATTGCCAAACGCATCTTTGATGTCATTGTGACGATCATCGTACTGGTTGTTCTCTCACCACTATTTCTCGCCATTGTCATCCTACAAAAAATCTTCAACCCAGGACCAATCTTTTACCAAAACAAACGCCTCACCCGCCATGCACAACCATTTGGTATGTACAAATTCCGCAGTATGAAACCAAAATACGGCAAAAAAGATGCAGTGCAGGATTTCATCGACATGGGCCGCCCCGACCTAGCCGAGGAGTACGAAAAAAACCGCAAAATTCTAAGCCAGCCTGACCCACGCATCACTGCCTTTGGGCATTTCATCCGCAAAACATCAATCGACGAATTACCACAACTTATCAATGTCCTACGCGGTGAACTCAGTCTTGTCGGCCCCCGCCCCATTGAACCTGTCGAATTACCGCGATACAAAGGTCGCGGCCCATTACTACTCAGTGTTCGTTCAGGTATGACGGGCCTGTGGCAAGTTTCAGGACGTAACGATTTGTCATTTGAACAGCGTGTCGAGCTCGAGTTATACTATGCCCAGAACTGGTCGTTCTGGCTTGATCTGAAAATCATTATGAAAACGCCAAAAGCACTATTAGGGCGAAGAGGAGTACCAAACACGCATGGCAAATAACCCACCCAAAATCGCAATCGTCGCCGACTGGCTGACAAACATGGGTGGGGCAGAGCGAGTAGTATTGGCACTACACGAAGCTTTTCCTGATGCACCAATCTACACCAGTACATTTGTGCCCGAGAACCTGCCCGAATTTGCCGGGCTCGATGTTCGCACCACCAACCTCCAAAATCTCCCCGGCCCACTTCGCCGACTGCACAAGTTCTTCCCGTCACAGCGTGTTCATGCGTTTCGCGACCTCGACTTGTCCGAATACGACATCATCATTAGCAGTAGCAGCGCCGAGGCCAAACAAGTGCGCAAAACACGCCCGGGCCAAGTGCATATCTGCTATTGTCACACCCCTATTCGCTACTATTGGTCGCATTACGACGATTACCGTCGCGATCCGGGATTTGGCCGTCTTAATTGGCTGGTTCGTTTTGCCATGCCATTTGCTATACCTCCACTTAAAAAAGCTGACTACGAAGCGGCACAAAATGTCGACGTCTTCATCGCCAACAGTACTGAAGTCCAGCAGCGCATTAAAAAATACTACGACCGTAACTCGATTGTTATCCATCCACCAGTTGATATCAGCCGTTTCACGCCCGCCCGTGTCCGTGATAATTATTACGTCACGGCCGGTCGTCAGGTGCCCTACAAACGTATCGACCTCGCCGTTGGCGCCGCAACCGAACTCGGCATCCCACTCAAAGTTTTTGGCAATGGCAGCGAACACGAACGCATCGTCAAACTCGCCGGGCCAACCGTCGAGTTCTATACCGATCGCACCGGCGACGCTTCCGACCAAGCACTCACCGATGCCCTCAATCATGCCAAAGGCTTTATATTCCCTAGCGAAGAAGACTTTGGTATCGTCGCAGTCGAAGCATTGGCTGCTGGCGCCCCAGTCATCGCACTTAGCCGTGGCGGCAGCAAAGACATTGTCGAAGACGGCGTCAGCGGTGTACTATTTCGTGACCAAAACCCCGACTCCATCGCCAACGCCATTCGCTATGCCGAGTCACTAACATTCCTGCCCGGTACGCTCCGCCGCAAGGCCAAACGTTTCGACAAATCACTCTTCATTACAAAAATCCGCAAAGTCGTAGCAGACAACTACAAAAAATAAATTACTCAACCGTTACGCTTTTTGCCAGATTTCGTGGCTGGTCGACATCATTGCCACGCATGACCGCTACATAGTAGGCGAACAGTTGCGACAATACATTGAATACAAGTGGTGTCAGTAGGTGCAGTTTTGTATTTACCCGTATGACGTGTTCGGCAGCGATACGTTTGTCTGTGTCGGTTATCACAATCGCATGTGCACCACGGGCATTCATTTCGATTAAATTACTCTGTGCCTTTTCGTACAGCCAATTATCCTGCAGATAAAACACTTCAAAAAACGTATCGTCAATCAGTGCGATCGGCCCATGCTTCAACTCGCCCGCAGCATACCCCTCCGCATGAACATAGCCGACTTCTTTCATTTTCAACGCACCTTCTAGCGCAACAGGGTAGAGTGTATCGCGGCCGATGTAAAGCGCATGTTCGTACTGCGCATATTTCTTTGCAAGCCTTTCCATTTCTTTATCGTGGGCCACAATACACTTTTCTATTTCACTAGGCAGCAACTCTAATTCACGTATATAGTCCGAGATTTCTTTTACTCCCACACCCTTTGCTTGCGCAACCATCAGTCCAAAAATCATGATAGCGGCAACCTGCGACGTAAATGCCTTGGTACTGGCCACGCTAATTTCGGCACCAACATGCACATACACCCCACCATCCACTTCACGGGCAATCGTACTACCAACGGCATTTACGACCCCAAGTGTTCGCACACCACGTCGCTTTAATTCCATGAGACAAGCCAGTGTATCTGCTGTCTCGCCACTCTGACTGACAATTAGTGCAACCGTATTTTTTGGTACCGCAAATGATCGGTAGCGTAGCTCGCTCGCAATATACGAATTGAATGTCACGTCTCCCACAAATTGTTCCACCAAATACCCAGCTTGCAACCCCGCATAATACGCTGTACCACAGCCAATGACCATCACATTTTCAATGGCGCGTAGTTCCTCATCACTCATATTCAAACCGCCCAGCTTGGCCGTCATCGTGTCGGTGTTTACTCGTCCGCTGAGTGTACTGCGAAGACTCTCAGGCTGTTCATAGATTTCTTTTAGGAGGAAATGATCAAAACCTTTCTTCTGGATCGACTGCAAATCCATTTCTAGTTTTTCTACTTTTGCGTCAACTGTGTTCGCATCAATGTCATACAGCTGCACACCCTCTCGTGTACAGAGTCCTATCTCGCCATCATGCAAGTAAACAACCTGGTCTGTATACCCAACCAGTGCTGACCCATCGCTCGCAACAAACACTTCATCATCTCCAACTCCAACAATCAGCGGACTACCCTTGCGCGCTACCACGATCTCTTCCGGATTCTTCACGCTCAGCACCGCTATACCATACGCGCCAACAACCATTTTGAGCGCCCCGCTCACCGCATCAAGCAAACTTGCAGCATCTTTGTAGAGGTAGTCAATTAAAGCAGTTAGCACTTCTGTGTCGGTATCACTCTTGAAGTCATAATCATGCTTTATCAATTCAGCTTTCAAATCCTGATAGTTTTCAATAATGCCATTGTGCACAAGGTAAATATCGCCGACTGTATGTGGGTGGGCATTGCGTTTACTCGGAGCTCCGTGCGTCGCCCACCTGGTATGCCCAATTCCCACTTGATCAGCGGTTTTGTGAGTTGCTACTTTTTTCTCTAGCTCGGCTACTTTGCCCTTTTCACGCAGGAGCGTTGCAGTACCTTTTTGGTTGAGTGTAGCTATTCCCGCACTATCATATCCACGGTATTCTAGTCGCTTTAGTCCACTCACGAGTACCGGTTGAGCTTGCTTGTTACCGATATAACCAACTATTCCGCACATGATCTATATCCTTTCGGCGCATGAAATATATCATGCTTGTGCATCTATCGTAACATTAAACTTTTTGGAAAATTTAGTAAAATGTATATATTACAACTATATATTAACTTTCCGACCGCTTTTCTATAGCCTTGGCAATCACAGTGTCGTGATGCCCCATAAGATTACTTGGTAGTGCATTAACGGGGAAGAATTTCATGCTCTCTAGCAATTCTCCACAATCTTTCAATTCAGCATAGAACAACTGATCCAACTCTCTACCTCGTTCAATTTCCCAGAATTCCGTACTCACATATTTAGGTTCGGTGATTGCTACAAGATCGTAGAGCTCATCGTGAAGTATTCGTTCAAAACAGGTGACAAATGTACCCTCAGCATCTGTCGATCGAAGGACCGTTCCGGGTATGTGCCACTGACCCGGCCAGTGCTTATCATCATCAGGTCGCTTAGTTAGCAAAACGTGCAACTCGTTTTTTACCTGCTGAAAAATAACCATCTCTAACGTAGGCGTTACAATTTTTGAGGTAATTGCCATAAACAAGGGATATGGCAGGTACCCACGCGACAGCCGTTTAACCACTTCGGCCGCTTTTTCTATCTCTTCATTTGAAGGATAGTCGGATTGACTCATTATGACCCTTGGATCTTCTTTGCAATCTCGCCTACTCGCGGACTCAAATCCTTACGGGCAACCAGCAAGCCGTCTTTCGTGTTTACAACAACTATGTTATCCAGACCAATGACTGCGATATGCTTGTCGGGATCTTCATTACGAATATATGTATTTTCAACCTCTATATCATGGATGTTTTCGCCACGAAAATGATTCTGATTCTCATCTGATTGATTAGCTTCATGCAGGTCTTTAAAGTTACCGACATCCATCCAGTCAAACCCGGCTGGTATGACAATGAGTGACGATGACTTTTCGATCAGCGCAACATCAATTACTTCGTTTTCAAATGACAAATACGTTTTAGCATAGTCATCAGGATCAACAATATCTTTCAGCTTTTCATAATTCGCCTTTAGCTCCGGCGCATATTCGTCCATCTCTTTTAGGAATGTATTCACCGAACCAACAAAATAGCCACAGTTCCACAAATAATTTCCACTAGCTACATAGCGACTTGCCGTTTCAAAATCAGGTTTTTCCTTAAAGCTCTGAACATGAAAGGCGCCATCGACACCCTCTATTTCCCCATTACGTTCAATGTAACCGAATCCGGTGGCGGGATATGTCGGTTCAATCCCAATCAGTACTATCTGGCTACATTTTTGCGATGCCTCAGCCGCTTCTTTAAACGACAAGGCAAACCCGTGCGAGTCACGAATATGATGATCAGCATGAATAAATGCAATCGGCTCATCATGGTCATGTCGTTTCGCTACATGCGCAAGTGCCGCCACGATACAATTTGCAGTGCCTCGACGCCCTGGCTCCACTACAAAATGATCTTCGTCTAGCTCGGGCAACTGTGCCTTTAGTGCATCAGCATGACTAATGTCCGGCACGACATATACATCTTTACTCAATAATTTTGCACGCTCATATGTATTTTGCACCATCGACTTTTCGTTGGTTAGTGCTAGCAGTTGCTTTGGGTTGTTTGATGTTGACAGTGGCCATAAGCGGGTACCAGACCCCCCGGCAATAATAACGGTAATCATGTCACCTATTATACCTTAGCTTCTAAATATTTTTGTCAGCACATAATCAAACAGATCACCGACCCTTGGCTGCGAAACATAATATGTATTAGTCCCTTTTCGTGCGTCGACTAACACGCGAGGATCATTAGGCGTACGGAAAAATAAAACCTTGTTTCCCGCATCGTCTCTCACCTTTGTGAGACGTGAAAAGTTTTGTGGCAATGGAAAAGACTTTACATTTTCGCTACATCGCACAATAAATTTCCTCTCGTTTAACTCTTTGTGTTCGTCTTGGGTCTCAGTAGAGCATAGCGAAGGAGAATAGAATGATTCTTTAACATAGACTTGGCTCTTATCAATACTCTTCACTGACTTACCCGCGTCGTCCACATAGCTTGGAAGGTATTCACCAATACCCATCGTCATATTCTGCATGTATTTCTGATCGATTCCTCCCGAGAATACGTTCGCCCCAAGAAATGTATACTTAAAATTGTGTGTGATTGGACCGAGTAATACTGTAATCACTATAAGTATTATTGATCCGTATGGAAGCAACTGCCTCAATCTCCTATTTTTACTCACTAAGCTTGACCATATATAGACACACAACAGGATTAGCATGGGCACGATAAATGTCAGGAGTCGCCATGGGAATTGAAGAAGGTTAAGAAAACCTAGAAAATCATAGAGCGGCAAAGATATCTCTGTTTGCAAGAAGAAAAATATCGCAAGACATATAATAAGCACAGTGATATAAAGAGGTGTTTGTTGCTCCATTTTACGTTGATACACAAGATACATAACAGCTATTAAGCCCACTAGTAAAGGGACCCAGACTGTATAGTCTATTTGGAGTTGCAATTTCGTATAGTCTTGCAGCCAGACAAAATGCGTATCAATAAAGTACCTGTCAAGGGAAACCATCTGATGTTTTGGTAAAAAATTCTCCTCATTTATGGAGGCGGGGTTATAGTCGTGAGTATAAATTTTATAGATAGCAAGATAAGGCATCATGATGGCTATGGATATAAGTCCCGCTATCGCCAACCTACGCAAGGTTTGTTTTTTTGTATCTTGAGGAATACGCGAAAATAAATGAGCGATACCTGCTACACCCAATAATAAAAGACTCGTGAGAGCGATAATATTGTGAGTAAAGAAGAGAAGTGTCATAAGAGGGATAATCCAATAGGAAAAAACCCTCTGCTTAAGTAGTATCATGCTCCAATACAGTACATATGGTATAAGCATATAAGCAGCAAACTCAGCCATGGCGGCTCTCACTAGCCAGTCCATGAACGCATAATTACCTAATATAAACAGTAGGGGAGCCGCAACCTGTAAACTAAAATGCCGTGTCAGTAAGCGTGTACAGAGGTACATCCCCCACCCACCCACCATGAGCCAGATAACTATCGTTAAAGCTATCGACAGCTTCACCGATCCCGATATTAACAATATAGTTGCTGCTATGTAGTAAAAAGTCTTGTGATAAAAGAATGTACTCGGTGTTCCATAGCCATTAGCATCTCCTGAATACCATATCGGAAATAGATCACCCTGCGCTATGTGTGCGGCGTAAACTTGTGTACGTGTACTAAAAGCTGTAAATTCATGGTTCATCGGCCAGCCGGGCTGCCGGAACACTAGAGACACAGCCCCAATACTGGCTACAAGAAAGATGATCGACGCAATAAATACTCTGTTGCGTACATTTCTTCTTATTATCGTCTTCAGCCTATCCATAGTCTTCCCAGCTATAAAACTCGGAATAGGCTTACTTATTTGATCTGCGTAATTTTCGTGAAGTGGGATGTGATTTTTTCGCGCGTGATATTTTATTAGTCGTATGAATATTTGCTGCCTTTTTTAGAACCGCAACTACAGATGTACCTGCCGGATAACTCATGTATTTATGCCCCTTTGCTTCGAGACGCAACATATTAGTAAAGCTATCGTTAATCCACTTTGGTACATTAACGTAAGAAGTCTCCTCTGTCGTCTTACGTCTCAGTGCCTTGTTGAGGTAACGAAAACCAACAACAAGTGGTAAAGAGAAGACGATCGCGTAAGACACTTTGTCTGACATTAATCCCACATTCATTGCTTTCTTACGAATCGATCCCTTGGTATGTCGGCGAAAATGCATCAATGAAACATCATGATCCGTCCACAACCATTCGTATGCGGGCACAGTCAGTACAATCTTACCTCCAGGTTTAAGCACTCGGGCCCACTCCTCAAGCGCTGCCTCATCATCTTCAATATGTTCTAGTACGTCAAATGCACCTACTATATCAAACGTTCCTGTTTCATATGGCAATGTTTTACCATCAATCTTATCTGCCTTGTAGCCACGTTTTTTCAAATATTTAATAGCGTCGTCTGAAACATCTGCGTTCAAAACATCTCCAAATTTTTCAAGACTTGGTATGGTTCCACCAGTGCCTGCGCCGATATTTAAAATTTTCACCTCTTCCGATTTCTTGTCACCGAGAGCAAGTGACATGTATTGTTCGATAATTTCGTATCGCCCTAAATGCCACCAATAGTCGCGCTCCCTGTCTGCCATTGTCGTATATTCGGTTGTTCTCATGTGTTGTGCTCCATTATGCCATTACTGCACCTTAAAGTGAACACTCTTGGTATAAGCCACAACACTCTATTCCCATAAATTACGAGATGCTGGTATTCTGGTATTACTGTGAATAAAGTTGAGGACATATACAAAAGAATTACCAGACGACTACCCGCAGAACTAGTAGCCGACCTTCCTAAGCTAACTGTGCTTTTTATTATTTGGGTTTGCGTTATTCTAAGTGTCGCTTATTTTGCATCGAATGAGCTTTATGGCATTCGCGACTATCAAACAAAAGAGATAGTCGATGGAAATAAACTGCAAAAAGTTGAGCCCCCTGAGATTCTTGAAGGACTTATGCGGTGGGACGGCCCATGGTATGTTGATATTGCGCTGAATGGCTATCATAAACCCCATCCAACCGATACGCCCGGATTTGAAACTAATAGACAAGTAGCGTTCTTCCCCCTTTACCCCACGCTTATACGAGCCGGATTAAAAGTAGGATTAAATCCTGCCGTTGCAGCTATAGGTATAAATATCTTACTAAGTTTTGGGTGTCTTCTATTTATCTATCTTATTGCACTTGAACAATTAAAGTCGCGCAAGCTTGCACTCCGCACGTCGATTTTATTTCTCTTCCTGCCCGCATCCTTTTTTCTAATTAGTCCATACACTGAAGCCGTTTTTTGTTTCTTTAGCTTTGGCGCTTTCTATTTTGCCATGAAGCAAAGATGGCTTACGGCAAATATATTTCTAGCATTTTGTACAGCGTCGAGGTCAGCTGGCCTAATTGTCGCATTATGCATATTCTTATACTATCTTCATAGCCATAACTGGAGGTGGAGAAGCATAGACCGCTCTGTCTTGTTTTTCTTCATAGCACCTCTCGGTACTATTCTGTACGCGCTTTACCTATGGCACACATTTAATAATCCTTTACTTATGCTAGACGCTCAGAAATATTGGGCACAGAGTATCCAGCCCAACATATTACTGACTTTATGGGATAAGACTGTTGATATTGTCGCCGCTATCGCAACTCCTGGATACGACTCTTTTGGAGGTGACTATGGTAAGGAGTGGATAAATCTCATGACGTGGGGGTCTTTCGTTTCGGCTGGCGTCATTTGCCTGTGGGCATACCTCCGGAAAAATCTGAGCCTTCCTCTTGCGCTCTACGTTGTCATAAGTCTCATATTTTTCATCAGTAAAGGGAATTTTATCTCTGTTAACCGTTATACTCTTCCCCTTTTTCCTGTGTATTTACTCCTCGTCTTTTATACGCGCAAAAGTGAGTTCTGGTTCACAATTCTTCTTGCAATATCATCAATCATTATGTGCTTCACGTTAATTCAATTTTCAATTTCCTACTGGGCCGGCTAACGACCTCTTTAGATATACCCTATTTCATGGTATTCTTGTGTTACGTAGCATAAACACAAACAACTGGATATAATTATTAGTATGAGAATTGAACACAAATCAAAGAAACGTTGGCCATTAGTAATTACTATTGCGACAATTGTTATCATTATTTGTGCTGGTATTGGTGTTTACGCTACTCAAAAATTCAAACCCAACGACACAAAAGAAAATACAACAACAAGCTCATCTACGGACACAAATCTCGACCCGCCCACTAACGAGGAGATTCAGACTGGAAAAGATATAAAGGAGCAGAAGGTTAACCCGAGCACTCCCGTTCAAACTACTGAATCTCTTAACATCACAGCGAACAACACTGATTCGAATATACAGGTTCGTGCAACGATAGCTTCGAGCATTCAAGATGGCACTTGCACTATAACACTTACCAAAGGATCCTCTACTGTTACGAAGCCAAGTGTTGGCATACAGCCACTTTCCGGCTATTCTACCTGTAAGGGCTGGGATATCCCCTTATCTGAATTATCATCCGGTACATGGAACATCGAAATTGTCGCTAAATACCAATCAAAAGTAGCGAGCGGTAAAACGGAGGTAACCATTCCTTAAATGAAGACTGTTAAATCTATATTCAGACTCAAGCCTGTATTCATTGTCTTGTCTCTTTTTATAAGCTTGCTGTCTAGTTTTAGTGCGCATGCCGCCGTTGATGGATGGATTGCTGGAAATATCATGGATGACGGGATCTTTACAAATAGCAGCACTATGACTCCGGGGCAGATTCAAGTTTTCCTAGAGAGTAAAGTGCCATCATGCGATACTAATGGTCAGCAATTGTCCGAATATGGCGGTCCTGATTTGAACGGAGATGGAAAAGTTCAGCGATGGGAATGGGGGAAATCAAAATACAATCAGACAACGTTCTATTGTCTGCGCGATGCCTGGGAAAATGGCAGAAATGCATCAAGGATTATATGGGACACCGCTCAGAAATACTCAATAAACCCTCAGGTGCTTATCGTACTATTACAAAAAGAGCAGGGCCTTATAACAGACACTTGGCCGCTCAGTATTCAGTATAAAACGGCTACAGGTTACGGTTGTCCTGACACTGCTCCGTGCGACAGCCAATATTATGGACTTACGAATCAGCTTGACTGGGCGGCAAAGATGTTTAGGGCAATCATGAATGATAGTCCTACGTGGTATACCCCTTATGAACTCGGTGATAACTATATTCGCTATAATCCGGATGCATCATGTGGTGGTAGCAATGTAAAAATTCAAAATCGCGCCACTCAAGCCCTCTATAACTACACACCATACCAACCAAACCAAGGAGCACTAAATGCTGGCTGGGGCACAGCAAACTGTGGTGCCTACGGCAACCGTAACTTCTACCTCTATTTTAATAATTGGTTTGGTGATACGCGCATACAGATACTCGCATCAATCGCCGAGCGATATGCTGAGTTAGGTGGTAGCTCTGGAGTTCTCGGACCAGTCACCATGAACCGCGTCTGCAACCTACGTAATGGAGGATGCTACCAAGGTTTCCAGAACGGTGGAATCTATTGGTCCTCTGCTTCAGGAACATTTGAAAGTTATGGAGACCTGCGCCAGCGCTATCTTGAGATGAATACAGAAAATGGTGCCCTCGGCTATCCTACGAGTGCCGTTATCTGTGGACTAAAGAGTAGTGGATGCTACCAGAGTTATCAAAACGGCGCTCTGTATTACTCTCCTACTGTGGGACATGCGTACGAAAGCATTAGTAATCTACGAGACCGCTATTGGTCACTTGGCAGTGAGAATGGGCCCCTCGGCTATCCCTCAACCCCTGTTGTCTGCGGATTACGTAATGGAGGATGCTACCAAGGGTACGAAAACGGGGCAATATACAAGTCATCATTAGGTACATATGAAAACTACGGGGCAATACGTCAATACTACTTACAGAACGGAACCGAAAATGGTGGGCTAGGCTACCCCATAAGCTCACAAAGCTGTAATACAAGAGATAATGGCTGCTATCAATTCTTTGAAAAGGGTAGTGTTTATCAAACGACCAATACTGGCACCCACTCAATTCTTAGTGGCATATCCACGAAATGGAGTCAGTTCAGTAAGGAATGGGGTGTCCTTGGCTTTCCACTATCGGATGAGACCTACGGTGCTAAGAACAATTCAAGTTACCAGACCTTCCAGGGTGGCACCATCTATTGGACATCACGAGGTGGTATCGTTATATTCAATCAAATTGCTGATAGGTGGCGCGAGCTTGGCTCAGAATGGGGCATGCTCGATTACCCTATCTCCGACACTATTTGTGGTACAAAAAATAACGGCTGCTACCAACTCTTTAATAACACGAGAACCATATACTGGTCGCCAGCAACGGGGGCGAAAACAGTGTGGGGTGGTATATATAATGCATGGAGTAAGGTAGGAAAAGAGTGGGGACGGCTTGGTTATCCACTCACTAATGAGATATATGTAGATGGTGGATCATATCAGGACTTTGAAGGGGGTACTATTCACTGGAATTCAGCTCAAGGAACCACTGTTACCTATAACTAAAGGTTGTGCTACAATAGTCGAGTTAACTATGGCGAAAAGAACCAGTACAGACTCCATCAAACCACTGGTTAATGCCATCCTCTTTTTCTACAAGCTGCCCGTATTTTGTTTTCTGGTAGGCGCCTTTTTAGGCATTACTCTCTTTATTAGCCTGTTTGGATTGGGCGCATTAAACCCAACGAACATACAATGGATACAAAACATCAACGGTGATATGAATCAGCATTATATTGGATGGCTGTACTTTCGCGAAACCGCATGGCATTTCCCAAATATTGGCCAGATCGATGAACTCGCCTACCCCACTGGGATATCTCTTGTCTACATGGATGTCATTCCACTTTTTGCAATAATCTTTAAACTTTTTAGTGGTATACTCCCCGATCAATTTCAATACTTCGGCTTCTTCACAGTACTAAGCTTCGCTCTTTTTGGTGGCTATGCTATGCTCATCTCTCGACGTTTCACCAAGAGGACTATCTTAGCATTACTTGGTGGAATGCTTATTATCTGCACGCCCATCATTATAGGAAGAGCCTTCGGGCACACCGCACTTACAGCACACTGGCTTATACTTTGTGCATTATATTATGTGATTGTGTTTTATCAAGAACATAGAACCTCATTTAAGAAGCAGCTCGTAGTATGGACTACCCTCTTATCATTGGCCGTACTTACACATGCATATTTTATACCTATGGTTGGCTCAATAATGTTATTCTCAATAATCCTACAACATCGAAGTTATCGTACGAGTATTCTCCTGTTTATTCTTCCCATTACTATCTCCCTAATTATATTTGGGGCTATTGGTGGGTTTTCCAAAGGCGTCGTTACTAATGGAGATTCAGGGCTAGGTTTATATGCAACAAACGTTCTTGCGCCGATAATTCCCATGGGATATTCAAACTTCCTTGGGTCAATTTTCACTCATGTGCAGTGGGAGGGCCTTGCATACCTTGGGCTTGGCGCACTCTCTTTACTGCCTATAATTTTTTACACTCATCTCCAGCGCATTAAGGAACAGCGGCCGAGTAAAGTATTTCGAACCCTGTGGTATTGGCTTCGAAATGCTAGAGTAGTGAGCCTATCAGCTCTAGTCTGCATCATCGCGATAATTGCTTTCAGTCCATACATTTACATTGGTGATACAGTGCTGATACATATTCAAACGCCGGAGGCAGTCAAGCAGTTATGGGAGACGTTTCGATCTACTGGACGATTATTTTGGCCAATCTATTACGCAGCTCTGGCTATTATCATAGCGCGTGTTTTCCGTGAAACGAGACTCTGGAAAACATGGACTGTTGTTATATTGCTTAGTCCTATTGTTCTCCTTCAGGCGTTTGATATTCTGCGCTCCCCCGCCGTGACTGCGAAAAGTAATGATATACATGCAGCTATCACCACACCCCATATAACCAATCACCTTAATTCTCAATTGATTGAGCGAAACTGCAGCAAGGACGAGGTGATCTTACTCGACAACACGATTGAAGCGGGTATAGATATGTTTCGCGATCTATCGGACTATATTATCTTTTGTCATCCAAAGCTCACGACTGGTTATTTTGCACGATTCCCTAAAAAAGCAATTATTGACTACGCAAATGACAAACGTTCAGGTCTAATCAAGGGGACGTTATCTATCCCTAGCTCGTCTCTCTACCTACTAAAGGATAGTCATTTCCTCGAAATGATTAACCATAATAAGTACCAATACTCACAGGTAGGTAAGTATTACGTAATCAAAAATAAATAGCCTAGCCGATTAAGCGACGGTAAGCCTTGATAACAACATCTGCTATTTTAGGCCAGCTATATGCTTCAGCATACTTATCGCCAGCCGCAATCTGCCCTTTAATATCAACTCGCCCCAACTCACGCGCAAGCTCATAGTAAGCAGCCGCAGTCGTAAGCTTAATCTCGCCAAATTCTTTATTCATCTCTTTAAATGAATCCGTAGGATACCCGATAACTGCTCGCTGATTGGCGAAAGCAAGGTTAAGCGCACCCGATGAAACCTGACCGTAGTACTTGTTATTGTATGCATACACGCAAATATCAACTTCACGAATGAGCGCATTTAGTCGATCATCGTCATCTACATAACCTGTGATATAAACCCGATCTTTGAGTCCTAGTGCATCTATGAGCGTTGCAATGGTATTGTAAATATTTACTTCATCACTTATTGGTTGCATGCCACCAATGATTGCTAATTTGTAGTTATCAGGAAGATATTTCAGCGCTCGAACAGCGTCCTCGATGCCTTTATATTTATGCATGAAACCAATAGTTGCATATATAATATCACCTGATTTCTTGTTTAGATTATCTGCAATTTCTGTTGACTTTATTTTTGGTCTTGTAAAAGGAAGTACCGGGTGATTAAATTGGATGATTTTTTCCTTATCGATACCATATGCCACCAAACTACTTGTTGTACCATTGTTATGTGTAAACAAAAGATCAGCCTTCTTGAATGCTTCGATGTGTCGTTTCTTAAATATGCCGTGCAGCCGTTTTTGTCGAAGTACATTGACGATACTCCGTGGTCCAATACCCTCGCGTGGCTTAAATTTAAATGCGAGGGCTGGAGAAAGGTGCACCGTGACAACTACTTTTTTATCAATTTCTTTTGCAGCATCTACAATCTGGGCAAACTCGTCACCTGAATACAGTCCAAACTCATGCTGGATATGTAAAATATCGTAGTTTTCAAGCTCCATCTTGAGCCGATCTAGTGTTTCGTCCAACTCATCCTGATTCATCACACGCGTTTTGTATGGCGATGAGTCAAAAAACTTTGTTTCAATTTTATCCGGCCATTGATCAAATTCGTGAACAAAATTTTCTTGGTATTTTCCAACTCCACAGTTATCTGAACTGCGTGAGCTGAATTGCAAGACCTTGATTTTAGACATGTACTATCTCCTGCATTTTACTGCGTACTTGTGCGTATGACTCATCCCATGTAGTCTGTTTGTATTCCGCACATTTTGCACGCCATTTCTTCTGGTTTTCCGGTGTTAGCATTTCTTGGATCAAGGCAAGACACTCGTCTGTTGATGCCGGATCAAAATGTCGAACGTAACCTTCCGCTACCTCTATCATACTGGTTTTATCACTACATATACAAGGGGTGCCCTGCGCAACACTCTCAGCAATAGGAATCCCCCACCCCTCTGCAAAACTAGGCAACACACTTAATTTAGCGTGCCTGTACAGCCAGGATAAATTTTCATCTGATGCATCGTGGAGAAACACAAATTTATCTTTCACTTCAGGATCTTGTGTCATGAAGTCATATATTTGCTCCGTCTTCCATCCCCTCCTACCGACAATGACTGATACCGGCAAATCAATCCCTCGTGACCTAGCAAGCTTATAGACGTAGTAGAGAAGTGTGTGATTTTTTCGAGCCTCAATAGTGCCGACAGTGAGGAGGTAGTCTTTCTTTTCGAGTCCAGCTTCAACAAACGTTTTATCTATTGGCATTTCTGACTTCGCGAACTCAAAGTCTTCACCCAGTCGAAACACTTCCATCTTGGGCGGTTTTATACTATTCTTCACAAGCCACTTATGCAAGTCTTCTTGGGTGGCGCGTGAGACGCTCAACACAAGTGCTGATATAGGTACAATGCGCCGACAGTAGTTCATTAAACTCTCGCTTGAATGCCCGGAAAACTGTGGTGTTAATGTAAACGGTAGAACATCGTGGATTATAGGGATAATCTTCAATTCTGAATCTTGCACACCATCTTCAAGAGTCTGTAGGAAATTCTCGTCCCACCATTCACCCCATGATATAAATATTGCATCACCCTTTTGGAATAATACCTTCTTGTATGACTGCGCTTCAACTAAGGCAAGGTTATTTTGTGTTCTTTTAACGATAGCGAGGTCGTCAAGGCCCACATTTGTAATCACTCTTTTCACAAAATGCTTTAATGGCTTATATACTTCATTTAATTGTACGGTCTTTTTCTTATTACCATTCTCAGTAGATCCATCCTTTATATAGACGATACCTTTGCCAAGTTTCTTTACTGTTGCGCTGAAATCAATTTCACAGAAAGCAGCAACCTCCTTTACCCAAGAAACATAGACAACCTCTTGCGCACCTCTCGGTTTGAAGCGGATTGAAAGTTCATACATAACACGGGGGATACCCGTCAGATGCCCCTGCCAGTGTACAAGCTGTGTTACATCGACATAAACTTTCGACACGCTATTTACTACTCCCGTTTTTCTCACTACCCTTGGCGTACATTTTTAGCGACTTCCTCAATAATGCACGCCTATCCGCAAGCGTTTGCTTCAAAGTACTGTTCTCTAACTCTAGCTTTCGTATGGTCTCGGCTAGTTCTTTTTCGACTTTCTTACTATACTTATAAAACTTGTTTGCATTATCGAAGTCTTCATAACGAATGCCGCCACCACGTCGGATAAGAACATGTTCAATAAATGGAAGTTCTTTATGTGAGAACCCTTTCTCTACATAGTAATCATTGAGTCCGTCATTGAAGACTCTGTTGTAACCCTTGCTTTGTAAGAACTTCCTTGTCTCAGAAGCACTAAATCCAGCTTCTATACAAAGAACATCTGGGCGGAACTTTTTCCAGTCATTGCTCTCGAGGACTTCCCGCTCAAAACCCTCTACGTCGACTTTCATGAAATCTATCTTCGTTACCTTATTTTGAACAAACACTTCCTTTAATGGAACGATTTTCACTTTAGTATCTTGCCATTCGTCTGTAGAACTGTTCTTTGTATGGAGATATTGTTCTTTTATTTTATCCGACAAGGTCGAAAGCCCACCACTCTTATAAACACGAAGTGTCTTAGTTCCTTTTTTAGTTCCGACAGCAGCATTAATATTGATGTCTTTCGGACGACGTTTCAAAAATTTTTCATATTGAGCCAACTGAGGTTCAATATTAATACCAATCCATCCACGCGTATAGAAAAGTCGCGTAACCGAATCGTAGTCAGGATCATATGCACCCACATCGACATAGAAGCCCTTTTTCTTTTCAACGAAAAAAGATTCAAGCAGCAAATCTTCCCGATTCTGCGCGTAGGTAATCTTGTTACGATAATGCTTCAGCGTTTCCTCTGTTATCATTTCTCGTCAACCTCCTCTATGACACGAATCAATTCAGCAGCACTTCTACTCCATGAGAACCGTTTCGAGCGTTGCAGGCCATACTTATTCACATCTTGCCTACTGTAATAATACATCATTTCTTTGGCTATACTTGATGCGTTTGTGACATCTACATATCGTCTGAATTGCTCACCCATTACTTCTGGTAATGATGAATTATCACCTACTATCACATATGCGCCGCATGACATAGCTTCAAGAGGGGTTAACCCAAATCCCTCATAGAGAGCTGGATGAACGAGACAGATAGACGCAGAAAGCAATGCGGGCATATCTGCATCAGGTACATAGTGATCTGGCTTTAAGATTCCATAACCTTCCTTCTTCATTTTTTTGATTTTTGCAAATATTTTTTCATTCCCCCACCCCATACCGCCAACTATAAGCAACGGGATTTCTCTCTCTCCAGTTTTATCTACAAACAACTTATATGCATCAAGTAGTTTTTCTATGTTTTTGCGTGGTTCGATATTACTGAAGAAAACGAAGAATTTTTTACGCGACAAATCATACTTTGCGATAATTTTATCCTGTTCCTCATGCGAACGAGGGTAGTATAGGGAGTGATCGACTCCATTATAAACGGTGCGTACCTTGCCCCTCGACTCTGGAAAGAAATATTCTATCTCTTTCTTTGCATGTCGTGAGACAGTTACAACAGCGTCAGCCCTTTGGATAAACTGGTCTATATGACGTTCCAGCAGATCAAGATTTTTCACTTCAATATGTTCCGGTGCAATCTTGAAGTAAACATCGTGAATATAAGTAATGTTTTTTGAAAAGAGGAGGGGCCAATTTTTGAAATTGGGAAATAAATATATCCCTCTCCCGAAGATGATATCCATAAAAGGTGTTACGCCGAAACGAACTGCACCATTCATAATCCTTGCCGGTAAGAATAGTCGTTTTATTTTTATCGAATTTGGCAGGTGGTGTGTTCCAAGGAAAGATGTTTTGTTAAATGGCACTATGAGAATTAGCTCAAACTTTTTTATGAAATCCTCATTCGCGGCAAGCGAACGGATCAGGTGAAGTGCGGTGTGTCCAACACCGCTCATATTCTTTTCTGCGATTGACCCAGCCTCGACAAATAGTTTTCGCTTAGCCATTGCTCACTTCTACATCAATAGCCGGCTCGACCGCAAAGCTTGTGTGCTGTTCGCGGAAGACGCTAATATATTTTGCGTTCTCCCACCAGTCATACTGTACCGTCTCGTCACTATTCGCAACAGCAACATCCACAACGTAGTCGCCGTCATTTAGAATGTTTGGAATGCGCCACGTAATAGTGCCTTTATCTCCCTCTTTCATTGCAGCCATATCCTTATGTTGAAGTCTCGTGTTGGTACCGAACATTATAGTGCCTGCCGTATTCTTAATAGAGAATCCAAAGACTGGTCCTTTGACATCACTTTTTACTTCATAATCCACATGAATTTCAATCATCTTCGCTTGCTGCGTAATACGCTTTGGCTCAACGCTCAAGCTATTATATTGGACCTGCTTCGTCCCCCAACGGTTCTTCTTAATTTTAGTTTGTGCATCGTTCTTATCAATTGAGTCGTCTTCCATGAACATGCGGGTATATGATGATGCAACTTTACCAACGTTGCCCTCTACAATGATCTTGCTCTTTTCGATTAGCACAGCGCGATCACAATATTCGCGTACAGCATTCATATCGTGACTAACAAAGACAACTGTTTTACCCTGATTTTTTAGTAATTTAAAATAATTGAAGCATTTACGTTGAAAATCTGCATCTCCAACAGCAAGCACCTCATCAACAAGTAAAATATCGGCTTCAGCATGCGTTGCAACAGAGAAAGCGAGTCGTACCTGCATACCAGATGAGTAGTTTTTAAGTTTCTGATCCATGAATTTTTCAAGCTCGGCAAATTCAACAATCTCATCGTACATAGTATCAATCTCTTTACGAGTAAATCCTAGTAGTGCACCGTTAAGATAGACGTTTTCGCGACCAGAAAGTTCTGGATTAAAGCCTACCCCTAGTTCGATAAAAGGCACTAGTCGACCATGTGTCTTAATATTCCCGGATGTTGGCTGGTAGATACCCGCTAAAATCTTTAATAATGTACTTTTACCACTACCATTCCGTCCGACAATACCAAAAAACTCACCCTTTTTAATATCAAAGCTAACATTCTGCAAGGCATGTTGAACTTCATACCCTTTGTTACGTCTCTTTAAGCTACCTGTTACCCATGATTTTATTGAGCTGTTTTTTTCATGAGGAAGTTTAAAGAACTTCGAGACATTATTGACCGAGATAGCCACTTCGCGTTGATCGTCTGTCATACTACACCTCCTCCGCAAAGCCTTTAGAGTGTTTACGGAAATACCACATTGCAAAAACAGCAAAGATTGCAACAAATCCAATTGGCACCAATCTCATCCATTCAGAGCCATAGATTGTGCCAATTGTTGCCGCATGGGGTGTAACAATAATATGCCTAAGATCCTGCATAATTTGAGCTGGTGGAGTCAAGATGAGAATCTTTTGAGCGACGACCGGAATAATATTTATTGGATAGATAATCGGTGTTGCGTAAAATGCACCTTGCATAATCACCTCCCAGATATAGTTAACATCACGGAGTTTAACGAACAATGCACTTAGCAAAAATGCAACTGAAAGCGAAAATACGAAAAGCTCAATAATGAGGATTGGTGCCCATACTGCTGTTATCGACATATCGACTCCTGATATAAGTGCAAAGATTGCAACAACAATCATATTTAAGGCGAGGTTTATCAACGCCGAGAAAGAACCCGCAAGAACGATGACGTATTTTGGAAAATTAAGTTTCCGTATCAAATCGCCACGCCCAACAATCGATCCGACACCATTATTGGTAACTTCTGAGAAATAGTTCCATACCACGATGCCCAAAAGCAAATAGACGGGGTAATGAGGAATAGCATCGCTCACCACTGGTAAAAACTTTACAAATACAACATAGAGAATCGCAAAAAGCGCAAGGGGTCGTAGTAAGGACCACACGTAACCAAGCGCCGAACCCTGATATCGAAGCTTGAAATCAGTAATAACAAGTTCTCGCAGCAGTATGAGTGAGTAGTGATATTTATCAAGATATTTTCGCGTCATTCGTACCGCTTTATTATATCCTATTTTATACCGCTTCCAGGATTTACTTGTGATCTCAATGTTATAATAATAAGTACTTTGTCGACCAAAAGTGAGATTACACGAAGACCAAGACTTGGATCTATTGACCTACTGAGGGGCTTCTTTATATTTGTTATGATCGTTGACCATGTCGCAAGATTTCCTAACATATACGATTTGCTATCCGGAAGAGGCTCGCTGTGGTTTTCAGCCGCTGAGGGTTTTGTGACAATCTCAGGCTTGCTTGTTGGCTACATATATACACACAAAATACTTATTCAGCCAACCCTCGTTGTTAAACGACTTTATAGACGAGCACTTGTATTATATATATCCGTTATATCGCTCGCTTTATTCTTCATGGCTTATAGTCACCTTATTCTTCACGAAGGTAATTTTGTACAAGGATCAAATTCTCTTTTCGGATTACTTTTCCAGCTTGCAACCCTTCAGTACAGCTATGGTTGGGCTGAGTTTTTAACCCATTACGTCATCTTCTTACTACTAGCACCTCTTGGACTTTATCTCATTGCAAAAAAACATTCCATATTATTACTTCTATTAAGCTGTCTTGTATGGGCTGTAAATCTTTGGAACAGTGATGGTCAAACTCGATATGAATTCACCGCATCATGGCAATTTCTTTTTTTCATCGGTATGGTTGTTGGGGCACATCTTTTGAGTGTCAATGCCTGGGTCAGAAGCCATATTTCAAAACTAAACATTCAGAGGCTAAAATACATACTTTGGGGTGTAGCACTTCTATTATTTATCCTCAATTCGTTCCTAAGTTACGGTATTAATTTAATTTCCGATCTCTTTCCCTCTATTAGCTTATTCTCTGAAACCGTTCATAAAATATGGACACCTCTTAATGAAAACTTCTTCTCATGGTGGACAGACAAGGCAACCGCCGCACCATTACGTATATTATTCGGTGTAGTTATGTTTTGGGCATTATTCACTTTTTTCAACAGGTTCGCCACTCAAATACACAAATATACAAACGGCGTATTTTTGACTTTGGGCAGACAGCCACTCTTTGCTTATTGCTTCGGGGCTGTTGCAATATTTTTTACCGAAAAATACATACCTTCGCCAAGTAAACCCGGATTAGTTTTTGTTGCAAACTTTCTAGTAACCTCAGGAGTACTATTTATTACTTATAGCTTCACTAAGCTCTTTACGCGATATACCTCTACAAAGACTCTGCGTTCACCTGAGTTTCGCAAATCGATCGACTAACGATTGTAGTCGTCTTGAATGCGAATAATATCCTCCTCATCAGACAAATGATCAGGATCACTGTGTTGCCATATTTCCGCAACAAGCACGTACTTACCCTCGATACCAACAAGCCTGTGTCGTTCACCTTTTGCAAATTGCACGACTTCGCCAGCTTTGACTGGCACAACCTCGCCCATCTCGTCGGTAGGGCTTTTGTAATACGCACCGTCCGTCAGGAACGCCCAGCGTTCGGCACGACGATCATGTTTTTGCCAACTAAGTCTTTGGCCTGGTGCGACGAGCAGAAACTTCGGACTGAGTTCTGCGTTTTCTATACCCAACTGCGCTTCCGCCAATGTCAGTCCCGGGAAAAATGAAGCAATAAATTGCTCTGCAACCTTGCCATCAAAACGCAGATACGCACCCCAGGGCTTGGAATCATTGCGGTCAACTGTTTCGTAGCCATAGCTCTTTGCTATATCCTCCAATTGATCAACTAGTTCTATTTTATCTACAGCGCCATCGAGGTTTAATTGCAAAAGTTTTTCCTGTATATCCATAGGGATTCATTATGACATTGGCATTTTGAATTCGTCAAATACTCTTGATTCCTTTATGATAGAGAGAGTGAAGTTACTCGAATACGAAGCCAAACGAATCCTCAAAGCTGGCTCTATTCCTATACCAAAGAGCTATATTCCCGATCCTAATGAACCCCAATTCTTGCCTGCCGTCATCAAATCCCAGGTCCCAACTGGCGGACGCGGTAAGGCAGGTGGTGTAGTGGTTGTAAATACGGAGGATGAGTACAAATCTGCCCTTGGCAAAATCAGCAAACTTGAAATCAAAGGTTTTCTGCCAAAAACCCTCTTGGCCGAAGAAGCTCTTGCCATCGACCGCGAGCTTTACCTTTCACTCCTCATCGACAAACCATCGGCATCTATCATGGTCATGGCCAATAGCAACGGTGGGGTCGAGGTAGAGGAAAATTCAGAAGATAGTTATTGGAAACAATCTATTACCGGCAAAAGTGATTTTGATGCAATTGGTCAGAGCCTGGCAGATTATTATGACCTGCCAGACAAGACATTTGTACTGCAAGATTTGGTAGAAAAACTCTACCACTGCCTTGTCACCAACGATGCACTGCTATTAGAAATCAATCCCCTTGTTATTACCAAAGATGGGCAAGTGGTAGCGGGCGACTGCAAAATGGAACTCGACGACGCAGCAGCTTTTCGCCACCCGGACTGGGATTTTGAAGCAGAGAAGACAGAATCGAACTTTGTTACGCTCGATGAAAAAGGGACAGTAGCGACAGTTGCAAACGGCGCAGGCCTAGCCATGGCGACTGTCGATGCGGTGGCCGATGCCGGCCTGGTGCCCGCAAACTTTCTGGATATTGGTGGTGGTGCCAACGAAGCCAGCGTGCTGGCGGCATTTAAACGCTTGATGGAATATGAGGGTTTGAAAGTTATTATTATTAACATCTTTGCCGGTATCACCCGCTGCGACGAAGTCGCCAAAGCAATCATAGCCGCACGCGACCAAATGCCAAGCCTTCCCCCACTTGCCGTTCGCCTGGCCGGGACTAATTATGAGCAGGCTGCCGAACTACTGACTGATCATGGTATTGCCATCCAGCCAAGCCTGGCCGATGCAATTACAGCAGCCAAAAAGGAGATTATATGAACGAATCGCTTCTAAGCGGCGGCAATGTGATCGTCCAAGGCATCACCGGCAGTCACGGCGCATTTCATACACGCGCCATGGTTGCGGCCGGTACCAATATTGTTGCCGGTACGTCGCCAGGCAAAGCTGGGCAGGATATTGATGGCATTCCAGTGTACAATTCAATCGCCGATATACAGGCCGACATGCGTGTCGATACGACCGTCATATTTGTGCCAGCCGCACACGCCAAAGGCGCCATAATAGAAGCAATTAATGCACAAGTACCCCTGATCGTCTGTATAACCGAAGGTATTCCAATACACGATATGTTGCAAATAAAGCAACGTTTAAAGAAGTCGGGGAGTAGGCTAATTGGACCAAACTGCCCGGGTATCCTCATGCCGGGCAAAACAAAGCTCGGTATCATCCCTGCCAATTTGTCCCTCCCTGGTACTGTAGGCATCGTCAGTCGTAGCGGTACCCTCACCTACGAAGCAATGGCCAGCCTAACCCAGCGAGGCATTGGACAAAAGTATGTGATTGGCATTGGCGGCGACCCTATCAATGGCACTAGTTTTACCGATTGTTTAGAGTTGTTCCAAAACGATCCAGATGTCGATCGCATTATCTTGATCGGCGAGATCGGCGGTACTGCCGAATACGACGCGGCAGACTACATCGCCACCCATGTCACCAAACCAGTCTATGCATACATCACAGGCCACTACGCGCCAGAAGGCGTTCAGCTCGGCCATGCTGGCGCCATATTGCACACCCTCCACGAATCGGCAAATGCTAAAACCGCCTATCTACAAAGCAGTGGAGCCCATACTGCTACCAATCTTGTATCCCTTATTGATTTTGTGAATTGAGTTATTTATTCACAGCCTATCCCGTTACCGTCTCGATCAAGATCATAAATATCGCTTCCAATAATATATACTGGTCCAGAAGTGTATGCCGGACCATTACCACTACCTCCGGCACAATCTACGTCGCTTGCAATTGGGACACATTTACCTGAGTAGTTGGGGTCACAGGACGAGGCTTGCTTGGGTGTGGGAGTTGGAGCGACATATGTTCCAACTAAGGTAATTCTGTTAATGGGAGCTTTTGTTATTTCATTTTTAATCTCTTTACGACTTGTTTCCTTTCCATCGAGGGTTACCACCTCATAAGTAATTGTTCGTTCACCGTTTACACCTTCTTGGGACACCTTTGTCTGCCCTTTCGTAATAGTGCCCTCTTCCCTTGTCTCTTCCAGGAAAGTAATAGGTTCAATCTTCGTCTCAATCTTAGTAATAGGTGTTGGTGTAGGACTAGATGATGTGGTAGCTATAGGCTGAGTATTGTTTTGCGCTTTATTTGGCTGCGCCATACTACCAACAGCACCAAATAAAAGCAGTGTAGCCACGGAAACAACTACAACCCTACCTGTAATTGATAAACTACGGAACCACACACCTACTTCTTTCATGACATTTAACTCCTCGTAATGATAGATAGTATATTCTCGGAACTCGACAATAACAACTACTCACGAACTTAAGCGTTGTATGATAAAAAATTTAACGATAAAATTAATATAGTTCCTTCGTGGAATAGCACCTTCAGAGTGATATTGTTTCAATATCACCCTAAGAAACGCATAGCAACCGTAACAAGGTATGGTAATCTATCATATTAAAGTTACGGTTGTTCTTGTTATATACTCCGACTCCCTTATAAATACACTGTTATTTCCTGCTTTGATATACTAGGGTATATGAAGTCCATCACGATCCTCATCCCCGCCTACAATGAGGCGCCGGTATTAGACAAATTGTATGAACGCCTGGTCAAGCTTGGTGATAGTATTAAAAATTATCGGCTGGAATTTTTGTTTGTGAACGATGGTAGTCGCGATGACACGCTGTGGATCATTCAGCAGATGGCCAAAAAAGACAAACGTATTAGCTATATCGACCTGTCTCGTAATTTCGGCAAAGAGATTGCTATGATTGCAGGGATCGACCATGTCAAAAGCGACGCGTTGGTGATCATCGACGCCGATCTACAAGATCCACCCGAACTAATCCCAAAGATGATCGAACTATGGGAAGACGGTTACGATGACGTGTATGCCAAACGTCGCTCACGCGACGGTGAAACATGGCTGAAAAAATTCACCAGCAAACAATACTACCGACTCCTACAGCGCGTTACTCGTGTACCTATACAAGAAGACACCGGCGACTTTCGCCTACTGGACCGTCGGGTTGTTGAATCGATCCAGCAATTCCGCGAATCGCAGCGCAATGCCAAAGCAATATTTAGCCAGGTTGGGTACAACAAAAAAGAAATTATGTACGACCGCGACCCCCGTGTCGCCGGCGAAACCAAATGGAGCTACCCAAAACTCATCGATCTCGCGGTCAGTGGCATCACGAGCTTTACCACTGCTCCGCTCCGATTTGCATCAATGTTGGGGATGATCGTGTCCTTCATCGCCTTTGTGTATATCCTCTATCTGTTGATTCGGCCATTCTTTGGCGTGCCCACCGGTGAAGGCTATTCGTCACTGATGGCGGTCATATTATTCCTGGGCGGCGTACAACTACTATCACTTGGTATTATCGGCGAATACATTGGCCGCATATTCAACGAAACCAAACAACGTCCACTCTATCTGATCGCCGAGTATCATCAAGCGAAATTGGACAATGAACCACATCGTCGTTGACGCAAGGATTATCAATTCGACAACTGGCCGCTATATTGAACGGCTACTGACTCACCTGGAAAAAATCGACACGACCAACAAATACACCATATTAGTACCCTCGCGTGATCTATCGTACTGGAAACCAACCAACCCTAACTTTATGGTCACAGCAGCTGATTTTGCCAACTATTCATTTGCCGAGCAGATAGGATTCAAACAATTCCTCGATAGTCTCCATGCTGATTTGGTGCATTTTTGCATGCCGCAGCAGCCTGTATTATACCGTGGCAATCATGTCACCACCGTTCACGACCTCACCCTACTGCAGACATATAATTCTGACAAAAACTGGCTGGTATTCCATGCCAAACAACTGGTCGGTCGGTTTGTGTTCAAGCGTATTGGACAGACCAGCAGCCATATCATCACACCGTCGCAGTATGTTAAAGACGCCTATGCCGAATTTGCCAACATCCCAGCAGACAAAATTACCGTCACGTACGAAGCAGCCGAAATGACGACCAAAAAAGAATCGCCGCTCGATGTACCGTTTGATAGATTCCTGCTCTATGTCGGCCAACAGAGCGATTATAAAAACATTCGCGCCTTAGGTGATGCACATCAAAAATTACTCGAACATCACCCTAACCTCGGACTTGTATTGGTGGGTAAAAAGACCCCAGCACACCAGCGTAACGAAACGTATTTTGGGCAGCGTGGTTACAAAAATATCGAATTTACCGGATTTGTTACCGACGAACAATTAGCTTGGTTATATCGCCACTGTGCTGCCTATATATTTCCGTCGCTTACGGAGGGTTTTGGCTTGCCCGGACTCGAGGCAATGGTCTATGGCGCACCGGTCGTCAGTAGTGATCATACGTGCCTACCCGAAGTCTATGGTGATGCGGCGTGGTATTTTGACCCAGAAGATAGCGATGATATGAGCGAGCGTATAGGCCAAGTGCTTGATGATGAAAAATTACGCGGCGAACTGATTCAAAAAGGTGAAAAACAAATCAAAAAATATTCATGGCAACGCATGGCCGAGCAAACACTTGATGTTTACGAAAAAGCTATGAAGACTGCTGAGCAATAATGATCTTGCGGTCGCGACCTTCGCCTTCGGAAAAGGTCTGAATATTGGGATACTCTGAGGCGACGTGATGAACGATGCGACGATCGGCCGCATTGAGGTGAGCAACATGTGAGTCGCCAGTACGGAGCACTTCTTCTATCCATTCGCGTGCTTGTTTGGCAACTTTTTCGGCACGTTGTTTTTTGTAGTCGGCAATATCGATATTGATACGCGTTACCGCCGCACCTTGATTGCGAAGTACTGATGAGAGGATTAATTGCATGCTTCGCAGTGTTTCAGCATTTTTACCAATGAGCAAACTGTTGATCTCTGTCGATGGCACAGAAAGTTCAATCACTTCCTCATCCATGCTTGCTTCGATATCAACATTGATTCCAAAAAACGACAACAGGTCCGCCAGGTATTTTTTCGCGTATTCGATTGATTCCTGCTGATTCATCACCTACCTCCTTCGTTTGTCTTTGGCAACGATTCGCGTCACGGTCGCTTCTTGGGCAACTTTAGCCCGAGCTTTGGCGGTCGCTTTTTTGCCCGGCTGCTTGACGGGTTCGTCGGCAATTTCTTCCAACTCTTCCTCATCCTGACGCAAGATCAGCCACTGTTGGAACACTGTTACAAGTGTTGATGTTGCGTAGTAGAGCGCGATTGCGCCCGGGAGGCTCAGCATGATAAATAGCATGAAAAACGGCAGAACAAAGGTCATCTTACCCATAATGGCGTTGTTGATCTCTGATTGATCAGCTTGCTTGCCGTCAGCTGCTTCGGACAAGATATCACGGAGTTTGCGTTTGCTGCCATCTTGCGGCATTGTTTGGCGCGTCTGATAGAACTGGCCAGCCGCCGCCGCAACAGCCAGGGCAACTAAAATCCAGTTGATCGCCCCGCTACTAAACGCGTGTTGGGTGAGGTCGACGACACCAAAAAGCTTTTCGTTGAATGCTTGTGGGTTTTCGACAATATGTTTGATTGGTCCAATGTTTTCGAGGAAATCATAGGTCCATTTGGCTAATTCGTTGCGGTGCAGTGTGAAGATTTGGATAACCAAATACAGTGCGATAAAAATTGGTAGCTGGATGAGGAGCAAGCCGATGGAGCGGAATGGGCTGACACCGTGCTTTTTATACAACTCCATCATCATGACACCCTCGAGCTGTCGATTGCCTTTGGCTTTGCGCTTAATCTCTTTCAGCTCAGGCTGCATGCGGCGCATGGCCTTAGTCTGGTGTAATTGGCGCCTGACAAGCGGGTGAAGCGCAAGTCGCAATAAAATAGTAAACAGGATAATACTGACGCCAAAATCACCGCCAGGAATAACCGCATATAACCCCATTAATAGGTTAAATAGCGGCTGAACTATAAGCACTTCAAAAATATTCACGAGATATGTTGCTCCACTTCAATCATGGTAATTCATCTTATGATACCATTATCTGATTATTTTTTATAGATATCAGCAGTAGTGAGGAGTTGACGGACAGCTGCTTGTAGTTCCTCGTGTGACATCGTCAGTACATCAGCCGAAAAGACGATGAGCACCACATCTTGGTTGCTATGAAGTTGGGGTAGTTCATGGCGCATGATTTCATATAATCGGCGGCGAATCCGATTGCGGCCAACAGCGCTTTTTAATACCTTTTTACTTACCACAACTGCTACGCGCGGATTTTTGCGCTTTGGATGGCGGCTATGTTTGAGGGTAATCAACCGCGAACGAACCACTTGGCCATGCGCATATACATAACGCAGGCTGCCATGGCCGTGAAAACGGTATCTAAAAGCTAACATATCAATAGTATAGGGTATATTTTCATTGAACAAAAAAAGCCAGGCTATACCTGGCCTTTAAGGGAAGGGCTCGCCCTTCCTAAATTGAAACCTTCGCTCGGCCTTTGATGCGGCGGCGTTTCAAAACTGCGCGGCCAGCTTTGGTCGCGATACGCGCACGAAAACCGTGGGTTTTCGCACGGTGACGTGTATGAGGTTGGTGAGTTCGTTTTGGCATATCTGTACTACTCTAGCGTATTTTTGCTCTTTTTTCAAGTTACCGACTGTAGTTGTCCACGAAAAACACAAACTTATCCACATATTTACAGATGAGTGTCCTAATTGTGGAAAAATCGCTTCTCTATCTAGGTATCTTCGCTTCGTACTCTTTATGGTTGTGGAAAAGTCCCGGCTGAACTATAGTAATGGTATTGAGACACGCCGAAATGGCGGGTAAGAAGTTGAGGGAATTATATATATTATGCAGCATTCGTTATGGCAAAGCGTCCTCGGTGAGATCGAGCTGTCGGTACCTCATGCCACGTATGTTACGTGGTTTAAAAATACCGAACTGATCGAGTCAACTGATGAACAGGTGACTATTGCTGTTCCGAATATCTTTGCGGTGCGCCAATTCCAGGTGAAATTTACCGACCAAATCAAACAGGTACTCGCCAAGAACGGTATCCAACCCGAGCGAATCGAGTATGTCGTTAAATCTAGTGGTAAGCGGACGGCAATTAATCGTGAGACGACGGTTGCGCGTGGGCCCTCACGCGAAATCACCCAACCACTCGGTCAGCCAGCAGGATCATCGACTAACCTTAATCCTCGCTATACATTCTCGAACTTCATTGTTGGGTCAAGTAATGACCTGGCGTACACAGCCTGCCAGGCGGTTGCCCAGTACCCTGGAGTAAAATACAACCCCCTCTTCCTCTATGGTGGCGTAGGTCTTGGTAAAACTCACCTTGCCCAAGCGGTTGGCAACGAAATCACAAAAAACCAACCGAACATGCGTGTGCTCTATATTAGTTCTGAAACATTTGTCAAAGAATTCCTCGAAAGCATTCGGTTTAAGAAAAAAGGGTTTTCCGACAAGTACCGTAACGTCGACGTGTTAATCATTGATGATATGCAGTTTATTGCCGGCAAGGAAAAAACTCAGGAAGAATTTTTCCATACCTTTAATGCGCTCCATCAGAATAACAAGCAAATCATCATCAGTAGCGACAAGCCGCCAAAAAGCATCCCAACCCTGACCGAACGCCTCCGTAGCCGATTCGAAATGGGCATGACAATTGATATTCAAATGCCTGATTTTGAAACACGCTGCGCCATCATTGAGGCAAAGTCTGCCCTGTCTGGTGTTGAGCTCGGCCGTGATACGGTTGAATACTTAGCAAAAAACATTAAGACAAACATCCGTGAACTCGAAGGAGCACTCAACCAATTACTTGCCTATGCCGAAATGCGCGGTATCACACCAGACATTAATACCGCCGAGGGGTTACTTGGCAACGTTCGACGCTCGCGCCCACAACATGTGAGTGCCAAACAAATTATCGACAAGACTGCAAAGTACTTT
>JALQVV010000075.1 GCA_023260255.1 Candidatus Saccharimonadia bacterium
AAATATTATGCTTAAATGTAAAAAAAATGCAACAAATTACTTGTAATGATTTATGGTACACCCGACAGGATTTGAACCTATGGCCTTCGGCTCCGCAAGCCGACGCTCTATCCAGCTGAGCTACGGGTGCTCGTAACTAAATGAGTGTACCATAAATTTACAGGGGTAGCAAGAGTAGACTACAAGCGCAAAAGCCTAACCAAGCGATCAACGGCATCGAGCTTGAGGTCTTTCATGGGCAGGCGACTACCGAGCATATCAACGATATCTTCACCAGCTTCTTCAGGGAAATACACTGTCACGCCAGGCTGGAAACGTTGCGTCGGGATGAGCATGACCGAAAATTCCTCGCCATCACGAATAATACCGAATGATTTGAAATTACTAAATTGGTTTAATTTACCGTCAATAACCAGACCCTCGTCGGTCAGGGAATAGGTTAGTTCACGAGGTGGCCGGCGAGTATAGACAATTACAACAGCGGCAATCACGACGATCAGTACGGTAAATGACCATGCTTGGGTCCAGACAGATAGTCCAATAAGCGCCAAGATGACAATCGCGAACAAGATAAACCATACCGTACCCTTTTCCTGGTGCAAATATTCGTGTGCCGACCAGGTAACAAGTGCCTCGTCATCCGCTTGGCGGTCATCGTACTGATCATCCACGGGTGCGCCGACTGGTGATGGTACTGATTGAGGTGCTTGGGTTGGTTCGGCCAGGGCCGCCTGCATTTCGGCTTGGTCAACATTCGGTACAGAAGTAGGGACAGGAGGTACTGGTGGGGCAGCAGGCTGAGCAGGCTGCTGCGATTCAGGCTGGTAATACCCCTGTTGGTCATTTGGTTGCATGGATACAGTATAGCATGAGCGGCGTAGAAATAAGTCTATAAAACCCGTATCAAAGCATGCTTAACGCATGTATTTGCTGGGCAGTTGTTTAATAACCTCCAAAAAATGACCCGGGCATAGTCGTCTCTCTGACTTGAAACCGCTACCAAAAGCGAGTTTGATTAACTTTGGTAACGAAGTCGTTTCAGTGCGCCACCCACTATCCCGACGACCGCAATAATATCTTCGATCGTTGCATGACTTTCAAACTCTACAAAAAAGCGTCGATGATCCTCTAAACTAGCCGTACTTACAGGATACATCGATGCAACTGGTGGATCCTTAATCTGAGCTATCTGTTCCCAAATTTCATCGTATGCATTCTCAATGTCATCCTCTTGCATCCAGAGGGGTAGTCCAGCTTCAATATTTTCAATTGAACCATCAGATCCACCACCAACCGCTTCGTTCGTAAAACTCATTAAAGTGAACGATACCATATAAAGTGATATTTGTCTATCTGATGGGGACTGTCTATGGGCGAGAAGTGAGTTAATAATTTCCTAAATCGAATACGACAAGCAGACATGGGATAGAGACACGGGAAGATGCTCTAAACTTTAACCCATAGCTCCTCACCGTACTCGATCGGCTCCACCGCCAGGAACACTAGGTGTTTAGAACGGCAACAACCGCGTCAACGGCAAGCTGAGCAACGTGAGTTCGCCACTGGTTGCCATCCTCAAACAGCGTATGAACAACTGCGTCCCCATCCGAGCAACTGCACTCCTCGTCACCGTTGTTGGTGAACGCAAAGCGGTGATCAGCAAGTACCGCCTCTACAGCCCGAATCGCCCTAGTCACCAGGTGGCGTTCCAAACCAATTCCAAATCCACAGTTGTCGTGCAGATAGGAACTGATGCTGGCGACAATGTACGGCGCAGCGTGGATTATCCAACCCTCGTAGGTCTCAAGCTGCACATGGTCACTCTCGCCGTCAAAACAGAACCAACCGTACTCATCGGTGTTGTCCGCTGGACAATGTCCCTCCATTTCCTTTGCGACCCCCGAGCGCATACCGGCATACTGGCCACCGGTTAGTCCCACTGTCATATCCCACCTCTCTTCGAGAACGAGACTCAACCCCACACAAGATGAGGCTTCGACTCTCCCGAAAGGGAAGCGGAGGCTCATCTCGTGCTGTCTGCTTGTCAAAAAACATCCCAACTTTTGGGACTATCTTAATGTAGCAATATTCGAGACCGAGGAGCAAGCATGAGCAAAACAGAAACACTCTATTTACACAAAGTGTCCATACTTTGCGGTGGATTATCTACGAGATGAAAACTAATTTGCGTGACGAAAGCGCTTAATTGCATTCGCCACTAAATGAACAGCTGCCGCTATATCTTCACCTGTTGCAGATTCTTCAAATTCGACATAAAAGCGACGATAATCCTCAATGTCAGCATCTTCAAAGAATGGTGGGTTAATACTCGCAACAGGAGGGTCCTTTATGCCACGCACACTGGCATCAAGCTCCGCATACGCCGCGCTCACCTCATCATGATTCATCCACATCGGAAGTTCACCGTAGAAGTTGAATATAGCTCCATCAGATCCACTACCAATTGCTTCATTAGAAAAATTCATTAAAGGGAACTATACCATATAAAGTTATATTTGTCTATATAGCGGCGGATTGTCTAGAAGGTTGGAGGTGAATGCTTACTCTAATTCAAGTATGCCATACTGGGCCAGCACGTCACCAGGATCTTCGCCAATCTCGAGTAGCTGACCGTATAAAAAGCCGATGACATCCTCCTCATCCTTTAATTGATCGAGGATAAAACCAACATCATCGGGAAAATATGTTTCTAGTAGTCTATTGATACCCATGAGTCGCTCCATGTCATCGCTACTTTGTGGGAGTACTTCACGTGATTCTGGGTCCGTCATAAGATGAATAATGTCACATAAATTAGTATTTGTCTATTCGGCGTGAATCATGGCCGTCATCAATCACGCATTGGTTCAATATGCGAATATGACAAGCAGGCAGGGACTGGACAACACCGTGACTCAGGGCTATAATCCCGAGCCACGGTGTCGCACACCTTGCCTCACCTCATGCGGACAGCTCATTTCGTGTTTGCCGTCCCTCGATGGGGCAGTCTGTTGCATGGCTGGCGGGGATCTGTC
>JALQVV010000086.1 GCA_023260255.1 Candidatus Saccharimonadia bacterium
GGCATCAGGTATTTTGGTCGGGTCAGTTGAATCATTTCAGCATGTTCATCGCGTGCCGCATGACCCGACACGTGCAGGGGGCCGCACCCATCGATCTCATGTGTCGGATGCCGATACTGGGTAACACCGATCCGCGCCAAATCGTCAGCAACCATCTGATAACTCCGTTCATTACCGGGAATTGGTGTACTGCTAATGATAACCGTGTCGGATTTTTTTAGTTTGAGATATTGATGCTCACCCGTGCTCATACGACTCATTGCCGCACCAGGTTCGCCCTGTCCACCTGTGCAAATGACGACAAGCTTGTTATCAGGTAGTGATGCTGTTTCGCGCATTGCAACCAGTGTGTTCTTTGGGATCTTCAGTGTGCCCAGTCGGACCGCCAGCTCGGCGACCGCCATCATGCTACGGCCATCTAGCGCCACTTTGCGTCCATGTTTTGCCGCTGCATTGATAATCATTTGCACACGGTTCATATTGGTCGAAAACACCGCTGCAAATACCCTCCCTTTTGCCTGACCAATGATATTGTCAAAGCTTTTTTCGAGTGTATGTTCGGTCGGTGTACGCCCAGGCTTAGTCGTATTCGTACTTTCGCTCATGAGGAGTAACACTCCTTCTTTGCCAAGTTGTTTCAAGCGATTGATATCACTCGGCCTGTCATCGAGCGGCTCTGGATCCAGCCGAAAATCACCCGTATTAATCAGCCGGCCGACAGGTGTATCAACAACAATTGCCGATGATTCTGGTACCGAATGTGTCACTCGGATGAGTTCGATCGTGAATACACCAAGTTTCAGACGCTCATGTGCATCCATGTCCATAACGACTGTTTGTTGCTGATAGTTCATGTCTTTTTCCTGCGCCTTTTCGAACTGGGCATCAACCATACCAATGGTAAAGCGGCTGCCATAAATCGGAGCTGGACAGTTCGGCACGACATGCACCAGCGCACCAATGTGATCCATGTGGCCGTGGCTGATTACATAGCCACGTAGTTTGTGGTTGATCGATTGCAGGTATTCGACAGCCGGAATAGCATAATTAACACCTGGCAAGTCCAAGCCCAGTTCAAATCCGCAATCCAGCACAATTGCGTCGTTTTCATATTCAACAACAATCATGTTTTTCTCACCAATGCCGTTTTGGCCACCGAGTGGAACAATACGCAATTTACCCGGTTCGAGGGCGGCTACCTTACCTTGCGTAGTCCGGTGTCGACGCAATATGCGCTCTGCCGCATCATTTTTGCGGCGCTGTTCTCTGTTTAGAGTTTGTTTCATTATTCTCCTATTCAAAGATCTCCCTCATGGGAAAGATTCCGAGATCGAGATCCTCTGGAATTAATTGATTTTATAAAGATTGATCAAGATATGATTCTTGGCCAAATTCGAACGGATTTAGGAGAAAATCCGCTCTGATTTGTACAAGAGTTGCTTAATGAGTAAGCCTACGTAAGCTCATTATAGCATACTATTTATGTTTTAGCAACTACTCAACGTCTTTGATCGATAGACTCAGGCGACCGCGTTCGTCGATGCCGGTCAGTTTGACTTTCACTACTTGGCCTTCGTGCAGGACGTCTTCGACTTTTTCGACACGCTCGTTGCTGAGTTTGCTGATGTGCACCATGCCGTCGATGCCTGGCAGGATGTTTACGAATGCACCGAATTCTTTAATGCTCACAACTGTACCTTCGTAAATCTTGCCAACTTCTGGTTCTTCGGTCAGGCCACGGATCCAATCAAGCGCTTTCTCGATCTTGGCGGTATCGGCAGCAGCAACTGTGATAAGCCCATCGTCTTTAATATCGATTTCGGCACCGGTTTCTTTGGTGATTTTATTGATAACTTCACCGCCCTTACCGATAACCGCACCGATCTTGTCTGGATTGATTTTGATCTTTTCGATACGTGGTGCATATGGGCTGAGGGTTGGTTTAGGTGCAGCAAGCGTTGTCAGCATGTGCTGCAAAATGTGCGCACGACCAGGTTTGGCACCTTCGATTGCTTGGCGAAGGATACTAACAGGCAAACCATGGACTTTCATATCCATTTGCATTGCCGTAATGCCCTTTTCGGTGCCAGTGACTTTAAAGTCCATGTCACCCGCAAAATCTTCGGCATCGGCAATATCGCTCAGAACATACGGCGTATCACCATCCATCATCAGACCCATCGCAATACCACTGACTGGACGTTTGATTGGCACACCGGCATCCATTAGCGCCAGGCATGATGAACATGTTGCCGCCATCGATGTTGAACCATTTTGTGACATAATCTCGGTCACACTGCGGATCGCATACGGGAACTCTTCTTCACTTGGCAAAACAGGAATCAATGCACGTTCCGCCAGGTAGCCATGGCCGATTTCGCGGCGTCCTGGTGATCCAAGGCGGCGGACTTCACCAACCGTATAACCTGGCGCATTGTAATGGTGCATGTAACGACGTTCGTAGTCATTTTGCTCCATGGTATCAACCATCTGCGCATAGCTGAGTGGTGCAAGCGTCACAATATTAAGGCCCTGGGTCACGCCGCGGGTAAAGAGCGATGAACCGTGGGCACGTGGCAAAATACCAACCTCAGATGATAGCGGGCGAATCTCGTCTAATTTACGACCATCCGGGCGAGTGCCTGATTCGACAATATGTTTGCGAACATCTTCGTGTAGCGCTTTGGTAAAGGCTTCGTCATATTCATCACGAAGTGACTGGTATTCATCCTCACCAATCTTGTCAGACATCGCCTGGTGATACTCCCAGCGCAGGTTGTTTACTAGTTCGTTGCGCTCTGGGTATGGGCGATGCAAGGCCTCACCCAGCTTGCCTTCTGTCCACTCATTGGCTTGCGCCTGGATATCTTCGTTTGGCAGTACCAGTTCGTATTCCTGTGGTTCGGGAGCGATTTTTGCAACCAATTCTTTTTGCAATTGAATCGCTGGCTGGTACTGCTCGAACGCCCAAGCCAGGCCATCGGCAATCACATCTTCACTCACTTCGTTAGCACCAGCCTCAACCATAGTAATACCACTTTCGATACCAGCAACCACAAGGTCAAGATCGCTCTGTTCGCGTTCTTCAGGTGTCAAAAAGGCCTTAAATTCACCATTGACCCGACCGACACGAAGACCCGCAACTGGGCCGTCAAATGGTGTACCAGTGAGCATCAGCGCAGTTGACGCAGCAATCATTGCAACACTGTCAGGGCGGAAGTTGGGATCCATTGACAGCACGCTCGCTACTACTTGAACTTCCTGACGATAACCCTTTGGAAATAGCGGACGAATTGGGCGGTCAATCAGACGACCAATCAGGATTGCTTCGTCACTTGGACGTCCTTCGCGCTTGATAAACCGGCTGCCACTAATTTTGCCAGCTGCATAAAATTTTTCTTCATAATCGATCGACAGCGGGAAATAGTCCAGCACCACTGGTTTGCTGCCAACCATTGCCGTACCGAGTACTACTGTGTCACCATACTTTACCAATACACTCGCCGTTGTGCGAAACCCGACGCGGTTGACCTCGAGCGTCAACGTTTTGCCAGCTAGTTCGGTGCTGACACTAATAATTTCCTTACCATTTGGGTTAATTGTAGACATACGTCTCCTCTCTGCGATGCGGAGAGTAACAGGGGTGAAAACTCTATTTTAGAATCCTCGTCTCTATCACTTTCCGCGATTAATACCATTCCATTATAGCATGGTTGAAAAACACTATATTTTGTTATACAGTATGTACTACAAAGCTTCCTGCTTGATCCTTACAACGGAAAGTGAGACGCCATGTCTACCATTGCCATCATCTGGACCATCAATTACTTCGTGGCACTCCCCCTCGTGGCTGGTTGGGGGATAACTGCTATTCTTCATGTGAGCGCAGTCCTCAACAGCAAGCAGCGCTATATCCTGGCAACACGAGGAATCATCTTCATGATAGCAATCGTCTGCGCGAATTTGATTATGGTGGCGCTCTGCCTGTACGACAATGACTATTCCAATGCTGGCGGATTCACAGTTATCACTCTGTGGGTACTGTGGCGTTCCAAACGTTTCTTCGACGACGACAACTGGTTCAACCGCCAGTTCAAGAAGTTCCGAAATGGCCTGAAAGGCCTCAGCGAGCGCCTGCGTTCGCTCGTCTCACCACTGCCCGCACCAGCCTAACCCCGCCCCCGACCGTCGAGCCCCGCTCCGGCCTTTGAGCGGGGTTTTCGACTTTTAAGACAAGTCGTCCCGACTTCTTTCGGCGTTCCGGACGATACGGCCATTTTTTAGATCGTAAAAACCAAAAGCTGGATATACATCGACAGGAGAAAAGCCAAACACCGCAGGTGTGCCATCACCCCTTAGGACCCGTCCAATGCGTAGGAAATAATGACGCGATGGCAGCTCAAGCTCTGCCTCATCATACTCAAGTAATTCTCCAAGTCTCGTAATTCTCTGGCGGTAATCTTTGACGCTCGACGCTTGTTCGTAAAGAGATGCCATGCCCATATTCTCACCGTATTCATCGATGGATTCAGGCTGGTACCGTGCCGAGACTCCCACAACTACAGCCGTTGAATTTGCATCGAGCATAAATGTCTCATCCTTTGCATCTATATCACTCGCATGCATCAACATGAGCCAAGATGTTACTCTTTCATCCATTGTTTGAACGTGTTTAAATGTCTCACCGACTACTTTCCATGCATCAGATTGCATCAACTCAGCAGCAACACGAATGCCATGAGCTTCAACAACCGGTGATACTGTCTTGTGACTCATATTAGCCTTGCTTGAGCCGTCGATCACAGTACCGTTTATCATGTTGAAGTACTTGACTGCACCGGTCATTGCCTCAATATCCATCAGATCCAATACACGCTGCAGGGCTTCATGATTATCACCAAAATCTATATGGATACCCTCAGTGATTGCCTTACCGTCCAAAAGCTCTCTCAGGTCAGCAACAAAAAGTTCCTCCGAACTAATAACTTCTGCACGTTCAGCTGCATTCAATCTGTCTTGGACACGTCTATCAAAATTCATAAATGCAGTATAGATATCGAATAGTAGTACCGCAAGCATGTGCTTTTATATTATCGCCACGACGGCAGCCACATGCGCTGCTGGAGATCGGCAGTGCTGAGTGGCCAGCCGTAGCTGAGTGGCAGAAAATACAAAAATCCGAGTCCAATCACAACAGCAATCACCCAAAATGTCTGCACCACCGCACGTTTACCGTATTTTTTGCGTTGCCAATCGAATACGAGACCGAGCAATACACACAGAAGCAATATTGCAAATACCAGCGCGAACAAATAATGGTACAGAAACATCGGCCGGTCGATAAATGCGAACGGTATGAAATTGAGACCGTAGCCTGCCAGCAAAAACGCAACCAGCTGTCGCCGTTTGCCTAAAACTCGTGGTTTGATCAGCCACACCAATAGCGCTCCGAGAACTGCGATAGTGCTTCCCCACCACACCACCGGATTACCCAGCAGATAAATATTACCCTGCCGCTCCTTGATCATTTCGCCTTGCCAGTAATACACTGGTCGGATTTCCAGCGGCCAGGTATACCATTTGGATGCATATGGATGCTCGACACCCTTTAGCGAGCTTTGTGCGGTATACATTTCCTGGTTGAGCTCGACAAACTTGTCCCAAAACGACATACGCGCCGATGGATTATAAAGTGCATTACCCTGCAGAAGCGACTGGAATTTTGGCGACATAAATGCATCGCCCTCGCCACTCTTCGTCAACAACGAAAAGTGGATCATAAAACTACCAATGTAAATAATCGTCACTATCAGCAGCACGGTCCCTGCCTCACCGAGCAATCGTCGCCAATCAATATGTTTCAGCACTCCATCAACAAGCCATATTGTTGCGATCAAACCAGCAACAGCCAATCCTGACCATTTGATCGTTACGAGGACGCCAAGCAAAACTGCTACAACAATAATCCACAACCACCGCACCCAGCCCCTCCTCCGCCGCAGTGCCAGATAGCTGCTGAGTGCACCAAACCCTGCTAGTAGCAGCAAACTGTCCATCAAGATAAATCGTGATTCAACGAGTAGCGCGTTATCAAGCAATATCAACAATGCACCAATTGTTGCTACTCGTCGCCCCAGCCCAAACTGTCGGATAATGATATAGATAAGTGGTACCAGTGCCGCTCCGGCAAGCGCTGGGACAACACGCAATATGACTGCCGCCGGATCACCACCCGCTAGCTGAGCGGGCTCTATATGTAGCAAGTTCGCAAGCCCGGCGAGGATTAATTTGACTAGTGGCGGATGGATATCAAAGAAATAGTGACCATCCAAATAATTGCCAGCAAAGGTACGAAAATACACTTCATCAAACACAACCGCTGGTGGCAAGTGGAGTTGCCATAGCCGCGTCACCAAAGCCACTATCGTCAGTAGCCACGCCTCAGGATAGCGAAACATCCGCTGATACCACTTCATATCACCAGTGTAACAAATAATAAAACAACCCGGGGATTCCGGGTTGTTTTATTATTTGCGAAGGCCCAGTTGGGTGATCAGGGCTTTGTACCCTGCAAAATCCTTCTTCTCCAAGTAGCTCAGCAGCTTCTTGCGACGACCAACCATCTGGATCAGCCCACGGCGGGCTTTGTGGTCGTGCTTGTGGACCTTCAGGTGTTCGGTTACCTCACGAATACGGGCGGTCAAAACTGACACCTGTACCTGAGCGCTTCCGACGTCCTGTTTGCTGGTCTGCGTCGCTGCGATAGCCTTGGCTTTGTTCTCTGCTGTAATCATCAAGAACGTATTGTATCAGATATCCTAAGGTGTTGCAAGAGGTGCTTAATCCGTCACACCAAAGCTAGCGAGTGTCTGCGCGTTGGCGATATCCCAGTCAGCAACTTTTGTCCGCCGCAGCCCAGTGCAGTACGCTCCCGTACCTAGCGCTCCGCCAATATCTTCGGCCAGGCTGCGAATATAGGTTCCACTGCTGACATGGGTGCGTATTTTCAGTTCAGGATACACATAGTCAACCAGTTCTAAACTATGAATCGTCACTTTGCGCTCGGGAATCTCTACGTGCTTACCTTGACGCGCCAAATGATATGCCCGCTGACCATTTACCTTGAGCGCACTATAGATTGGTGGTCGCTGAGTGATTTCGCCAGTGAATCTTTGCAGAACTCCTTCGATCTCTTCCTTACTTGGCTGCCGATCATTCACATCACTTACCTCGCCCTCTGGATCACCTGTCGTGCTTATCTGTCCTAATCGAATCGTCGCTTCGTACACCTTGTCGAGTTTGGTGTAGCTCATGGCGTTTTTTGTCTCTTTACCAACGCAAAGAATAAGCAGTCCTGTCGCAAACGGATCAAGTGTGCCCGTATGACCTACCTTCACCTTTTTACCTGCCTGCTCGCTCAGCACCCGTCGCACTCGCGCCACCACGCCAAAACTGGTCATATCAGCAGGTTTGTCGATCAATAAAATTCCGTCCGTCATAATTAATCAATCAGGTTGGCTTCCACGAGTTTTGGCCTAACATCCAATCGGAAAATTGATCCTATCTCAATATCGTCCGTTTGCGATGTTACCCACCTCACCTCTTCTATTTCATTGCTCGGGGTAATTTCGCCTCTCCATTTATCAACAACATAAACATCCATCTGGAGTGTTTTGTCTTTCGATCCGGCAGCGACTGCACGAAATTCGCCGAATTCCCTCAAATCCTCTTCGTTAACAGTAATACTCAGTTCTTCCGCTAACTCTCTGATAAGCGCCTGTAGTGGCATTTCACCATTTTCCAACTTACCACCTGGCGCAACAAAAAAATCCTTGCCCTTGGAGCGAGTCAGTAAGAGTTGACGATCACGTATAATAATTCCGCCTGCTTTGTGGATATCAACTTTGTCTGTCATGTATCAATAGTACCATTCGCTTCTTTCGCAGTCTTACTGCGTGTCATATCGTTAACAGTGTGACATCTGGACTGACCCGAGGGAGTGAGAAATAAAAGTGTCGAGTCATTCGCGAGGATCAGTCAAAATTGAATAACTAAGAAAATAAATTTTGACCGCCCAGAGGGCGTTCCGGAGCGACGACACTTTTATTGCGAGATCACCTGGAGGAAGGAAGCGTCACGAGCTTTTTGATTCTTTTTGTCGATACAAAAAGAAGCGACTTGGTTCTTGGTCGATCAAGAACAAGCAATTATACTAATACTATGAAAAAGATCTTGTTTGGCGTATTTGCCCACCCCGATGATGAAGCGTTTGGTCCGGTTGCAACACTCCTCAAAGAAGTCAGTGAAGGCACAGAGCTGCACCTCATCGTGCTGACTGGCGGCGAAAACGGCACCAACCCGGATAATTTGCCCAATTTAGGAGAGGTGCGTATCCAGGAATGGCGCGCTGCTGGCGAGCTGATCGGCGCAACGTCGATGCATCATTTGGGCTACATCGATGGTACGTTAAACAATCTTGATCACCTGGAGGTTACCGACAAAGTAACCAGTTTGGTCAAAGAAATCACCGCCGGACACGACGATATTGAAATCGAATTTATGAGCCTTGATCTGAATGGTTACACGGGCCATATTGATCATATTGTCGCCGCACGCAGCGCCTGCTTGGCGTTTTATAGGCTACGCGAGCAGGGACTACCAATGAAACGGATCCGCCTCGCGTGCCTATCACGCGAAGAAAACCCAGCGATGAATACTCATTTTGTATTCATGGAACCGGGGCGCACGCCAGAGGAAATTGACGAAACAGTTGATGGGCGTGAATTTACAGATAAAATTCACGAAGTCATGCGCTTGCACCATACACAACGAGGCGACTATCAGACAGTCACGACGTACAAAGGCGACAAACTTGGTCTGAATTATTTTATCGTCAAAGAGTAACTGACTACTTTTGGCCTGGGATCTTAAATTGACCCGGCTCTGGCGGAGCTGCTGGAGCTGGGGCTGGCTCAGGTGCTGTACTATCACCAAAAATGTCACCCGATACTGCGCCTGACAGTCCCGCTGCTGGTTGCGTAAAGTTTGGCGGAGGTGGCGGAGGTGGCAACGGTGGCAAACTAGCATCCGGAGGTAGTGGCGGCAGCGGTGGCAGCGGTGGAATAACTGGTGCCGTCGAGACCGGCTCAGAGGCTGGAGATCCAACTGGTTCACCAGCAAGTGCTGCGGCACCTTCAGGCGTACCAAACGATGGGTCGGCAGGCGTAGGAGGCTGAACAGTTTTCTCTTCTTTCACCTCAATAGGCATTTGCGGCTCGCTTGGAGACATCGCAAATGGATCGATAGTAGGCTCACCCTCATTTGGAGCGCTCTGGATGCTATTGATTGGTTGTGTTTGTGCTGGCGGCTCGGTTGCTGGCTGCCCGTGTTCGTTGATGATCGGTGTCAGCGGCGGCATGGCTGGACCACTTGGCTGAGCCTCCTCAACTGGTTCGGTATCCACTGGGGCAGGCGGTTCTACAGGGGCCGGTTCGGGAGCGAGGAGTGGTTCTACCGGTTCAAACCCTGGCATTGTTGCATCGCTTGCGGCAGTCAGCGGCGTGTCGTCATCAACCGGTTGGTTTTCGGCTGCTTTGTCCGCTGCTTGTTCGGGTAGACCATCAAGTTCTGCAATTGCATCTGCAACACGTCCTTCGCGGACGGCTGCTTCGGCACGGGACAGGATAGCATCCACATCCGTGCCCTCACGCGGGGCCACAGAAC
>JALQVV010000090.1 GCA_023260255.1 Candidatus Saccharimonadia bacterium
TCAAAGTTGAAACGATCGAACGCTACATTACACTGCTCGAAATGGCGTTTGTTGTCTACCGTCTGCCGGCACTCACTGGTAGCGAGCGGGGCAACCTGAGTAATCGCAAACGCAAAGTTTATTTTTACGATCTGGGTATCCGTAATGCTTTGATTCAATCCCTCCAGCCGCTCGACCTGCGTGCTGATCGCGATGCTTTGTGGGAAAATTTTTGCATGAACGAACGCCTAAAATATTGGCAGGCACGTGATCAACGGGTACAGCGCTACTATTGGCGATCGCTGGGGAGCGAACTGGACTTGGTCGAAGCGCAAAATGATACATACGAAGCATTTGATTTTAGCTATCAAGATAAAAAACTGACAACACCGAAATACTTTAGCGATACCTATCCAGGCACCGAGGCGACACTCATTCACACCGACAATTTATTAGAGTGGCTTTCATAAAAACGTTATACATTTTATGTCTGATCGGACATATTTTGTATAGCACCGTAAATGAGGAGCAGTTAATTGACAGCGTTTCGGCAATCCGCTAGTGTTTAAAGAGGACTAATATAAAGGAATTTACTATGCCACCAGTTGATAGCAATGCGCCAGCACCTGCACCCGCACCAGAACCGAAAAAGCCTGGATTTTGGGAGCGCCTATTTGGCAAAAAAGAAACACCGGCACCAGCGCCGCAACAACAGTCACACACGCCACCACCAAATTTGGATATAACGCCAGGTGAGCCAACTGATCCGACATTGCCAACAGAACCATCGACGGGCAGTGAACCACCAACACTGCAAGTACCGCCAGAGGTCAATGCAGCCGACCCCACGCCACTACCGGGTGGTCAAACACCAGCGGGTCAATCGGAGGCTCCAGTACCGTCTGCCGCTCCAACCCCACCAGTAGCTCCCCAGGCGGCTCCCCAGGCGCCATCGACTACACCGACACCACCAGCTCCGAGTGCACCCCAGCCGCCAGTTCAGCCTGATGCTTATGGCCAATCACCATATCAACCAGCACCCCCAGAACAAAACCCCAGCGACCAACAGCAATAGTTACTATTTTGTCACTGCATAAGACCCCGCCATTGGTGGGGTCTTGACATTTTATAAAGGTTATGCTAGTGTGAATATATAACGCAACAAAAACAAAAAAGCGCTAGGACCACCACAACATGAACACCGAACCAACACCAAAACCAATCGATAATGCACACGAAACGGTAACGATCGATCCTGAACAACGTGATCGTGAACTGGAAGCGATGTTCGGTGGCGACTTAGCAAAGTGGTCTGAATCTTTAAAAAATGCACTCTATGCCGATGACGATCTAAAGGAAAAGGTATTGAAGTACCAGCAACTTAATCCAACTGAGGCTGCCAAGCTGCAGGATGAGGTTGGTGAACTTGTTAATAATAAAGAAAAAGAAGATGGCGAAGACAACCTAGACCAAGCTCCAACTGGTTTGCCAACAACTGCTGAGGCAGAAGCTGCCCGGGGGAGTAATAGTCTAGTTCGTCGCCTGTCGCAAAAGGTGGTTGGGTTTGGTAAAACAGCTGGCTGGGCGATTACGTCACCCTACCGCGGAACACAAGCTGGTATTATCTGGGTTTACGGCAAGGCATATGACGCTGCACAACAATCTCAGCTCGCAACTGCCAATCTCACCGGCGCTGAGCGTGAAGAACACATCAAAAAAGTTGGTAAACGTGCCAATATTGTCGCTTGGGGCGCAGGCGCACTTTTGCTGACATGGATGGCGATCACAAAAACTCATGCACTGGACTCTTTTGGGTCAGGCGGTTCACATAGTAGTGGTGCAGTCAATACGCCAGAATTCAATAATGATGTTAAACCAGCTTCACATGTCGTCGACCAAGGCCGCAGCGGCACCGTCAATAGCGTGGCGCCAGAGCTGCAGGATGTTGATCACTTCAAGGGCGCAGATTTTGTCTATGCACCAAACCATGATCCAGCCCTAAACCCTGCTAAGCATGGCAATGACTGGGGTACGGCCCTGACCGACCAAAGCTTCCTTGATGCTGATAAAAAAGCCGGCAAGCCAGCTGGTTACAGCGAGTTCTTCAACGGTCGTATCAAACAGAGCCCGGAAGAATTTAGCGCGACTCTTAGCGAGTGGGGCTTGAATGATAGTAGTGGTGCGAAAATCAATGAGATGGCTCAGAAACTGCGCGCTGATCCAGCGTTTGCACAGGATAAATATAATGAGTTGATGAAGGTAGTCAATAGCGCGAAGGTTACTGAAATGACTTGGGATGGTGATACGGGAAGTTACTACACTGTTGCTAACCCTGACGGTACTGTGACATTGTCATACGATACGTTTGTTGCTGGGCACAAAGGTGAACGATACCTCGTATACGAGCTGCCTAACGGTACGAAACACTTCCAGCACACAAAGTGTGGTGGACAATGGAGTCACTTAAAGATTGCGCAGCCTGCACAATATGTTGCTGAACAAAACTACCGACCACGTGGTGGCGGTTCAACCCAGAACCTTGTTCACCGTAACCCAGGTACTCCTCATCACCCAGACAATCCTGGCAACCCAGGGAATCCTGGTAACCCTGGCAACCCAGGTAACCCTGAAACACCACTTGAGGAAAAGGGAGATCGTGGCCCTGACCATCCAAATAAAGCTCTCCTTGACTCGGGCCCATTAACTGGACGAATCCCTGTCGAGGCAGATACCACAACCACGACCGGTCGTGACATCGGTAGCGGTAATGCCGAAAGTGCTGTACGTGATACGGTAACAAACAACCAAGGCAGCCAATCAGGTACCCGATCAAATGCACCAGGTGTTACTCACGGTCCCGGCCAAAACACCTCATCTAACCCAAACAGTGGTAGTGGTGTTGGTACAGGCGATACATCAGGTAGTACTAATGGCTCAGACCCAGGTAGTCGATAGAAAGGAGTACATCATGCGTACATTTATCTCACACATCAGCAGCAAACTATCCACTCGCTTTCTTGCGATGTTTGGAACACTCATGGCTCTGGCAATATTGCTTCCTGCTGTTGCGCAGGCATGGGGACCAGACCGACCAACCTTTACTCAGCAAGTACCCGCAAGTTACATCACTTTCAACTCGATTACCAATAACCCAAAATGGGGTGATGAGCGCAACTTTATGCGTATTCGTGATATCGCCTCGGGCGAAACGTTTCGTGATGCGGCCAATCTGCAGCCAGGTAAACAGTATGAAGTGATCATTATTTACCACAACAACGCTGCGGCTAATTTAAATCTTGTTGCACAGAATGCCTATGCTCGTACTGAAATTCCAGCCATCGTCCGCAGCGGCCAAAGCAATGTCAAAGCAATGTCATACGTTGGCGCTTCGAACGCGAACCCTACATCGGTCTATGACCACATCGACCTCAGCAACTCAACCAACGCCGACATCGCATTGCGTTATGTCAAAGGCACTGCCAAAATCGCCAGCAATGGTGCGGTGAACGGCACAACCATCAGCGAAAGTTTATTCGGTAGCAACGGCACACCACTCGGTTACAATAGCCTGAACGGTCAATTGCCTGGTTGTGATCAGTACTCTGGTTATATTACCTACACCCTTGTTGCTGACAGTCCTGCCTTTACCTTTGCCAAAGATGTTCGTCTGGCAGGTACGAAAGACTGGAAAGATGCAATTACCGTCAACAACGGCGATAAAGTCGAGTACCGCCTGGCTTACAAAAACACCGGTACGATTGAACAGAAAAATGTTGTCTTCAAGGATGTCCTACCACAAGGTATCAACTATGTTGCTGGTCAAACTGACCTGGTAAATAGCAACAACCCAAATGGCAAACGTCTCGATGATAGTATCAATGGTGACGGTGTGAATATCGGTAACTATGGCCCTGGTGGCGCTGGTTATCTGTACCTGTTCGGTACGGTCAATGCGACACCGTGTAGCGTGCTGACCAATACTGCATCAGTCGAAACAACCAACGGTAATATAGAGGACAAGGCAACTGTTCAGGTAGCGGGCAATTGTGCACCGGTTGCAACGACACTACCAACCACCGGTCCTGCCGAAGTCATCGCCGGATTCATCGGCATCGCAGCGATCACTGTCGGCGTGGTGTACTATCTGAAAAGCCGTAAAGATCTAGAAGATGCGCTGCACCAGGCACAGAGCCAACCAACAGCAACCAAAACAACTGAAGCAACGTCTCATCACGAAACGGTTGCTAAAAAATAACGAGTGAATAATAAAATAACCCCCATGCCGGGGGTTATTTTATTGGTCGTTTTTCGGGTGTGAGAGGTAATCGATTTCTTTGATGATATCCAGCAGTGCCTGCGCACGGCGGGTTTCGTCGGGGATAGCCTTGGCTGCTTCATGGGCTGGGGCGATGAGTGCTGTATCGTCTGTTGAACGAATGAGCAAAAGGTAGGTATCGAATTTTTCCTCGGGTGAAACAGATAGTTTGTCGACCAAGGGACGTAGTTCGGTGAGAGCGTCTTTTTTGATGTCGTCCAGTGGTCCAGCAGGAGCGGTATCCGCAAGGGGTGGTGTGGGCGTATCGGATAGTGGAGATGTTGATGGATGATCGGGAATAATAGACGGCGTTGGCGCAGGTGCAACCGGCGAGCCTGGCAAGACAACCGGTTCGCTACCAAAGCTGGATGTTTCCTCGTAGGGCAAACCACTGTCAGATGGTGTGGGGTTGGTCGAATCGGAATTGTTACCACCGAGACCAGCAACTGCGCCGTCGAGCGCTTTTACCAAATCGTGTTCGTCGTCAGTCGTGTTCGTGTCCATGCCCACCCCGTATTAGTGCTTATACTTAATCTACCAAAAAGTGTATCATAGGAAGAGGAATTATCGCAACAAAGTGGAGGGAAGATGCTAGACGACTCGAATGTACTGAAACAACGTGACCCGGAAAATGCCCTTGGCGTTGCCGCTAATGAGTGGAAGCAAGTACAATTTGATGCTGACATTATGAACGGGGATCATGATGGTCGTCCGCTTGCAAAGATCGTTATTGCCGGTATGGGCGGTAGTGCTCTTGCGGCATTGCTGACCAAGGCTTTGTTAGAGGAAAAGCTGACAATCCCACTTGAAGTAGTGCGTGAATATGAACTGCCTACTTATGTGAGCAACGATACATTAGTGATTGTCAGTAGCAGCTCGGGTAATACCGAAGAGACGCTGGGTGCGCTCAGCCAGGCGCGAGAGCGTGGCGCACAGATTGCGATTATGACATCAGGGGGTAAGCTACTGGAACAAGCGCAGGAACTGGCTGTTGCGCATGTCGTTCTCCCGGATCGTTCAAAAATTGAGCCCCGTATGACCACGATTGCACAGATGCGAGCGTTAGCGAGGCTACTTGGACACTTTAATCTTGTACCACAGAGTGATTACGAAGAAATCGCGAGTGCTGGGGAATGGCTTGAGTCAGAATCGGCAAAATGGTTACCAACAGTGTCAGTTGACAAAAATTATGCCAAAGAATTGGCACTTATTGCCGTGGGGAAGACGCCGGTCTTTTACGGTGGTCGTTTGACAGGACCACTCGCCTATAAATGGAAGATCAGTTGGAATGAAAATGCAAAGAATGTGGCATTTTGGAATGTCTATCCAGAGGCAAATCACAATGAGTTTATCGGTTGGACGTCACATCCAGTTGAAAAACCATTTGCAGTGTTTGATCTCAAGAGTTCATTTGAACATGAGCGAATTTTGAAAAGGTTTGAGGTGAGCGATCGTCTGCTGAGTGGTTTAAGGCCAAAGGCTACGCCCATACAGCTTGAGGGCGACACTCCACTCAAGCAATTGCTATGGGGTTGTATATTGGCTGACTTTGTCAGCATCTACGTAGCGATATTGAATGGTGTAGATCCGACGCCAGTTGCACTTGTTGAGAAGCTCAAAAAAGAACTTGTCTAATGATACTGTCTCAGGGCTTCGATGGGGTCTTTGCGGGCGGCGCGGATGGCAGGGTAGAGGCCGAAGAGCAGACCGACAACCAATGAGATACCCAGTGTAGCGACGGCGATTTGCCAGCTGAATAGTGGGTCGAATGTGAGGAAACTGCGCGCAACGGCAAAGGCAAGTAAGTAGCCAAAGAAGTATCCCAGTATACCGCCGGCGAGACTCATGGCGAGCGACTCGATCAGGAATTGCCAAGTAATGTGCGCATCGGAAGCACCGAGAGCTTTGCGGATGCCGATCTCGCGCGTGCGTTCGCTGACACCGACCAGCATGATATTCATGATGCCAATACCGCCGACGACCAGTGAAATAGCGGCAACGGTCACAAGTGTTGCGGAGATTGTCGAGAACAATTCGTTGGACGGGCGTGACAGATCGTTACCAGATAGGACAGTGTAGTCCTGCTCGCCTTGGTGGTTTGTGTTAAGGACTTTTCGTATTTGCGTCAGAGCGCCTGGAAGATTGTCGACGGTATCGGCTTTTATATTGATTTGTGCGATATGGGCGACGTTTTGGTTGAATGTTTTGCCGCTGTCGAGGCTCACGATGGCGGCATGGTCAAAATCGATATTGTTGTAGTTGATCGGATTGTTAAGGTGTTTTAAGACGCCAATGACAGTAAAGGTTTGGCCATGGGTGCGAAAGGTACGGCCGATGGATTGTTCGGTGCCGAACAGGTCAACGGACAACTGTGCACCAATAACAGCCGTATCACGATTGGTAACGCTATCAATAAACTGACCGTCAATCATTGGGAGATCCGTCACTTTGGTCAGGTCGGGAGTGGTTGCAACTATAGAGACGTTGCCTGGGGTATTATCACCGGCGGTAACTCCACCACTGAGGAGCATGATAGGGGCAACGGCGGTGATGTGCGGTAGGTCTCGGATGTTATTTACATCGTGTTCGGTGAGGCTGCTTGTGGGTTGAGATCCTGCTAGTGATGCAGTGAGATTATTGACCTGAGTTTCTTTGGTAACTGCTCCGGGCCGGACAACAGCAATAGTGCCGCCAAGCTGGTCGACTTGGTCGGTAATGATTTTGGCTGCACCGCCACTGAGCGACAGGATGACCGTGATACTGGCGACACCAATGGTGACACCAAGAATGGTCAGGCTCGTGCGCAGGCGATTGCCACGGAGTGATTCATATGCGTTTGTGATGTGATTTGAAAGGAGTAAGCGCATTATGATTTATTCGCTTTCTTGGTTTTTCGAGTTCGTTTTTTCGCCGGTTTCTTTTCACTGGACGCCATGGTGGCATCAAGGCGCTTTTTGGGAGCCGTGGCTGGTTTGGTTGCCCGAGGCGTCTTAGTATCACTGTCGATTCGGCCGTCAAGCATGCGGATAACACGGCTCGCATAGCTGGTCAGGTCGGGATTATGCGTCACCATGATGATCGTATTGCCGCGAGCGTGAATGTCTGCCAGTTCCTCCATGATGACATGGGACGAGCGGCTGTCCAGATTGCCAGTTGGTTCGTCGGCGAGGACGATTGACGGGTTGTTAACCAGTGCGCGGGCAATTGCGACGCGTTGAGTTTGGCCACCAGACAGTTGCCACGGCATATAATATTCACGTTCAGATAAGTGAAATGTGCTGAGCATTCGACTAGCTTCTTTGAGTCGTTTCAAACGGCGCATGCCTCTGTAGGTAAGAGGCAACGCGACATTGTCGATCACATTAAGGCGTGGCACTAGATTGAAATTTTGAAATACGAATCCAACCTGATTGCTGCGAATATGAGCCCGTCGGCCGGCCGATAGCGTGTCAACCGATGTTCCGTCGAGCAGGTACTCGCCGTCATCGGCTCGGTCTAAGAGTCCGAGAATATTCAGGAGTGTTGTTTTGCCGCAGCCACTAGGCCCCATAATGGCAATAAATTCGCCCTTTTCGATGACAAGATCAACACTGTCGAGTACTGTATGTTCGGCATCACCAATACCGTACCTTTTCACAAGGCCTTTAAGAGCAATGACGGGTTGTGTGGTCGACGCCTTCATCATCCCTATTATAGAGAGCAAACAAAGAGATACGCAACCGTAAGCGGGAGTTTTTTATACAACTCGTGACACTGCTTATGATTGTCATGTGATAGCTATAGCGTACAATATGAAAAAATGAGAGGACTATTATGAGCAATCAACGAGGAGAGACTGTATTTAAGACGTTTGGTCCGGAGGATGCTGGACAAAAAGTTGGTTGGGTGACATTAGAACCAAACCCTGACTCAAGTTCTTTTTACCTGACGGGAGCATATGCAACTGTTCATGATGAGGGAGCGACGGTATCGATAGCCGAAACAGTTGATGGTAAAAGAGTGTGGCATACTGGTTTGACACGTGGTTTAAGCCGAGCATGCGCCTACTCAATTCTTATCGATCCAGAGAACGATACACGGATTGCGAATACTGACTACGGTCGATTTGATCTGCTACATGCCGATCAGGTGGCGGGCAAGGTGTGGCACGAAAAGCGTGATATTGATGATGAACAAGTACACTGGGCAACGGGTGAGGCAGGACTTGCCGAGACAATCAAGGAAACACTTGCCGAGCAAGGACAAGAAGATTTTTACCCGTACGCTTACCTAACGATTAATGGTCGAATGGGTCGGCAACTTCATTTGCCCAATGGGATTATGCCTAAGTTACCACGTCTGAGCGATATTGCGAGTGTGCAGTTATATGATCCGAATATGGAAAAGACAGTCAGGGACGAAATGCATAAAATCTCCGCGATGAACTCTGTGTTGAATCGCTGGGCGATTGACGGTGAGGTGATGACGAGTAGTTTCGAGCATAACGAAATAGAACCTGAATTGTTTGAACAATTTCGTCGAAAAATATCTGGATTTCATAGGCGCATCGAGGACCTACGCCAAACCATGATTGCGCCAATTGTTGCCTATGTCCCCGAGGGTTATACCCGGACTTGGCCTTATATAAGTGCAAGTGATTTTGGTAAAGAACAAAGGGAGGTACAAGAAGGCAACTTTGGTCTTGCTGCGTATAATGTGGAAAGAGAAGCGGCTGAAGTGAGAGCGCGTCAGGAGTTCGCCCTGCAGGGTGCACATATCCTTTTTGCTCTGACCGCTGATGGCCAGGAATTGGCTGCGCCCGAACGCCGTTAATCGTCTTATTCCTGTATAATTACCGAAGCGGGGAGAGGTGCAAGAGTGGTTGAATTGGCACGCCTGGAACGCGTGTGTGCCGCAAGGTACCCAGGGTTCGAATCCCTGTCTCTCCGCCAAGAAATTATGTATGCAATGCTCGTTCGATACGTTTGTCGGGCACGATCCACATGATCGCCACTACAACAAAAAGTGCTTGTGAAAATGCCGGATTAATAAAGGCAAGAAGGATCGCAAGGGTATAAAGAACGGGCGAGAGTTTTCCTTTATAATCGGCACCGATCGCCTGTACGAATGCTGAGTTTTTGCCCATTGTCGCGAGAATACGGCTCTGCAGATTGTAGTAGGTTATCGCATTGGCCAGCAGAATGGCTCCGTAGATTGCAGATGGTGCAACAGCCTGGAAATTTTCCCCCATCCACGCGGTGCCAAATGGGATAAGTGTCATGGTGAACAGCAGCCCCATATTTGACCACATGATAACACCATTGATACCTTTGGCAGCTGTCAAAAGATGATGGTGATTATTCCAATAGATAGCGAGATAGATGAAACTCAGCAGGTAAACCAGTAGCTTGGGCAGTAGCGAAGCAAGGTCAGAGAAGTCAGTGCCGACTGGTGGATGGAGCTCGATGACCATAATAGTAATAATGATCGCGATAACACCGTCACTAAATGCTTCGAGTCGATTTTTTTCAAATAGTCCATTTCTCATGAGGATAGTATAGCAATAGATGCGATCCGATAGAGGAGGTTTGATATAGTAAAGAGTATGAAGACAGTTCTTTATGAACTTAAACCTCTGACGCGAATATCACTGACAAAGCATGGATATATAGATTAGTGAACAAATTACGTATTCGATTGAATAGGTTAGAGCTGACAGCGCTGGTGGCTGGGTTTGCTTTGATGGTGTTTGAGCTGGCGGGCGCGCGCATATTGGCGCCGGGGATTGGCAGTTCAACGTACGTATGGACGAGTGTGATCGGGGTGATTATTGCGGCGCTGAGTCTGGGGTATTGGATCGGTGGCAGGGTGGCCGATAGTCGGGGCTATATGATTGACGTAGCGCGGCTGGTGCTGCTAGCTGGCCTGACGGTAACGTTGACGCTGCTGCAATATGAAGGCGCGATCGAATGGGTGGCAAGTAGTTTTGACGATCCACGGTGGCAGGGAGTAGTGGCGTCGCTGCTGCTGTTTGCGCCCACGAGCTTTGTCCTGGGTATGGTCAGCCCGTATTTGGCCAAACTAAACGTCCGCTCGCTGCATACGACCGGTCGATCGATCGCCAGCCTGAGTGCACTGAATTCGATTGGGGGTATTGTCGGGACCTTCATGGCTGGATTTGTCCTCTTTGGGTACATTGGCTCGCGTGAGACCTTGGTCATTATCGTGCTACTACTGGTCGCAGTCAGTTGGTTGGCTGTGCCGCGGGTCAACTGGCGGGCTCGGGCTCTCATCAGTGCCGCGGTAGTTATCACTGTACTCGTACCAGTGCCAAAGGCGCATGCGGTGTCAATTGATACGCCAAGTGCACGCTATACGATTTATGACACGGCAACAATGCGACTGCTGACGACCGGTCCATACGCCGCCCAGTCGGGTGTGTCGCTGGGGCAGCCTGATCAGCTAGCGTTTTGGTACACACAGCAATTGGCGCAAGTGGTCAAACAGGCAGAGCGCAGGCAAAATATTTTAATTTTGGGTGGTGGAGCATTCACGCTCCCGCGCTATTTGGGCCAGAAGTATCCGAGCTCCAAAATAGATGTCGTCGAGATTGATCCCGAACTCGCCAAAATTGCACGTCAGTATTTTCACTACGACGACCCGGCAAACGTGAATCTGCTCTTTGAAGATGCGCGCACCTATGTCAATAGGACAGACAAACAGTACGATATTGTGATCGTGGATGTATATGGCGATGCGCATGTGCCATTTACGTTGCTCACTGACGAGTATGGTCAGCAGATCGCCCGAATCACGAAGCGTGATGGTGTTGTGGCGGCCAATATGATTGCCGGATTGGAAGGTGAATGTAATACATTGCTGCGCGCGCTCGATGCGCCGTATCGATCGCAATTTCCTTACGCCGCTTACCGCATCGAAAAACCTGAGCAACCGCGCTCGAATATGGTTGTGGCGTATAGTCGCCAGCAATTTGGTTGGGCGGGTGCCTCACCCCTAGAATTACCAAAAACAGTTCCCTATACGGACAATTTTGCTCCTGCTGAACGCCTGCAGCATGACTGTCGGCGACAATAATGTCATTTATACCACGCTATATATAGCGTAATGTTTGTTATTTACAACACTATTTTTAATTTCTAAGGTGTTACCATAAGCGTGAAATGCATGTGGTCAAAAAAACATGCATAAAGTGCTTGAAAACCATACATGTAGGGTCTATCATTCTACATAGACACTACATATGTAGTAGTTCAACAAAAACACACATTCTGCAAGACGGAGGGTATCCACCGCCAGATCTGTTGATAGGGCGTATTCTTGCACTGCCGAAAAAAAGCGCACGAGAGACGCGCTGGAGTCCGGGAGGGAAGTGTAAAAAATAAAATAATAAGGGGGAATATGAGCATAAACGTGGTAAAACGCGACGGCACCCGCGTACCATTTGACGCCAATCAGGTCAATCTCGCTCTGGTCGAAGCCAGTGAGGGGCTTCCAGACCAAATTAGCAAGGTTGTCCAAGTCGCAAGCGAACTACAGTTAACATTATTCGATGGCATTACAACGCAGCAGTTGGATGAAGCCGTCATCAATACAGCATTGCAGAACGTCAAGGACGATCCCGACTTTGACAAGATCGCTGCACGCTTGCTACTCAAGAACATCTATAAGAACATCCTGGGTCACTATAGCGACGCAAAAGAGCTGAAAAAGCTGCACGAGAAGCACTTCCCAGTGTATTTGAAGCAAGGTATCAAGGACGGTCTGCTAGACAAGCGCATGAACGACAAGGTCTTTGATATCAAGAAACTGGCGGCAGCGCTGGATCCAGCACGTGATGACCTGAGCAAATACCTGGGTGTGATTACCAACAAAAACCGCTACAGCCTACGCAAAAACAGCGGTGACCCAATTGAGGTTCCACAGTTTACGCACATGCGTATTGCTATGGGTCTCGCGTTTAACGAAAAAGACCCAACAGCGGCGGCGCTTGATTTTTACGATCACATGAGCCGACTCGAATACGTACCTGGTGGTTCGACTCGCATCAATGCCGGCGGTGCATTCCCACAACTATCGAACTGTTTCTTGTTTAATATCGACGACGATATGGAATCAATCGCCAAAGGTGTGCGCGACACAATGTGGATCGCGAAAGGCACCGGTGGTATTGGTATCGGTATTACCAAACTGCGTGCTGCTGGTAGCCCAGTTAAGACAACCAACACCGAAAGTACTGGCCCAATTCCATTTATCAAGATGCTCGACACAGCACTGTTCGCGGTCAGCCGTAAAGGCAAAAAGGCCGGTGCAGCAGCAATTTACATGGAAAACTGGCACCTGAACTTTCCAGAATTCCTGGATCTCAAGCAGAACAGTGGCGACCCGTACCTGCGTACTCGTATTGCCAATACGGCAGTCTATCTGAGCGACGAGTTCATGAAACGCGTTCAGAAAGGTCAGGACTGGTACATGTTTGATCCAGCTGAAACGCCTGACCTAACCGAACTATACGGCGAAGAATTCAGCAAGCGCTACGCGGAGTATGTCAAATTGGCCGACGAAGGGAAGATGCGTGATTTTCGCAAAGTACCCGCACAGGAGCAGTATCATCACATTCTGACCGTTCTACAGGCAACGAGCCATCCATGGCTGACCTGGAAGGACACGATCAACGTTCGTGCGCTCAACACCAACACCGGTACGATTCACCACAGCAACCTGTGTACCGAAATCACCTTGCCACAAGACAAAGACAATACATCTGTCTGTAACCTCGTGAGCATCAACCTGTCGGCATTCCTGAAAGAAGACCACACCTGGGATTGGGACCGCCTCGCGGCAGCTGCTCGCAGCGCTATCCGTCAACTGGACAACTTGTGTGACATTACCAACACGCCAATTCCTGAGGCGATGAACAGTAACCTGCAAAACCGTGCACTTGGCCTGGGTATCATGGGCTTTACAGATGTGATCGAAAAACTCAGCTATAGCTACGAATCAGAAGAAGCATATGATCTCATGGATCAACTCGCTGAATTCATCAGCTACCACGCAATCGACGCCAGCGCCGACATGGCCAAAGAACTCGGCAGCTATCCAAACTTCAAGGGTAGTGCGTGGAGCAAGGGCATGTTGCCAATCGATACGATCGACCAGCTCGAGCTCGACCGCAATGTCAAAGTCGACATTACCCGCAAAGCACGCCTTGACTGGGAAAAACTGCGCGCCAAGGTAAAGAAGGGCATGCGCAATGCAACGCTGATGGCAATCGCACCAACGGCGAATATTGCACACATTGCTGGTACAACACCAGGCTTGGACCCACAGTTTGCACAGATCTTTAGTCGTGCAACATTGAACGGCAAGTTCCTCGAAGTCAACGTTAATTTGATCAATGACCTCAAAAAACTCAACTTATGGGACGAGGTAAAAGACGAGGTACTGCGCCTCCAAGGCGATGTCCAGCAAATCGATGCTATTCCGGAGCACATCAAGGCGGTATACAAGACCAGCTTCCAGCTCAGTCCGTACTCGTTTATCGAAGTTGCTGCCCGTGCGCAAAAATGGGTCGACCAGGCAATCAGCCGCAATATGTACCTCGAAACACGTGACGTCGACGAATACGAAAAAATCTATATGGCAGCATGGGAAAAAGGCCTGAAAACAACATACTACCTGCACGTCAAACCGCGTCACACCGCTGAACAAAGTACCGTCAAAGTCAACAAAGCTGAGTCACTCGCTGGCAGTGGCCCGCGCAAGACAGGATTCGGATTTGCGAAAAAGCAAACAGTTGGTACAGGAGCAACATCATGACCGGCGATCAATAGCATAAGAACACAAACAAAAACGACCAAAATCTAACAGAAAACGATAGGGTAAAGGGGATAATAAAGTATTATGAACGCATCAACCATCATCAACGACAACATGACACTTGAAGAGAAGCTGGCAGCTATCGATGCAGCTATGGCAGCGGCGCAGCAGCAGGCTGACGAAGACGCCAAAGCAAGCGGTACCATTGCGGCACCACTTGATCCAGCTGATCTTACTATTTGTGAAGGCTGTTCGTAGAGCATCTCTGCGACCATATAATTAAGAAAGGATTTGCACATGGCAGGTATTCTCGGAACCGGCATCCAAGACGGATTATTACTAAAACCCGTTCACTATCAGTGGGCAATGGATCTTTACGATCAGGCAATCGCAAACACGTGGTTTCCGAACGAAATTCAGTTGGGTCAAGACCTGAGTGACTGGAAAAAAATGAGTGATGAAGAGCGCCACGCGGTGACGTTCCTCATGAGTTATTTCAATCCAAATGAACTGCTGGTCAACAAGGCCTTGGCGTTTGGTGTTTACCCATACGTGAACGCGGCAGAATGTCACCTGTACCTCGCCAAGCAAATGTGGGAAGAAGCCAACCACTGCATGTCGTTTGAATACGTGCTCGAGACCTTCCCGATTGATCGCGAAGCATCATATGCAGCACATGTCGAAACGCCAAGTATGGCGCGCAAAGAGGAATTCGAGACGAAATTCATCAAGCGCATGACCGAGGAAACGTTGGATATTACAACGACCGAAGGCAAAAAAGATTTCATTCGTAATTTGATTGCCTACAATATTATCCTCGAGGGTATTTGGTTCTACAGTGGCTTCATGGTTGCCCTCAGCTTCCGCCAGCGCAATTTGCTGCGTAACTTTGGCGCGCTGATTGACTGGGTTGTTCGCGATGAGTCACTCCACCTGAAATTCGGTATCAACCTCATCCTGACAGTACTCGAAGAAAACGAAGACCTGCAGACTGAAGAATTTGCTGCAGAGATTAAGCAAATGATTCTGGATGGTGTGGAGATGGAAGAGCAGTACAACAAGGACCTGTTGCCAAACGGTATCCTTGGCCTGAACGCTGACTACATCAACCAATACGTTAAATACCTGGCAGATCGCCGTCTTGAAGAGCTTGGATTCGATGCACACTACAATGTGTCTAACCCTGCCAAATGGATGGCAACCGCCAACGATACGCTGCAACTGGTGAACTTCTTCGAAGCAACCAACACCAGCTACGAAGTCAACGCAAGCGGCAGCAAGAAAAAAGAAGACTAGCATGCAGACCGAGATCGAAGTCAAATTTCTCGACATCGATCACGAGGCGATGCGTCAAAAATTAAAAGACGCGGGTGGTGTGCTAATGACACCGATGCGCGACATGCGCCGGGCGTTATTTGAGACGCCAAAAATGCGAGAGCGAAATGGTTTTTATAGACTACGCGATGAGGGTAATAAAATTACGCTGACCTACAAGCAGTTTGATAAGTGGATTGGCGGAACAATTGATGGTGCGAAAGAAATCGAGATTGAAGTCAGCGACTTCGATGCCACGATCGCGCTACTTGCCCAGAATGACCTTGAACCGATTACATACCAAGAATCACGCCGTGAAGCGTGGGAGATTAATGGCTGTGAGGTTGTGCTGGATGAATGGCCTTGGATTCCAACGTACATAGAAATAGAAGGCCCCAGCGAGCAGCTCGTGAAAGATACGGCGGCACTGCTCGATTTTGACTGGGGAGATGCTGTGTTTGGTAATGTCGATGTGATCTATGATCGCGAATATCCACGCATGACTGTTAGGGGTGTGATTGATATTAAAGAGAGTCGGTTTGGCGATCCTGTGCCAAAGGTATTTCTGGGAGAAAGCGATGACTGAGATACTTGGTGATTACGTAACATTTATTGCAGATGTTGAACGAGTGCTCGAGGCATGTGGGATTGCTGTTGATGAGCTGACGCAATGCGACATGCTCAACTACGAATGCAGTACTAACGAGCGGTATGATGAAGTCAAAAAAGCGCTTGAGGGGTCGGCGCGCATATTAAACGAGACTAAACATGGTGGGCGGCTGATTGCTATTTTGCAGGCTGAACCGCGACTGATTGCGGGCGATTGGCGTGTGCCCTATATTGAGTTGTTGCAACCCAAACCAACCCGGGAAAACATCGATGGTATTGATAGTGTGTTTTTTGTGACCACGCTCGCCCTGCCGGAATTTCTGAAACGGCATGCTGATGTTGATTTTGAGACCAAGGGCCTTGCGAACAAGGCAAATCCCTATGTCGAATTAAAAACAGATGGCATCGCCGTCAAATTCCACGATCGCCATATGGGCGCCGTACTCGAAATCGAGCGCATGCTTGAATCGAATTAACATGAAAAGCCCCTCGCGGACTTTTCGTGTCTGATCCGCCGGGGAGCGGGGACAGAAAAGTCCGGAGGGAATTGCGACTAGCGCTTAGGCTGGTGCTCGCGGATGCGACCTTCACGGAACTTAGCGTGGTACCATCCTTCAACGGGTATGCCATTCCAGACACCGGTGAAGTTAAACGAGTGGCCACTGCCGTCTTCGTGTTCAAGTCCGCGAACTGCGAGCTCCATCTCGTACTGGCGAGTTGCGTCTGTCTCATACACACAAGTGAATTTCACTGGCATCGAGACGTTTTCATCTTCGCAGTACTTGACGGCATCCCACAGGTAATCCCGGTTGGGGCCGTCGATGATCTTGATTGGCTTGATTGCAACGTGCGATGTGGACATCCGTCCACCTTTCTCTTTCGCCGTGGAAGCCAGGCGCAAGGCTGTTGATACTTCCGTATCCTCCTGCCATCCAGCATTAATTATATTATATCAAATTTTATCATAAATGTCAATAAGGCATAAGAGAGACAGACTGGTATACTGAGAACGTGAAAGTTTATGTCGCTGCCCGATTTAAAGGGGCGGATAACAAACAGGAAATCGAAGCGCTGTGTAAGGCTGTTCGTGATGCGAAATTAAAGGATTTTTGCTTTATTCGTGACATTGAACACTACAAACATACGTTTGATGATCCAAAAGAGCTATGGGACCGCACTTATCATGAACTGCGGGCGTGTGATGCGCTACTGGTTGACGTGTCTGATTATCCGACTGGCGGACGATTGGTCGAGGCTGGTATGGCGTACGCGCTTAGAAAGCCCGTGATTGTGGTGAAAAAGCGGGGTGTTCAACACAAGGGGCTGTTTGATGGCATTGGTGACACCATGATCGAATACGATGATTACCCTGATCTATCGCACCAGTTAAAAAAATACGACGATGGCCGCAATTTCACCGTTGTCGATCGCGGTATGGTATTTGCTGCGTTTCTTGCTGTAGGGGCGGTGATTTCGTGGTATTTGTCACAGCTGTTTATCCCGCTCGCCGCCCTGGGCGCAATTGTGTATTGGCTGTTGGCGCGGTGGCTGTACGCACCACTGCGTGATTTTGACCGCATTGTCATATACATACCTCTCGTCATTGTATGGTTGACGGTGTTTTATCTGTTGTTACCGTTCTACTTGCCACTTGCATTGGCGTGGGCGCTCTTCTACTGGGTAGTGACATTGATTATTTTGGATAAATTAAAGCTGTCGCTATAGCGAGCGAGAGCGGAAAGACTGCTATACTAAATATATGAAAACAACCCTCGTTATCTTTGGTATTACTGGTGATCTAGCGCAGCGCAAACTGCTGCCAGCATTGGCGAATATCATCGAGGCCGACAAAGCGGGGGAACTGATGATCATCGGTGTGTCACGCCGGGCTATCGGACAATTCGAAGTTCTGGGCGAGCACCATCAGCTGAGTGGCACAACATCCCTGTTCCAGATGGATCTGGACAACCCGGCGGACTATCAGCGGCTTAAAGAGCATATAAATGCCGAGGAGGACGAGCAGGTGTTGTTTTACCTATCGGTGCCGCCTGATTCGGCTGGTGGCATTATTGAGCATCTGGGACAGGCGGGGCTGAATGCACCAAGCAACAAATTACTGCTGGAAAAGCCATTTGGTGTTGATTTAGCATCGGCGCAGGCAATGGTTGACCATACGGCGGCGTATTTTCATGAATCGCAGATTTATCGGATTGATCACTATTTAGCCAAAGAAATGGCTCAAAATATCGTTACCTTTCGGGCACGAAACGCTATCTTTTCGTATCTATGGAGCAGCCAATACATCGAACGTATAGAGGTAGTTGCGCTTGAATCAATCACTATTGAGGGGCGGGCGGCATTTTATGAGCAGACAGGTGCGCTCCGCGATTTTGTGCAGGGACATTTGTTGCAACTATTGGCATTAACGCTACTACCGCTCCCAACAGATGACGATTTGAACTGGGATAGCCTGCCAACTCGTCGTCAAGCGGCGCTTGATACGCTGATCCCCGCTGATCCAGCGCGCGCGGTCCGGGCGCAATATGACACTTATAAAACAGAGGTGGATAACCCCGACAGCCAAACCGAGACCTTTGTGTCACTGGAGCTGCGATCATCCGACCCGGCATGGCAGGGTATTCCGTTGGCGCTCACCACTGGCAAGGCTCTGAGTCGCAAAAAAACAGAGGTGCGCGTGCATTTTCGCCGTACCAATACGGCACAGAGTAATTATTTGATCTTCAAAATCCAGCCAGACGAAGCGATCGCGATTGACCTGGTAACCAAAAAGCCAGGCTATGACCAAGAGGTCGAGCACCAAAAACTGAGCTATATGTACCCGCCAGGTGAGCGCCGTCCAGATGCGTACGAACAGGTCATTGTGGATGCAATCAATAGCCGCAAAAGCTTGTTTGCTACCAGTAGTGAAGTGCTTCGCGCCTGGGAGATCTTGGCGCCGCTGCAAGAGGCATGGGCCCAGCAAACGGATATCAAGACGTATTCGGTAGGGGCAGACGCACGAGAGGTGTTGGGGGATGCGCTCAACAGATCACAGATTTAGCATAAACTCTTGACTTTTAGTCAAATATTTGGTATTATAATATGGAAGTAGGAATACTATCTATATGGCACGTAATCCAGATATATTACAGGGAACGGCACCTTCGCCGTTCGATGATGAACCAACTATCCCATACGATGGATCTGATGATGATGCCGCCGGTACGAGTACAGGGGAAACGGTATCCGATAACACTGTGGAGGCTGTTCTGCAGGGACTCAATCCTGATATTATTGAGGGCCGAAATAATGCGGCGATCGCTCACGTGTACGAAACTGCCCGGAAGTTGCCAGATGTTTCGCGAGATGTTGTCGCCACCCTTGGTAAGGTCAATCATGACCGTCAAGTATCGGCCATTTCAGCCCCTGACATTCATGAAAAAAACCTTCTGAAATTAGGGGTTGCAGAACTCTATCTGTCGAAGAAACGCCACGACCTGCGAAAACTCGATGCATCTGTTGCTGATGACCCATCAAGTAAAGTGGGAGATGTCCAGGCATTTATTGACACTGTATTACCGACTGTTCCTGAAAACGAACGCGAAGAATATGAGAAAGACAAACAGATTGTTGCGTATCTTTTGTCATCGGACAAAAGGGAAGAAACGGAGCAGCTACGTCAACACGCAGCCAGTGAGTATTACGCTATTGCAACCGACTTTGTTGATCGGGATATTACAGGTGAGGAAAAGCAACAACTGCAAGCCGCAAAGGCAAAGGTAACTGAGCTTACCAAGCGTGACGCTGCTGAAGCTCGCGCACTGGAAGTGATGCAGGCATATTTGCCAAAACTGAGCGAGACTCCTGAGACAGATGAAGTAACTCCTGAGAGTGCGCAAGAACAATTGCAACAAATGCGATCACAGTATGCTGAATTGCATGCATCGAGACAGAAAAAAGTCTTTGGCTTTGACCGCCGTAATCCAAAATCCCTGAACAACAAGGCTATTGAAGCTCAAGGAATTGAGAGGCGGTACAAAACGGCAGTACAGACGATGATTGCTGCAGAAATAGCAGCCAAGGCAGCCGCTGGTGAAAAATTCGCCGACGAAGCGGCACTGAATGAATTTATTGCTACGCGCACTGTTGACGAAGCGATGGCACTCGATAAGGAAACGATCGAACAGTACGGCAAAAATAACGGCAAACTTGGGAAATTTATCAACTGGGTTGCTGGCCGCAAAGAGAATGGTGAACCTGACCCAAGCAAGCTGAAAATGTTTGCTCGCATGAGTATACTGGGTGTCGCTGGTGCTGGTTTGGTTGCGGCAACGGTTGCATTCGGTGGTGCGCCGCTCGCCGCCATTGCTTCTGGTGCAGTTACTTCAGGTAAGCTATATGCCACATTTGAAGCGCGCGGTCGTCATAACCGCATGAAGAAAACCCCAGGTCTTCTAAAGAAGGAAGATGTTATTGCGAATCTTCAATCTGTGGAAAATGACGAGATCTACGATCCGGAAACCCAGGAATTACGTGACAGGACGTACGGTGAATATGTCTTCAAGAAAATGGAATATTCGTCTAATCTGATCAAGAACGCTGCCAACCGCGAAACGAACTGGCAAAAATTGCATGCGACGAAACGTCTCCTTGGAGCGGTTGCAATCGGTGTTGGCGTGGGCGTGGGTGCTCGCATGATTGGTCATGCCCTGAACGGTGTTGATGCACACGGCGCTTCACCAGATGTGCCAACACCAGGCCATCCTGATGTACCGCAACAAACACCTGAGTGGCCATCGGCACCCGATGTACCAGCGCCTGTTCATGAATTTGCTCCTGGTACATTCGTCGCTCATAATGGCGATGGCTACTACAATATCTTGGAACGTATGGGCGTCCCGGCTGCTGATCGTTACAATGTGCTGGCAAGCGTCACCAAAGAGCTGAGTAAATACTCTTACTTCCAGCCTGGCGATCCACTACCACGTATTCCTCGCCCAGGCAGCTTGCCGCAAGGCGCCATTGATATTTTGACAAAAGCCGTCAGCCGATAGCGTCAAATAGACAACAACGCCCGCCAGATATAGTCCTGGCGGGTTTTTGTTGTTACAATGAAATCCCATGGGAGAGACAACACCTATGGCTGGAAAACAGAAATTTATATTTGTGACAGGAGGGGTCCTGTCGGGGGTAGGTAAAGGTATCACGGCGGCGAGTATCGGCGCAGTGTTACAAGCCAAGGGTGTAAGTGTCTCTATTCAAAAGTGCGACCCGTATCTCAATGTGGATGCGGGCCTTTTGAATCCTGCTGAACACGGTGAGTGTTTTGTGACAATTGATGGTGCTGAAACGGATTTGGATTTGGGGCATTATGAGCGCTTTTTGGATTTGGAATTAACGCAGAAAAACGCGACTCTGAGCGGTCGACTGCTGCAAAATCTCATTGCCGATGAACGTGCGGGTAAATTTGGTGGTAAGACAGTCCAGTTGGTGCCGCATTTGACTGGTGCGATTCAAGACGCAATCCAGCTGGCGGCCGATGGCAGTGATGTGCATATTGTCGAAATTGGTGGTACGGTTGGTGACTACGAAGGCCTGAGTTTTGTCGAAGCGATCAGGGAATTTGCCGGGCGAGTGGGCCGCGAAAACTGCCTGTATGTCCATGTGGTGTACGTGCCGTTTATTGGGACGAGCAAAGAATTCAAAACCAAACCAGCGCAAAATGCACTGAACGACCTGCGGGGATTTGGTATTGTGCCAGATTGTGTCGTGGTTCGAACGGATACACCAGCGCCCGAAAACGTAGCTGGTAAGATTTCGCAGTTTAGCGGTGTACGCGAGGACGCGGTAATTTTGCTCTCGAACGCACCAACGGTATTCCAAGTACCGCTCCTGATTGCGGCAAGTGGTATCAATGATGTCCTGACGCGTTTTACGGGTAATGATAAAAAACCGGACCTTGGTAAATGGGAAAAAATTGTCGCGGCGCAAAGCGCAGATCATGACAAGACAGTGACGATCGGCTTGGTGGCCAAGTACATGGACAACGAAGATACCTATATATCGGTGCTTGAAGCCTTAAAGGCGGCTGGCTGGCAAGAAGGTGTTGGCGTAACGATCAAGTGGATCAATGCTGAAACAGCGACCGATGAGGACTTTGCTACGGTTGATGCACTGCTTGTGCCTGGTGGTTTTGGTGAGCGCGGTATTCCAGGTAAAATTGCTGCGGCGACGTATGCGCTTGAGCATAACAAACCGTATTTGGGACTGTGTCTGGGGTTGCAGGTTGCGGTCATTGCGGCAGCACGCCGGGCGGGGCTGACGGATGCTCACAGTACCGAATTTGACCCGAATACCCCGAATAACGTCGTTTATATTATGGAGGGCCAACAGGGCAAGGAATCGACTGGCGGGACCCTGCGACTTGGCAATTACGAGGCAAAATTACATGAAGGCAGCAAAGCTGCTGCAGCGTACGGTGCAACTGATGTTGTTGAACGTCACCGGCACCGCTACGAGGTGAATCAATCGTTTGTTCACGATATTGAAAAAGGTGGGTTAGTGATTAGCGGTACGTCACCAGATGGTAAACTGGTGGAATTTATTGAAGCGCCGAACAACCCGTATTTTGTAGCTACGCAGGCACACCCAGAACTGAAATCACGGCCAAATCGCCCTCATCCGCTGTTTGTCGGGCTCGTCAGAGCTGCGAACAATAAAAACTAAATGTTTTTAAACAAGTCAGCAACGTCCACTTGGAGAGCGTTCGCAATTTTCGTAAGCGTTCCTAACCGAGCCCAGCGTTTACCTGTTTCGATATAAGCAATTGCAACGACGCTCATATTAATACGCTCGGCCAGTTCTTGTTGGGTAAGTCCTCGGCTTTTACGGACGGCAGCAACGCGCATGCCGAATGCTTTCATGAGCTTTTGTTCAGATGTTGAACCCATACCTCTAGGGTAAGGTGGATAAACAGTTAGTAAAATAAACTAACTGTTTATTTTCTGTTTTGCTTATGCTACATTGAAAAATGTTAAACTAACTGTTTATTTTTTAGGAGCATAGTTGAATGTCGTCCCTATTGCAATTTGTTGTCGCTATAGTTGCTGTCACTGGTGGTATGGTGGTATTTGCACAGTCTGCCTTTGCTGACTCACAGACTACGCAAGTCTCAACCGGTTACGATTCGGCTTGTGCTGTTGTTGGTGGCACTGCAAAGTGTTGGGGAAGTAATGAGGCCGGCAAGCTGGGTATCGGTAAGGACGTTGGGACAATCAAGACGACACCGGTCACAGTCGTGAATAACAAAAGCGCTATCCCCGCAGGTCCAACGGTCTGCACGAGCAGCTTTTTGGGCATCTGTACTTCTTCTGGTCCCTCAACGCCCGCCGTACCTGCGAGCCCTTTGGGAGGCAAATATATTGAAAAAATCAGCGTCGGTCGTTCGCATGCTTGTGCTCTGGCTGCAGCTCGTGTCTACTGCTGGGGTGATAATAGTCATGGTCAGTTAGGCAATCATAGTACGACGAGCAGCGCTACGCCGGTCCCGGTGGCAATTAATGAAGCGATACCCGCTGGGCCAACCGTCTGTAAGAGTAGTTTTCTTGGCATTTGTACTTCATCTGGCCCTTCAACTCCGGCGCAGCCAGCGAGTTCGCTTCGGCAAAAAGAAGTGATTGATATTAGCGCGGGTGAATATTTTACCTGTGTACTTGCGAGCGACGGCTCAGTTTCATGTTGGGGTGAGGGAGATGACGGACGCTTAGGGACAAATAAAACGAACGACTTTCACTATCCGGTAGCTGTATATAGTCAGGGTGCACTTGCAGGCAAAAGGGGTATTCGGCTTGCTAAAGCATCGGAGAGTACTATGTGTGTGCTTGTTATCAACACTCGTGATGCTGCCAGTGCCATGGGCAATCCGTATTGCTGGGGAAAGGGTATCGGTGACGGTGCCTTGTCCGCTGATACAACGGTGACAACTGCTTGTGATAAAAATGCGCCAGTTGTGAAACCGAGTGGCCGGTCGACAGATACTATTTACCAGTCCTTACAACCGGTTGCCATCTCAACGAGCCAACTGTTTTCGCTGGCAGATGCGAATGGGTATGTGACAGGGCTAGCGGCAGATGGTAAAGCATATTATTGGGGAATGTATGGACACCGGGCGACCGAATCATATAGCGATTTGAGAGAATGCAGGGTCAATCCTTGTACGGGCAAGGTCAGTATTATGGAGATGTATAAGGTGACGCTGGCCAGAGAAACGCGTGCAGGATTCAATCCGAGCAACAGGAATCAGGCCGCATATAGCAATAGTCGTGGCTTGAGGGTGACGCCGGCAGTCCGTGATAGTGCGCAAGCGAACACGGGTGGAGGCAATGCTTGCACACCGGTTACTCACTATGGCTATACAAAAAAGACGCACTACAATCAGATTGGTCAGCGTACTCCTACCGCTCCTCCGGCTAACTCGCTGACACAGTCAAAGGTAACGGCACTTTCAGGTGAAGTGTTTAGTGATGATGTATCTCGAGGTTTATATTGTGCTGCTAAGACGGATGGAACTGTGGGGTGTGATAGTAATGGCACAAGTTCAAGCGAGGGCCAAACCGGCAGTGACTACACGCCACGCTGCACAACCACTAGTTTCCTCTTCTTTACAACGACCACCTGCGATCCTGCACCAATTGGCCCACAACCGGTTGTCATGAATGGATGGTTAGCAGGTAAATCAGTGACGGCACTAAGCACCGGCAAAACAGGGTACACCTGTGCCATAGCGAGTGGTGCGGTAGGTTGTTGGGGCATCAACGATAAAGGCCAGCTGGGCGTGGGAGATACCGTTAATCGACGTGTGCCAGCGGGGGTGGGGCTGTAGGATGAATCAAGAGACACCCGAGAATAAACGTGTAAGATGGCCTTGGCTGCTAGCTCTCGGTATTGCAGCTGCTGTTTTGATTGCTATTGGTGCGTACTACTTTTTGATCGCCCCGTCTTTTGTTAAAAAGCCTTCTAATAATCCCTTTGTGCTTGCGACTCATTTTCCCTCACCTCAAGCGCTGGTAGATCGTGTGCAGCCCACACTTCAAGGAAGGCGACTGCAAGCAGTGTCTCGCAGTGGTCTTGGTGGCATAACAGCTGATGGCCATATGGCATTCAGTGCTCCGGCTTATAGGGTGGCCGATATGAAATTTGATGTACTTCCAAAAGAAAGTGTGGGGGTGGGGTATGCGAGCAACTCTATGACGGCAGCGGAGAATTATAAAACACTCAGGAGCTTTTTCACTGATAATAAGTTTGTTAAACGGCCATCGGATGCAGCCAGCGGTAAAGGGTATCTTTCGTTATCTGACTCGGTAACAATCGTTGACTATGCTGTCTATGAATCAAGTGATATTTTGTGCGACATGTGGCATGCGGATGCAACACCGACAGTCATTGGTAACCACATTACGAGTATCGCCTGTGCTTCAAAGGCGAGTTATACATCTGCCGCTGCCGAGCTTCAACCGTTTTATGACAGTTATATCAAGGCTGGGACTGAGCAAACGAGTCATCTGGTATTTGGGAATATCGCTGGCGGTAGCGGGGCAAACGGCTATCAAAACGCGACGGTATATCAAGAGGATTCCGCACAGGTAGAGTTAGGGGATGACATGGCATTTTTCACCGGACTTTATTACAAAACTGCGGGTGACAAAGGGTGGACATTCTTTACTGGTGTCAGGGGAGTGTTGTCGTGTTCGGAATATAACAACGACGTATTACGAAAGGCATTCAAGGGCAATGAGTGTTATGACGAAGCGAAGGGAGTGTATGCGAATGTAAATTAAGTGAAAAAGATTTCACTGCCACCGCCATTACAGTTCGAATATAGTAAACATATGCAATACACAGCAGCAAAGCAGGACAATTATCAATTAGTCGATCACGATCAGGTGATGGACGACACGCGGTATATCCTTCGTGTTCGCGACATGCCAATCGAGGACAAGCCACGCGAAAAAATGGCAAAGTACGGTCCGTCAGCACTCAACATGGCCGAGCTGGTGGCGGTGTTATGGGGCGTAGGCACGCGCAAAGAAGATGTGCTCGAAATGGCACGACGCGCATTAAAAGAATATGGTGAACGGGCAATTTTGTACGAAACTGATCCGCTAAGGCTGGCAGAAACCTTGATGATTCCTCAGAACAAGGCACATCAGTTGATTGCCGGGTTGGAACTCGGCCGCCGCTTTTTTGAAAAGCGCGGCGACACTCCGGTGTTTGTACGGACGGCCCGACAGGCATATCACTATCTGAACGACATGGGTTCACTCAAGAAAGAGCATCTGCGAGGGCTCTATCTGAACAGTCGCTATCAGTTAGTGCACGATGAAGTAATATCAGTCGGGAGTTTAACGGCCAATATTGTTCATCCGCGTGAGGTATTTCAGCCTGCAATCGAACGTGGTGCGGCAGCAGTTATTATTGCGCACAATCATCCGTCTGGAGATTTAGAGCCTACGGCTGCCGATCAGGAAGTCACTAGCCAGTTGCAGGCAGGTGGGGTTATTTTGGGGATTGAAATGCTTGATCATTTAATCATTACACGTGATGGGTACAAAAGCTTGTTGGAAAGAACGGTAAAGTAATAGATTACTAGCCTCAGTAAACTGTTGTAAGCATAACTATCATTGTGTATACTAATGTCACTACAAGTTGATAGGCGGATTTTATGGTATCGGTAAAAATAAAAACAATCGTAAAACAACAGGAGTGATCTAATGGCGCGACTTCCGGTGCCAGGTGGCGACAGTGGATCGTGGGGTGATATCCTCAACGACTATCTTTCGCAGGTCCACAAGCCCGACGGGACGTTAAAGGATAGTGTGGTCACAAACAGCTCGATTGCACCCGACGCGGTGAATGCCACTTCTATTGCTGACGGCTCTATTACCACCAACCAGTTGGCTGATGGGTCGGTTACGGCACCAAAATTGTCTGCCGCAGGCGGCAGTGACGGACAGGTTCTTACCAAGAATTCAGGCCTAGGTGGTGGCCTGGAATGGACATCGGCTGCCGGATCACCCGATGCCACGACTGTCTCCAAGGGCCTTGTCCAGCTGGCTGGCGATCTAGGGGGTACTGCTGCTGCACCAACTGTTCCAGGACTAGCTGGCAAAGTGGGTACCACAAGAGCAGTCAATACTACTGGCTCACTGACCGGTGGCGGTGATTTGTCTGCCAACCGGACGCTTAGCCTTGTTAATGACTCTACGACACCGGGTAATAACCGCTACTATGGTACCGACGGGACGGGGACGAAGGGTTATTATACTGTGCCAAGTACTGGCGAGGTAAATACCGCCAGTAATATTGGTGCTGGCGGGGTCGGCGTATTCAAACAGAAGACCGGTGTTGATTTGGAATTCAAAAAAATCAACGCTGGAAGCAACAAGATCACTGTTACTGATGACACAACAAATAACGAGGTTGATATTGATGTTAACACGGCTAATTTGACTGGTATCCCGCAGTCCGCCGTCACCAATCTGACGACTGATTTGGCGGGTAAAGAATCTGCGATTACAGGGGGCACAACAACCCAATACTGGCGCGGAGACAAGACATGGCAAACGTTGGATAAGGCCGCAGTTGGACTAAGCAACGTTAATAACACAAGTGATTTGAACAAGCCAATCTCGATTGCCACCCAAGCCGCGCTGGATGACAAGGCGGATTTGGTTGGTGGCGTCGTACCGACATCGCAGATACCATCACTGGCATTTAATACAGCAGTAACAGTGGCTTCAGAAGCGGAAATGTTGGCACTCACACCATCGCAAGTTCATCCTGGCGACTTGGCAATTCGTACAGATGGCGCCGGAACGTTTATTCTTGTTGACACCGATCCATCGCAGTTGTCGAGTTGGGCACTGCTCAATTCACCAACCGCACCTGTTACTTCGGTCAATAGCCAAACGGGCGCTGTTGTGCTGGGCCGATCTGATATTGGCCTTGGGAATGTCGACAATACGAGTGACCTTAATAAACCAATTTCGATTGCTACCCAAACTGCACTCGATGATAAGGCAGATTTGATTGGCGGCCTAATCCCTCCAAGCCAGCTTCCACCAATTGCATTGACGACTGCAGTTGTGGTCGCGGATCAGGCGGCAATGTTAGCACTGACAACGAGCCAAGTACAGCCAGGTGACCTCGCTGTTCGTACTGACGGTGCGGGCTCGTTCATCCTTGTTGGCAATGATCCATCGGTGCTTGCTAACTGGACGCATATTAATGCCCCAACCGACCTTGTCACCTCGGTGAATGGTCAACAGGGAACAGTGATTTTGGCCAAGGCTGATGTTGGTCTCGGGAATGTCGATAACACAAGCGACCTCAACAAACCCATAAGTACCGCGACCCAAACTGCCCTTAATGGCAAGGTAAGTACAGCAAGCAATATTGGCAGTGCTGGTACTGGTATTTTCAAACAAAAAACTGGTACTGATCTTGAGTTTAAGAAGCTGAATTCGGCTGCGAGTAGTATTACGATTACTGATGACACAGTCAATGACAAGGTAGATATCGATGTTAACGCGGCTAACCTGTCAGGCATCCCGCAGTCTTCCGTGACCAATCTCACGACGGATCTTGCCGCAAAGGAGCCCACTATTACCGCCGGCACGACTGCACAGTATTGGCGTGGTGATAAATCATGGCAGACCCTTGATAAGGGTGCAGTGGGCCTCGGCAATGTCGACAACACCAGTGATGCGACAAAAAATTCTGCTGCCGTCACCTTAACAAATAAACGTGTGAACCCACGAGTTGTCACAATTGCATCATCGGCGACGCCATCGATTGATGCAAATACGATGGATCAAGGTAACCTCATCGGCCTTGCGACGAATGTTACCTCGTTTGGTGCCGGTGGGACCCCGGTGGATGGTCAAAAAATGATGATACGCATTAAAGACGACGGTACAGCCCGATCGATTACTTGGGGATCAAGTTTTGCCTCGTCTGGCGTCGCAACATTACTTGCTACTACTGTGGCTGGTAAGACACATCATGTTGGGCTTATCTATGACGCAGCAGTAACGAAGTGGGTATGCGTTGCCGTTGATTCTACGGGGTATTAAAATATGCGCTGTATATGGACTGGTGTTTCAGGAACGCTTGATACCGCGAATCCGCGGTATCAACTGGTGAGTGCAGGGCCTCAATACGCCTGGAATACCTATGAAAATAGTACCTTTGGATCTCAGGGCAGATCAGTTCCGATTACTGAAAATATTATCATCACCAAATTTACCATGTGGGTTGGGACTGCACCCGGTAGTGGGACATGGACTTTTACGGTTCGCAAAAATGCCGCAAATACTGCCGCTTCGATGACGATGACGGGGGCTGCGACGACCGCCACTTGGAGCGGACAATTATCGTGCAGCGCTGGTGATCTGCTATGCATTGCTGCGACACCAACCAGTTCTCCGACGAATGCAGGCACGACCTATTGGACAATTGAATATACAACACAAGGCAATTATTACTTGGTTGTATCTGGTAACAATGGCCCCTCCTCTGGTACGGGGACTTACTATTATCTTCCCTTTGGCGGCAATAATATCGCAGTCTCTACAACAGCTACAACAAACGAAACCCTTATACCAACTAACTTGACCGTGACAAAGATTTCCGCGATCGCTGACCAGACAAATGGTAGTGGATCTTTTACATACTACGTTCGTAATAACACGACAGCTACAGATAGCAGCTTTAGCGCGGTTATAAACACCAGTCCCTTCCAAGCGGTCAGTGGCGCTGGGAGTCTCTCTTTTTCGGCGGGAGACGCAATAGTTATTAAAGAAGTCAGGTCAGGAACAAACTGGGCAAATACTCGCAATTGTATGACGGTTGTCCCGAGTGTTACGGGGGAAATTGTCCAGGCATATAGCAATACGACCGCTCCTTCGACCTCAGCAACCAATTACAACACGCCGTTAGGAGGCGGTAGTTCGGCGTGGAATGCTACAGAGAGTGCGGTCTATATGCGTATGCCTGCATCGACGCTTTCAAAATTGTATGTGAAACTTGCGACAGCGCCAGGGGCATCGCAGAGTCGTACCTTTACGCTTCGGTCCAACTCTGCTGATACTACGGTTGCAGCAATGATCTCTGGTACGGCAACAACAGGGAATGATACGGTAAATAGTGCAGTACATGTGGATGGGACTTTTTTCTCAATCAGCTCTGCGGTTACTGGTACTCCCGCTGCGACAGCTGGCGTGAAATTTGGTTTTGTTCAGACTTTGCAGCAATCCTCTTCTGACTTTTTTCCGATGTTCTAGGAGAATCCGCGAGCCGGTCGATTGACAGATATAAGCACAAGTGCTATAATGTAATTACGAATAACTGAAACAAATATACGCACGTAACATGCAAGACAATCAGACAGATGAGCTAATGAATTACCACGATGACAATCGGGTCCTCAGGTATTTGCTACATACCATCAAAGGACTCAGTCCTGTGTCTGGTGGTGTGTTGGGTGACGCGCTAGAGCGCGAGTATGAGGTCGCCGAAGAAGAAACGCGTCCTCATCAAGATCTTGAATACGAAGCCGATATCTAGCAACCTCTGTTAATCTGCTATACTGTGACTAGTGGACAAGAAAATTGCTCAATTGGTATTTGATGAATTCGGTATTGAGACGGATGTTGTATTGTCGCGCCCCGAGCCTCAGTTTGGTGATTACGCGACGAATGTGGCATTGCAGCTTGCTGGCAAGATAGGTAAACCACCACGAGACATTGCCGTGAAATTGGCTGACAAACTGCAAGCAACCGGAGAATTCGAAAAGGTTGATGTCGCCGGTCCG
>JALQVV010000032.1 GCA_023260255.1 Candidatus Saccharimonadia bacterium
ATCTAAAGTTTTAACAAGAGCTGAATGGACTTTAGCCTGTCGTATTTCTTTTTCTTGTTGATCACTCGTAGGCGACCCTTACGGCGCACCAGCTGATCATCCGGACTAATTTTCTTGACACTTGCACGAACTTTCATGAGCGCAACAAAAACTCCTAGTTAATTAATATTATTAAAACGCCTAAGCAGCCTCTGAAGGCCGCTCATCTTTCAAGCGAAAGCTGATTCTGCCCTTTGTAAGATCATAGGGGGTTAACTCAACTTCCACTCTGTCGCCTGGTACCAACCGGATGTAATGCTTGCGCATTTTGCCCGAAATATGGCACAGCACGCTATGACCGTTCTCCAATTCGACACGAAACTGAGTGTTCGGCAGTGCTTCCACGACCTTGCCGACCAGTTTGATGACTTCTTTTTGACTCGCCATAGTTAACAATGGTTCATTATACATGAAAAAAATGCGTGCGTAAAGAGTTTCTCTCAAAGACTTTCGCGTTTTTACCGCGAGATTCAAACGATAATTCTATTGTAGCAAAACAATGTCGGCCGTCAAGGTCTGAACTATCTACGCAAACGATGTGATACAAATTGCCCTATATGACGAGGAATTGTCGGTGAACGGTTTAGGCGGCCCATCTGTTTCAACTCCTCATAGGCCGCTTGCCGATCCCGCACTTCACGTATTGCTCCAGCTGATCCATCCCAGAAATATTGTCTTTTCCCATGAGCTACATAGCGAAAGGCTTGTTTGGCGTGTTCTTCCTGGTAGGTGTCAGCAAACATAATTGCTTGCGGGTGAACAATCGCACTATGGGCATCGCTGTAATCTATAATTTTTAAAATTTTTAATTCAAATAACGCTTGTTGTGTGGCTAGCTGACCAATATTCGAACATTCGTTGATTTCATCGAATAGAGATTCTTTATCAAAACGTGGTGTCTTGGCGACGTACATCCCACTTGGGAGCTGTTCGCAGTCGCGGTCTATGTTGGTTGAGTCGATGAATGCACCATAAGCCGCCTCACGAATTTCCGGCTCTAACGGGCTCTGCCGGTATTCCGGCTGATGCTTGTATGCACTACTCATTTCCGGACATTATGCGTTTTGTTGGCAAGCTATGCAAGCACAAACTTATTCCGCAATGGCGCGTACAAGAATGCGCTGATCGAACACCTTATCACGGGGCACCCATTTCCCAGCACACGTAATCAATCCTAATCCTTCTTTTGATTTATCAAACGGCATCATCAAGCGTTTCATGCCCGTTGTGTTGGCGTCCTTGAGCGATTCGGTTTTGTTTTCGACGACTGTGTAAGTGATTTTTTCGCCGTCACCACGTTCAATGACAATTTCGTCACCCTTTTTTAGCTTATCGAGACCGGCAAAAACACCGTCACGGGATATGCCACCATTATGTCCATCGATGACAACCGATCCGTAGCCCTGACCGGGAGTGGCGCTTTTGTTGTACCATGCGGTGTCGGAAATGTTTTTTGGCGTATCGAGCGTATTGTTTTTGGTGAGGCCTACAGACTGAACCCGTGCATTGACGACATTGAGTGCGGGAATGCTAATGTAACGAGGGTGCGTCGCGGGTACCGTATAATTATCAATCATTGTCTGTGTGACGGGAGACTCATCAATGGACGGATCTGCAAGTGCCGACGCCGGCAACGGCACGACAGGTGGCTTTTCACCCGTAATAAACCACTGATACCCATAGTACCCTGCTACAACAAGAAGTGCTGCAAGAAGAGCAAGTACGATCCACCGGAGAGGTTTTACTTCCTTTTTTTGTTGAATATGTAGCCCAGCCATTACCTAATAAATTTGTTACAGTGTTTTATTTATAGTCGTCGTATGTCACCATGAGCGCGCGCGAATTGATTTGGCGAAGGCTTTCAAGTGCGACAGACACGACGATCAAGATACCAGTACCACCAATAGCGAGATTTTGTAATCCCGTAATACCAGCCTGCGCGAAAGCGTACTCGGCAATAAACGGCAATACGGCGATCATGCCAAGCACGAATGAGCCAAAGAGGATGAGTCGATTAACAGTGCGTGATAAGTATTTTTCTGTTTGAAGACCTGGGCGGACACCTTCGATAAACCCACCCTGTTTTTGCAGATTCTCAGCGATTTCATTGCTATTAAAGACAATGCCAGTATAAAAATAGGTAAAGATAATCACGAGAACGAAGTAGCTAGCGGGATACACAAGCGCAGCTAACGTATCACCAGTGAACTGGCCTGGCTGTGGGGCCTGGAACCAGGTGATGAGATTGTTGGCTAGTTCAAGGTATTGTGCGTTACCACTCGCTTTTAGGACCTGGCCGACAAACGCTGGTAGGCTTAGAAACGCAACGGCAAAGATGACGGGGATCACACCGGCAGCGATCAGCTTGATAGGCAGGATGCTTTTGACGCCACCATAGCTACTGTTACCTTGGACACGTTTAGCATAATTAATCGTGATAACACGTTGAGCTTCGTTGATCTTGACCAGCAAGTAGAGCACGAGGAGCGATGCGACCGCAATAATCAGCGATACCCAGAATGCAGTCGGATTCACCGGGAGCGTAAACCAGTTAAATACATGCAGGCTATCCTTAGATGTATCGGTCAGTGAGTTACCTAGTGTCGCTAATGTTGACGGTAATTGGCTGATGATGCCCGCGAAAATCAACATAGAAATACCGTTACCAATTCCCTGCTCCGTCACCAGTTCACCTAGCCACATCAATAAAATAGCTCCGGCGGTCATCGCAAGTACTGCAACTGTCCACTCAATTGGAGTTGCATTATCAAGTACGGCGGTATTACCTGCAAGTACTGTTTGACGAAGGATGTATATAAATGCAATCGACTGAACAATAGCTAATGGTACTGACAGTAAGCGAGTCCACTGATTGATTCGCCGTCTTCCAGACTCGCCATCTTTGTGCAGTTCTTCGAGTTTTGGAATTGCTTTTGTAAGAAGCTGCGTGATAATACTGGCGGTAATAAAGGGGCTCAAGCCAACTAGCACGATCGAAAAGCTAGCGAGTGCACCACCAGACAGAAGGTTCAAGAAACCACCAAAGTCAGTCGAACTGACAACACTGTCAATAACCTCCTTTAGTTTCGTTGGTTCTGCGAGTGGTACCGGTACGTGTGCCAGTAGACGATAAGCGACAATGAGTCCAAGCACGATACCAACGCGCTTTTGCATGTCACGGTTTTTGAGCGATCGAAAAATAGTTTTCCAGTTCATTGGGTATTCCTGTTTGTCAGCCTCACTTGATTTGTATCTATTGTACTATATTTTTTACAAACTATTAAGTCGATATTTATAGTGCCATGCGCAGGGTGGCACCAACGGTCGACAGCAGATCCTGTTTGGATGAGTTTGTCACCTCGAGCGACTCTACAGCCGTGCGTATGTTGCCAAGGATCGAATCGACGTGCGCGCGTGCCGCCTCTTCTCCGAGGAGCAAAGGAATGGTCAATACATTGCTGCGCTTGTCTTCTTCGAGGTCGTCAATATCATCATTGATTTGAAAGACTTGTCCCATAAGCATCCCAATATGCGAAAATTGCTCCGCAGCTTTTATGTTATTTCCTGCTAAACCTGCCAAATAGCCACAAAGCGCAAATAACGCCCCGGTTTTACCATCGACAATTTCTAAAAGCTGTTCTTTAGTGGCTGCCTTAGTCTGGTACGTATCGAGTTCTGCAGCAACTGCTTCGGTTATGTTCATCAAGGTCTTTGCGGCAATACCGACAGCTTTTTCGGGTTGAGGCGTGTTCAGGAGCAATGCCAGCGATTGAGCAAACAAAGCATCGCCTCCGAGAATTGCTAACTTGTTTCCGTATTTGGCATTGACGCTTGCTTTGCCCCGGCGCTCTGTAGCTCCATCGATAATATCGTCATGGAGAAGCGTTCCGGTATGCATGAGCTCCACGGCACCAGCTTCGTTCAGGAGTTGGTCATTTGTCAAACCGAGTGCGCTGCCGCAAGCAAAAACATATGCCGGACGGACAAACTTAGCTTTTTCTGTCTGTAAAAGATGCCGCTCAGCATCCCCAAGGGTCGTTGTGCTTGTCACGTACTGAATAAGCTGCTCTTGAAATTCTGGATGCATATCATAGCCATTGTATGCGAACTCGCAGTCGTCTACAATATGCATAACGTTTTATCACAAAACAGAAAGGGTGTTAATGAATTTCACGTTTTGGGGGCAAGCAATCAGTAATATCCCAAAGGTATCGAAGGATGAATGGGATCAACTCGATGGAGTTTCACATTGGTTACTGGCGACACGCTTTGCCGTTGTTGTAATGACGCCTTTTTCAGTATTGGTCGGAACACTCCTTGCGCTACACGATGGCCATTTTGACTGGTTGAGATTTATACTCTGCTTGATTGGTCTGACATTTGCGCATGCGACAAATAACTTCCTGAATGACTGGACGGATAGCAAAACAGGTATCGACAAAGACAATTATTTCCGAACGATCTACGGCAACCAGCCGCTCGAGCATGGATTTTGGTCGGAACGTCATCACCTTTTACTTACTGCAATTAATGGTCTTATTGCGCTTGCCTGTGGTTTGTGGCTATTGGCGCTTGTCGGCATGAGTATATTACCGCTTCTTATCATCGGTGTGCTACTCGTTCTGTTCTATACGTGGCCACTCAAATGGATTGGCCTTGGCGAGATTGCGATGTTTCTAGTGTGGGGACCGCTCATGATTGGCGGTACTTATTTGGTGCTCAGTGGCGAGTGGAACTGGGGTGTCGCGGCATTTGGCGCTGTATTTAATCTTGCTGGCCTTGCTATCCTGATGGGCAAACATACCGATAAGTTGAAAGAAGACAAAGTAAAGGGCGTTCACACTTTGCCAGTTATCATTGGCGAATCTGCAGCACGCTGGTTTGTCGTAACGATCCTAGCGCTACAGCCGATCTTGACCGTCCTGCTCGTTGTAATGGGCGTCGTTCAGTGGCCAGTGTTACTTGCCTTATTCGCATTGCCTATTCAGTGGCGAACGATCAAAATATTCAGCAAGCCTCGCCCGACAAAGAAACCAAAAAATGCTCCTTGGCCTGTATATCTCTCAGGTTATGCCTTTGCTGCCAATCGCCGCGTCAGCATGCTATTCGTTCTGGGGTTGATACTGTCATTGTTTGTTAAATAAAATAGCCCCTTCATTCAGGGACTATTTTACAAGAATCAAGGTCGATTACTTATCAGCTTTTTCGGCTTCTTTGGTGCTCTTTTTGAGCGGTGTGGGGACCTTTTCGAAGCTTCCGCCAGCCTTAGCAATCGCTTCCTGAGCAGATTTGCTTGCACCCTGTACCTTCAAAGTGACCTTGGCAGTGAGTTCACCGCGTGCAATGACTTTGACAGTGTGGAATGGTGTTGCAATGTAACCACCTTCGAACAAAGTGAAGTTATCGGCTGTTTTGCCCTTGAAATCGTTCAAGTGGTCAAGGTAGACAACTTGTGCTGGAGTGCGGAGGCTCTTGAAACCACGGTGCTTTGGCACGGCAGTGACGAGTGAGCGCTGGCCACCCATGAATGTTGCACTCAGTTTTTTACCTGTACGAGCGCCTTGACCTTTGGTACCACGACCAGCAGTCTTGCCCTGACCGGCTGCAATACCGCGACCAACGCGTTTTTTGCCTTTGTTAGCGCTTACTTGGAGTTCGTTGTACTTTGTCATTACTTAGCCTCCTCTTTCGCTACTTTTTTAGCAGCTGGAGCTTTCTTTTCTGCTTTTGCAGGTTTGGCGTTCAGCCATTGGTCTTTAGGAACCAAGCTCTTCAACGCGTCAATCGTTGCATAGGCAATGTTGACTTTGTTGGTTGAGCCAAGGCTCTTAGAAAGCATGTTGTTGATACCAGTGACACCGATAATCTGGCGAACAACACCACCAGCAATAATACCGGTACCAGGTGCTGCAGGCTTGATGAGCACGTGCGCGCCAGCCAGTTTGGTCTCGACATCGTGTGGAATTGTTCCGTTCACGACAGGTACGGTGATCAGGTGCTTTTTAGCAACGTCGGTCGCTTTGGCCACAGCTGTCTGCACATCTTGGCCTTTGCTGACACCTACGCCAACTTTACCTTTGTTGTTACCGACAACTACGAGTGCCTTGAAACGGAAGCGGCGGCCACCTTTGACAACACGTGCAACACGGTCGATATTGATGACAATTTCTTCAAATTCCTTTGGCTCCTGTGGTGCCTGTGCCCGACGGTCATCGCGTCGGCCACCACGTGGGCTACGAGCTCCATCACGTGGGGTAGTCTGTGCTGTCTGTTGTTCAGCCATACTAAATCTCCAATCCTTCTTTACGTGCAGCGTCTGCAAGCGCGCTCAGGCGGCCAGCATACTGGCGACCATTGCGGTCAAAAACTGCTTTTTCAATCTTTGCCTTCTTTGCCTTTTTCGCAATATCAGTACCAACAAATGCAGCTTGTTCTTTCAGGCTGCCGGTTTGCTTGCTGCCAACCGTCGTGCTTGCGGCAAGTGTTTTGGCAGCAACATCGTCGATCAGCTGGGCGCTGACATGCTTGTTGCTAATCGTGACAGTCAGACGAGGGCGTTCAGCCGTGCCGCTGACACGTGCCCGTACGCGGTTCTTGCGCAGGCTTTTGTTCAGTAGTTTTTTAGCGAGGTCTGCCATGATTACTTACCTGTCTTTCCTGCTTTACGCAAAATCTGCTCATCAGCATATTTAATACCTTTACCCTTGTACGGTTCAGGTTTTTTCAGTGCACGAATTTCTGCCGCAACTTGACCAACTTGCTGTTTGTCGATGCCGCTGACGATGATCGTCATCTTGTCGTTGGTCACCGAAATACCTGCTGGCGCAGTGTATTTGACCGGGTGGCTAAAGCCAAGACTCATATCAAGTACATTGTTACTGGTTGCAACGCGAAAGCCGACGCCGTTGACTTCGAGTTTCTTTTCAAAACCTTTGGTGACGCCTTCAACTGCGTTTGCTAGTAGCGCACGCTGCAAGCCGTGCTGGGCTTTCGCGACGCGTTCGTCATCCTTACGGGTGACAGTTGCGACTCCATCTTCAACTTTGACTGTCACGTCGCTCAGATGCGGTACTGTCAGTTTGCCTTTTGAGCCTTCGACAGTGATAACATCTGAATCGACCGTGATTGTCACGCCTGATGGAATTTGAATTGGTAGTTTTCCGATTCGACTCATCTTGTTCTCCTTAATTTACTTCTTTTGTAAGGTGGTCCAGTTCTGTTACTACAGAGTGAGGGCTCACCTCATGCTCTACTGCTATATTTACAAGAACTTCCAGAACTTTCGCCGCAGCCAATTGCTGTCTGGCAATACGCTCTTTTATTTGGTCCTCGGTTTCGCTTTCGCTATAGGCAATGTATTCCTTGCCTCCGACTTCGACTCGACCGATAAACCCATCTCTCATTCTAGTAAACCTTTAGGAGCAACTCTCCGCCAAGACGTTGCTTAGCAGCCTCTTGGCCAGTGATAACACCCTTTGAGGTGCTGACCAAAACCAATCCGCGGCCTGATTTTACTTTTGGAATTTCGTCTGCCTTGACGTAGACGCGGCGGCCAGGTTTGCTCAGGCGCGTCAACTCGTTGATCACACTGTTTTCACCTGGTTTGTTGATCGTGATAACCAACGTGCCACGTGGCTTGCCAGCTTCTTCTTTGACGTCTGCAAGGTAGTTGTTTGCCTTTAGTTGTTCTGCGACAACCTTCTTGAGTTTGCTTGTTGGAACGCGAACTTCGGTCTTACCGACAAGTGCCGCGTTACGAATACGGGTCAGAAGGTCGGCGATTGGGTCTGTAGATTGTAGTGACATATCGTTTTCTCCTTTCCTTCTACCAGCTACTCTTTGTTATGCCAGGGATTTCACCCTTGCTTGCTTTTTCACGGAAGTTAATACGGCTGAGGCCAAACTTGCGCATGTACCCACG